>JBBSIS010000177.1:0-6642 GCA_038231955.1 Acidimicrobiales bacterium
GGCTTCGGTATCTCCACCCGCCGCAGCGGCGACGGGCGGTAGGTGCCTGCACGGAGGTCGGCGGCCAGCTCATCGATCATGCGCTGAACGCCGTATTCCTCCACCGCCTCCAGGGTCAGGCCATCGACCCCGGCGGCGCCACGATTTGCTCGGACCCGCCTCCATGCCTCCCACAGGACGTCACTCCTGTAGATGCGGTCGTACAGGGCGTGGAAGCGGCGACCCGGAGACTGCTTGGCCGCAGCCCATAGCCGGTTCTGGAGTTGTCGCACTTTGTCGGTGGGCTGATGCCCACCGGAGTGTTTGGGCCGGGCGGTCCCGGCCATGCCCTCGCGCTTACCTCCTCGACTGGCGTGACCGAAGTCGGGGCCCTTCCCTCCTGCCGGGTTTCTCCCGGCGATCAGCGGTACTACGACCCCGTCGGACTCCCGCTGCGCTCCGCTCGATTTCACCATTGGCTTCTACGAGCGGTCTTTGCTGACGAGGCTGCGCAGACGGGCCTCTCCTGTTCCGGACCTGACCGTGCGTACGTGCCGCTCCCCCTACCCCGAGGGGACCCGACCAAGGGCATTCCGGAACGCCGGTAGGGCGGACATAGGCCTTCGCCGTGACATGAGCGGCTCGGCTCCCCCGTTGTATCTGTGACGAGGCTGCAGGACTCGCGCCTGGTGGCGCTACGGCCCGCACGCTTGCTCCCTCCAAAGAGGCTTTTGACGCCCCGCTCAGCCCGCCACCTCTCGGCGACGGACCGGGGCCTGCTACCGGGCTCTCCGGCGATTACCCGAGCGGGACTCTCACCCGCTGGTCTGGTCCAGCTTTCAGGACGCACCATGCACCCAGAATAGGTGGGCGTCGCCGGTAGGCTGACCGGGTGCCTGCGTCGGACCTCGGATGATGGATGTCGACCGGGTCCTGCTGGCTGCGCCCCGTGGTTTCTGCGCTGGGGTGGAGATGGCCATCAAGGCCCTGGCGTGGATGGTTCGGGTCTTCGAGCCGCCGGTGTACTGCTACCACGAGATCGTCCACAACGGGCTGGTCGTCGACCGGTTCCGCCGGCTGGGCGTGGTCTTCGTCGACGACATCGCCGACGTGCCGGCCGGCGCCCCGCTCATGCTCAGCGCCCACGGCTCCGCGCCCGAGGTGGTGGAGGCGGCCCAGGCCAACGGCGGGTTCGTGGTCGACGCCGTCTGCCCGCTGGTCACCAAGGTCCATCACGAGGTCAAGGTCCGCGCCGGGAAGGGCTACTCGATCCTCTACGTGGGCCACGAGGGCCACGACGAGGCGGTCGGCACCATGGCCGTGGCCCCCGGGTCGATCCACCTGGTGGAGTCCGAAGAGGGGGTGGCCGCCCTGCCCGATCCCGGCGGCCCCATCGCCCTGCTGGCCCAGACCACCCTCAGCCACCAGGACTGGTCCGGCGTGCTGGAGTCGGCGCGCCTGCGTTTCCCCCAGCTCTGGATGCCGGGCAAGAGCGACCTGTGCTTCGCCACCACCAACCGGCAATCGGCCCTGATCCAGATCGCCGGCCAGGCCGACGCCCTCGTGGTAATCGGCTCGGCCAACTCCTCCAACACCGTGGCCCTGGAGAAGGTGGCCCGGGGGGTCGGCTGCACCTCCGTCTACCGGGTCAACCGGGCCGACGAACTGCCAGACGACCTCTCCGGAGTGGTGGGCGTCACCGCGGGAGCCTCCGCTCCCGAGGAGCTCGTTCGGGAGGTCATCGCCCGGCTCGCTCCCCGCAACGGGGTGGAGGAGGTGTCGATGACCGACGAGGAGGAGTACTTCCCGCCGCCTCGCGAGCTCAGGGAGCTCCTGGCCGCCCTCGACACCGCCGTCGCTGTCACTCTCGGCGCATCGTCAGGGATTTCCCCCTTCGCCGACGACCGCCAACGGGCGGCCAGCGACGTGCTCGGCTCCCTGGCCGCGTGCCCCACGGGCTGAGTTCCCTACGGGCGGACGGTCACGCCGGCGCGCTGCTGAGCCTGGTCGTAGAGCTGCTGTAGCACCCCCTGGAGCCGCAGCGTCAGGTTCTTGACCGCCCGGCGCGACGGGTGCCTGGCGCCCTCGGCGATGGGCGCCGGCTGCAGGGGCCGGCCCACGATCACGTGGATCTTCACCGGGCGGGGCAGCTTCTTCCCTTTGGGCAGGGCGGCCTCGGATCCCCCGATGCCCACCGGCACAACGGGGACCGAGGCTCGGCTGGCCACGAACGCAGCCCCCTCGGCCAGGTGGTCGATCCTGGGACCGGTACGCCGGGTGCCCTCCGGGAACAGCACAAGCGGCTCGCCCTTTTCCAGCACGGCGAGGGTGCGGCGCAGGGCCTCCCGGTCGGGCGCGCCGCGGTTGACCGGGTAGGCGCCCAGGGTGGTGATGAACCACCCCAGCGCCTTCGACGTCCACAACGACTCCTTGCCCATGTAGCCCATCTGCCGGCGGGTCACCCCCGAGACGATGCCGAAGTCGATGAACGAGCGGTGTACGGGGGCGAGGACGAAGGGCCCGCTGGCCGGAACGTTCTCCAGCCCCTCGAACGTCACCCGCCAGTAGGCCTTGGCCACCACGAGTATCAGGAACCGCACGAGCTGGTAGAGCATCAGCGGGTCATCCCAGCAGGGAGACGATTTCGTCGACGACATCGTCGACCGGCCGGCCCGTGGTGTCGACCACGATGGCGCCGTCGGCCACGATCAACG
This sequence comes from Acidimicrobiales bacterium, assembly GCA_038231955.1. Classification (GTDB taxonomy): domain Bacteria; phylum Actinomycetota; class Acidimicrobiia; order Acidimicrobiales; family AC-14; genus CADCTB01. Next base: position 2,694 of record JBBSIS010000177.1, read on the forward strand.
GGGACACTGCGCGGGTGGAGTCGAGGAGGTCGCGGCGGCCCAGGTCGTCAGGGGTCTCGTCCATCGAGCGGCGGCGGGCCCGCTCGGCGGCACTGGCGGTGAGGAACACCTTGAGATCTGCGTCGGGGAAGACGACGCTGCCGATGTCGCGGCCCTCGATCACCGCCCCCCCGTGGTCGGCGACCCAGGCCCGCTGCCGGCGCACCAGTTCCTCGCGCACCCCGACCATGGCCGCCACCGCGCTGACCGCCCGACCGACCTCGGGCTCCCGCAGCGCGGCGGTGACGTCGGACCCGTCCACCAGGATGCGGTCGCTCAGGTCCATGTCGACACCCGCGGCCAGGCGGGTATGGGCGTCGTGGTCGTCCGGGCCGAGTCGCCGCCGGATGGCGACCAGGGCGACGACCCTGTACATCGCCCCCGATTCGAGGAAGGGCAGCTCGAGCCGCTGAGCCACCGCCCGGGCCACAGTCGACTTGCCCGATCCCACCGGCCCGTCGATGGCTATGACCCGCACAGGTGCTCCAGATCACGTTCGAAGCCGGGGTAGCTGGTCGCCACCGCGTCCCAACCGTCGACGATGGTCGTGCCCTCTGCCCGCAGCCCGGCGACGGCCATGGCCATGGCGATGCGATGGTCGCCCCGGGAGTGGGTGTGGCCCCCATGCAGGCGCGACGGGCCGTGGACCACGAACCCGTCGTCGACCGTCTCCACACGGGCACCGAGCACATCGAGGCCGTGGGCGATGCTGTCGATGCGGTCGCTTTCCTTCATGCGGAGCTCGCCGGCATCGGCGAAGACGGTCTCGCCGTGCGCCGCCGTCGCCGCCACCGCAAGCGCCGGTATCTCGTCGATCACGTCGGCCACCTCGTCGCCCCCCACGCTGGTGCCGTGCAGGTCGGGAGAGTAGCGGGCGCGTACGCTGCGTTCGCCGACCCGCTCGATGTCGGCGCCCATGCGACCCAACACGTCGAGGAAGCCGGTCCGAGCCGGGCCGATGTACATGTCGGCGACCACCACGTCGCTCTCGGGGACGATGCAGGCGGCCACCAGCCAGAAGGCGGCCTGAGAGGGGTCGCCAGGCACCTCGAGCTCGAAGGGCGACAGCGCCGACGGCCGGAGGCGCACCACCAGCCCGTCCCCGCTGACCTCGACATCGACGCCGCAGGCCCGGAGCATCTCCTCGGTGTGGGCCCGGGTGACGACCGGTTGGCGGACCACCGTCTCGCCGTCGGCCGACAACCCGGCCAGCAGCACCGCCGATTTCACCTGGGCACTGGCGACGGGGAGCTCGTAATCGATCCCCCGCAACGAGCGACCCCGCACCACCAGGGGGGGCAGTCTCCCGTCGTGGCGCCCGTCGACGAATGCCCCCATGGCCCGCAGCGGGGCGGCTACGCGCGACATTGGGCGGCGACGGACCGACTGGTCACCCGTGAACACCGTCAGCCACGGGAACCCGGCGCACAACCCGGCCAACAACCGGATGCCCGTTCCCGAGTTGCCCATGTCGAGCACGTCGGGCGGTTCGTGCAACCGGTCCCGCCCACCGGTGATCTTGGCGCCGATGACCTTGTCACCGTCGACGGTGGCGCCCATGGCCTCGACCGCGGTCCGGGTGCGGGCCACGTCGTCGCCGTCGGAAAGGCCGCGCACTCGCGAGATCCCCTCGGCGAAGGCAGCCAGGATGAGGGCCCGGTGCGAGATCGACTTGTCACCAGGCACCGTGACGCGCCCGCGTAGCGGCTGCCCACCTGCGACCGTGAGCGACGTCACCGGATCCTCCCCTCGCCGTCGTTCTGGCTGCACTTGACCGCGTAGGCACGGGCAACTGCGGCCAGAAGGGGAGGGTAGGCCGTCATGAAAGCGCCCGAAGCGTGGGGTGGAAGCCCCGGGCCAGCAGAGCAGACCGGGTGTTCTCCGCGGCCTCCTCCTCCACGACGAGGACGAGCACACCCCGCTCCCCTTCGGCTGAGTGGGCGATCTCCAGGTCCTCGATATTCACGTCGAGCTCGCCCAGCAGCGTGGTGATCTCGGCCAGGACACCAGGGCGGTCGGGCACCGGCACCCGCACCTCGACCAGGTCGGCGTCGTGGGCTACCCGAGCGGGAAGGCTGACACGGGCGGCGCGCGCCCGCTCCAGCGCCGCCAGCAACCCGGCGCGGTCACCCTGTGCCACCAGGTCGCGCGTGGTGGACAGCGCCGATACCAGCCGGTCGAGCCCGGCCACGATGGCGTCGCGGTTCTCGGCGCAGATGTCCGGCCAGATGCCGGGATGGCCGGCGGCGATCCGGGTCATGTCGCGAAAGCCGCCCGCGGCCAGGCGCAGCATCGGGCCCTGGCCCCTGCCCAGGCTCCCGCTCCCCGGGCCGCTCGGGCCCAGGCCCCCGCTCCCCGGGCCGCTCGGGCCCAGGTCGGTCGCGCCGTCGGCGGCCAGGGCCATGAGCGTCGCCGCCGTCAAGTGGGGGACGTGGGAGACGGTAGCCACCAGCTCGTCGTGGCGCTCGGGAGCGAGGGCCACCACGTCGGCGCCGAACGACGTCACCGTCGAGCGCACGAAGGCGTACGCCTCGGCGTCGGTGGCGACCGAGGGCGTGAGCACCCACGTGGCGCCGTCGAAAAGACAGGGGTCGGCGCCGTCCATGCCCTCCTGCTCGGAGCCGGCCATCGGGTGACCGCCGACGAACCGGGGATGGTCGACCGCGGCCACGATGGGCCCCTTCACCCCGCCGACGTCGGTCACCACCCCACCGCCGTCGAGGGCGGCACGAGCCTCGCCGGCGATCGACGAGACCAGGGTGCAGACGAAGGTGATCTCGGCACCGGCGTCGTTGCCCACGGCGTCGAGCGCGCCCAGGTCCAAGGCCCGGGCGGCCCGAGCTGGGTCGAGGTCGCGGCCGGTCACGTGCCAGCCGTGCTTGCGCAACGCCAGGCCGATCGACCCTCCGATCAACCCGGTGCCCACCACCACGGCCCGCCGCTGCGGAACGTCAGCGTTTCCGCCAGACGGGCCTGCGCCATCGGGCTGGCCACCCTCTTGTGTCCGAGGCCGGGTCGTTTGGCTGGCGTTCACGTCGTGTGTGGTGTTCGGTCAGGCCGGGAGGTCATCCCGGAGCCCCTCGGCGCCGGCCAGGTAGACGTGGCGCAGCTCGGAGCGCGACCGCTCCGTCGTCAGGTGCATGAGCACCCTGATGCAGCGCGGCGTGCCACCGTCGATCGCCAGCTCCCGGGCGCACAGCAATGGGACGTCACCGAGGCCGACGGCCCGGGCGGCGGCGGCGGGGAACATCGACGTCACGTCGTCGGTGGCGGTGAAGACCACGCTGATCAGGTCGTCCTTGTCCACGTCGTTGACGGACAGCATCCGGTTGACGAGGGCGCCAACCCGCTCGTGGATCTGCTCCGAGGTATCGGCGTCGACGGTGGTCGCGCCTCGCAGGGCCCGGACGGCGGTGGTCACGTGTCGAATGTAGTTCGGGGGATGGCCGCCGCCTCCAGCGTTCTGACCTCCTCGATGTCGAGCACCCGCCACTCGCCTGGCTTCAGGCGCCGGTCGGCCAGCGGCCCGATGCGGGTGCGGACCAGCCGGGTGACCGGATAGCCGATGAATTCGAGCATGCGCCGGACCTGGCGGTTGCGCCCCTCGTGGATGATGAGCTTGACCGCCCCCGCGGCGACGACAGAGGCGCGAGCCGGTGCCGTCATGCCGTCGTCGAGCTGAATCCCATGGCGCAGCCGGCGCAGCTCCGCCGGTGTCGGCGTCCCGTCGACCTGGGCCAGGTACTCCTTGTCGACACCGAAGGAAGGATGGGTGAGGCGGTGGGCCAAGTCGCCGTCGTTGGTGAGGATCAGCAGGCCCTCGGTGTCGGTGTCGAGCCGTCCGACCGGGAAGATCCGCGGCTCGGCTGGCACCAACTCGACCACCGTCGGGCGACCCTGGGGGTCGGAC
>JBBSIS010000178.1:0-6626 GCA_038231955.1 Acidimicrobiales bacterium
ACCAGGTGGGTGACGAGCACGGCGTCGCAGCCGGCGCCGTCGAACCGGTCGCGCAGGCGCGGGACACGACCGACCACGTCCATGGGGGTGTAGATCATCCGGGCACTGTGCCACCTTAGGAGCAGTGCCACCTGAGGAGCAGGGTCACTTGAGGAGCAGGAGAGCCACGGCGTCGACGGCCAGCTCGTAGCCGTGCCCGCCGAAGCCGGTGATGGTGCCGGTGGCCACCGCCGAGACCACCGAGGTGTGCCGCCACGGCTCACGGGCTGCGGTGTTGGAGATATGGAGCTCGACGACCGGCCCGTCGAAGGCGGCCAGGGCGTCGTGGAGCGACCAGGCGTAGTGGGTCAACGCCGCCGCGTTGACCACGATGGCCGCCACCCGCCCTCGGGCCGCGCACACGGCGTCGACCAGTGCACCCTCGTGGTTCGACTGCAGGTGCTCCAGGTCGAGACCGTGGGACCCGGCCCGGCTCCGGGCCCGGGCCACGTGGTCGTCGAGGGTGGCGGTGCCGTAGATGCCGGGCTCGCGCTCGCCCAGCAGGTTCAAGTTGGGGCCGGACAGAAGGAGGACGACGGGGTTCACCCGGCTACTCGGTCACTCGGCATGGGTCCGCCCAGGGCGGCCTCGACGTCGTCGGGGTCCACTCCGGCCACCACTTCTGGCCCCGCCGGGCCGTCGAGGACGAAGGTGAGCCCGTCGAGGGCCTTCTTGTCCCGGCCCATGAGCTTCATCAGCTCGTCGGGACCAAGGCCGGGTGGGACGGCGGTGGGTAGCCCGTAGCCGCCGACGACCCGCTCGTGCTCGTCGAGCCGACCATCGTCGATGCGGCCGAGGCGCCGGGCCAGGCGGGCGGCGAACACCACGCCGATGGCGACTGCCTCCCCATGGCGCAGGTCGTAGTGGCCGGCGGTCTCGAGGGCATGGGCCAGGGTGTGGCCGTAGTTGAGCAGGGCCCGCCGCCCCGTCCGCTCGAGCTCGTCGGCGCCGATGTAGGCCGCCTTGCACCGCACACAGGCGGCCACCGCCTCGTCGAGGGGCAGGTCGGCCAGGTCGTCGACGCCGAGGAAGGCGTACTTCGCCATCTCCCCCTGGCCACTCAGGTACTCCCGCGGCGCCAGGGTGGACAGCACCTCGGTGTCGCACAGCACCGCCGCCGGCTGCCAGAACGCCCCGACCAGGTTCTTGCCCTCGGGAAGGTTCACGCCCGTCTTGCCGCCGATGGCCGCATCCACCTGGGCCAGCAGCGACGTGGCCACGTGCACGACAGCCACACCGCGGTGGTAGACGGCCGCCGCGAACCCGGCGGTGTCGGTCACCACTCCGCCGCCGACGGCCACCACCACGTCGCCCCTGGTCAGGCCCCACCGGGCCCAGGCCCGGCACAGCTCCTCGACCGTCTCCAGGCACTTGGCCGCCTCGCCGTCACCCATGAGGAAGCTGCGCTGCTCGATGCCGGCGTCGACAGCCACGCCCACGCGCTCCTGGGTGACGATGGCCGCCCGCCGCGCCCCTACGGGCAGGACCTCCAGCAGGCGGTGGCGGGCCCCGGCGCCCACCACCACGTCGTAGGACCGACCTCCCGACAGCACGACGGGGACGGTGAGAAGCCCGTCAGCCATCAGGCGCTCCATCATGGACCCGACCCGGGCCGGGCGCGTGCTCCAGGCCGGCCTCCACGCAGGCGAGTACCTGGTCGGTGGTGAGGTCGTCGACGTCGACGATCACATCGGCGACCTCGTCGTAGAACGGGCGACGGACGGCATCGAGGGCGGCGAGGGTGCCGGCCGGATCGGCGTCGAGCAGCGGGCGGTGAGTGGCCGAGCCGAGCCGGCCGACGAGGGTCTCCGGACGAGCCCGGAGCCAGACGACGGGGTGGTGCTGGGCGATCAGCCGGCGGTTCACCGGATCGAGGACGGTGCCCCCGGCGGCGGCGATCACCCGGGGTGTACCCGATGCCAGGGCATCGGCGAGAACCCGGGCCTCCAGCCGGCGAAAGGCCTCCTCGCCGTCGCCGCGCCAGATGTCGGCGACGGTGCGGCCGGTCATGGCCTCGACCTGGCCGTCGCTGTCGAAGAACTCCCAGCCCCTCGACCGGGCCAGCCGCCGCCCGACGCTCGTCTTCCCCGCCGCCATCATGCCAACCAGGATGATCGACGCCCTGCTGTCCGGGGCCGCGGGGTCACCCAAGGCCCGTCACTCGAGCGACCGGAGATAGCTGTCGCGGTTGCGGACCACCTCGTCGAGGGAGTCGCCGCCGAACTTGTGCAGGACCTCACCGGCCAGCACCAGGGCCACCATCGTCTCCGCCACCACGCCGGCGGCCGGCACCGCGGTCACGTCGGTGCGCTCCTTGAACGACGTCGTCGCCTCCTTGGTCCGCATGTCGACGGTGCCCAGGACCGGTCGATTCAGGGTGGACAGGGGCTTCATGGCGGCACGGACGACGATCAGGCCCCCGGTGGACATCCCGCCCTCGATCCCCCCCGCCCGGGTGGTGTCCCGGTGGTAGTCCTGCTCGGCGTTCCACAGGATGGCGTCGTGGGCCTCCGAACCGCGTAGACCGGCGGAGTCGAAGCCGTCGCCGAAGCCCACCCCCTTCACCGCTTGGATGCTGCAGACGGCCTGGGCCAGCAGCCCGTCGAGGCGGCGGTCCCAGTGGACGTGGCTACCGAGGCCCACGGGCACGCCGTAGGCCAGGATCTCCACCACCCCGCCCAGCGAGTCGCCGTCCTTGGCCGCCGCCTTGATCTCGTCGATCATGGCCGCCTCGGCTTCGGGCTCAAAACAGCGCACCTGGGAGGCGTCGATGTCGGCCAGGTCGGCGGGGAGAGGCCGGACCAGGCCCTTGGCCACCGCCGGCCCCAGCTGCACGACATGGGAGATGACCGAGATCCCGAGATGCGACAACAGGACCTTGGCGCACGCCCCCGCCGCCACCCGGGCCGCGGTCTCCCGGGCCGACGCCCGTTCCAGCACGTCACGGGCGTCGGTGAGGCCGTACTTCTGCATGCCGGCCAGGTCGGCGTGGCCGGGACGGGGGCGGGTGAGCGGCTTGGCCGTGGCCCCGGGCGCCGGGTCCATCTCCTGCTCCCACCTCGGCCACTCGGTGTTGGCGATCTCGATGGTGACCGGCGAACCCAGCGTGCGGCCGTGGCGTATCCCGCCGATGAGGGTCAGCTCATCGGCTTCGAAGCGCATGCGCGGGCCCCGGCCGAAGCCGAGCCGGCGGCGGGCCAGCTCGCCGGCGATGTCTTCCGCCGTGATGGGCAGACCGGCGGGAAGCCCGTCGATGATGGCGACCAGCGCCTTGCCATGGGACTCACCCCCGGTCAGATAGCGCAGCATCGTGCAAATCTACCGGGGCCGGCCCGCCAGGCGATCAGCCGCCGATGAGCCATCGCGTCGCCGCCGGGCCCACGAAGACGGCCAGCGTCGCCCCCGCGGCCAGGAACGGGCCGAAGGCCATGTGGTCCTGGAGGCTGCGGATGCGCAACGCCCACAGCACGATGCCCAGCACCGCCAGCAGCAGGACGCCGAGGAAGAGCCCGCTCACCACGTGGCCGAGGCTGATCCAACCGAGGAACAGGCCGAGAACGAAGGCCAGGCGCACGTCGCCGAAGCCCATCCCCGACGGGGAGATCAGGTGGATGATCAGCAACGCCAACCACGCCAGGGTGGCGCCCAGGACGGCGTGTCCGAACCGGCCCCATTCGCCGTCGACCAGGGCGGCGAAGGCCAGCAGGGGGACTGACACGAAGATGGTCGGGTACACGATCCGGTTGGGGATGATCTGGCGTTGGAAGTCGATGACGCTGATGGCCACCAGGGCGGTGAACAAGACGAGGTAGGCGGGCACGGCCCAGTCGCCACCGAAACGCAGGGCGGTGCCGGCGTAGAGCGCCGAGGTGGTCACGATCACGGCCACGGCCCGGGGCGACCGGACCAGGTCACCCCGCGGGGGCAGCGGGCGCAGTGGCTCCTTGGTGGGGATGCGATCGACGAGCAGGTTGGCGAACATCCCGCCCGGGATGCCCACCAGCGCGCACGCCACCGCTCCCAATGCGCTCACCCGTGTTCACTCATTGGAGGGCCTCCACGGCCGCCGACCGCATCACGTCGGTCGGGGCGGGGAGGCCCGTCCACAGCTCGAAGGCCAGCGCGCCCTGGTGCACCAGCATCCCCAGTCCTCCTGCCGCGGTGGCGCCCCGCCGGCGTGCCTCCGCCATCAGGGCCGTCACCAGCGGGTTGGGGACCAGGTCGACCACGAGCTGACCCGGCCCGAGACGCTCGACGTCGATGGGCAGGATGTCGACCATCCCGCCGGCCAGGCCGAGCGGGGTGGCGTTCACCACCAGGTCGGCGTGGGCCACGTCGGCCGCTGACCCGACCCGGCCCACGGCGCCCGCCAGGGCCGCGACCTCCTGCGCCCGGGCCGGAGAGCGGTTCACCACCACCACCTCGGTCGCCCCGGCCCCGGCCAGGGCGTGGACCACGGCTCGGGCCGCGCCCCCGGCGCCCACCACCAGGCACCGCCGCCCGGCGGGATCGAAGCTTTCGTCGGCCAGCGAGGCGAGGAAGCCGTCGCCGTCTGTGTTTTCCCCCCGGAGCCGCCCTGCGGCGGCCGGCACCACGGTGTTGACCGCGCCGATCGCCCGCGCCGCCGAAGAGAGCTCATCGACGGCGACGGCAACCGCGGCCTTGTGGGGGATGGTGACGGAAAGCCCGCCGACGCCCAGGGCCCGAGCCCCAGCCACCGCCTCGGCCACCTGGCCGGGCGCCACCTCGAAGGCGACGTAGACCCAGTCCAGCCCCATGGCCCGGAAGGCGGCGTTGTGCATCGCCGGCGACAACGAGTGGCGTACTGGGGCGCCGATGACCGCGGCAACGCGGGTATGGGCGCCGGCAGCCGTCACCGGGGGACGGTCAACCGCAGAGGCCCTTGGCGATGCACTGGTTGACCAGGTTCTGGAACTCCCGGTCGTCAGCGGTGAAGGAATGCTTCCCACTGGGGTCGGTGAGAACGTAGTAGATCCAGTTGCCGGGCGTGGGCGTCACGGCCGCCTCCAAAGATTTTCGGCCCGGATTGGCGATCGGCCCGGGCGGGAGCCCGGCGATCTTGTAGGTGTTGTACGGGGAGTTGACCTCGCGGTCCTTGAAGGTCACCGACTGCTGGGAACGACCCAGGGCGAAGAGGACGGTGGCGTCGATCTGTAGTGGCATCTTGCGGTCGAGGCGGTTGTAGACCACCCGGGCCACCTTGCCGCGGTCCTCGTCGACCCTGGCTTCGCGCTCGACGAGCGACGCCACGATGACGGCCTGGTAGGGCGTGATGCCGAACTTGGCCGCCGCCGCCGGCAGATTGAGCTGGGTGGCCAGCCGGTCGAAGGCGTCGACCAGCTTGCGGAGGATCGTGGCCTCGTCGTCGCCCTGGGCCAGAAAGTAGGTCTCGGGAAGGACGAGGCCCTCGAGGCTGGTCGTGCCGGCCGGCTGATACTGCGAGCGGATGGCGCCGCTCTTGGCCACCTCCATGAACCGCTCGGCCGAGCGGCCCGGGAGCTCACCGACGACCTTGGCGACCTCGGGGAGGGTCAGGCCCTCGGGGATGGTGATGCGCTCCTCCTCGGCCTTGGCCGCCCCCCCCTCCAGCACTTTGACCACGGCGCCCAGGTCGGAGCTCTTCTGGACGGTGTAATCGCCGGCCTCGATCGCGCCCGTCCCGGTGATGCGGGCGTAGTAGCGGAACACGCTGGCGTTGGCGATCACCCCTTCCCGCTCGAGGAGCGAGCCGATCTCGGCGGTGGACATCCCCTTCTCGACGGTGATACGTACCGGCGGCCCTTGCGATCCCGGCGGGTTGATCTGGTGCTGCACCCAGACGGCGGCGGCGCCGACGAGGACAAAGAAGGTCAGCGCGGCGAGGAGAAGGACGAACGGCCACCGCCGGCCGTGTTCCTCGTGGAAATAGCCCTCGGAGGCCGGTCCGCGCTGACCGCGACGCACGTCCAGGTTCATCGGGCGTCCCGGGACCGGCGGCTGTCCAGCCACGACTGCAGCACGATGGCCGCCGCCGCCTGGTCGACCACCCCTGCCTGGCGGGCCCGACGGCGCCGTCGACCGGTCACCCCGGCGGCGGAAAGCGAGCGGTTGGCGGTGACGCTGGTCAGCCGCTCGTCATGGCACTCCACCGGCACGCCGACCACCTCCCGTAACGCCTCCGCCTCCTGCAGCGCAGCCGCGGCGGCGGCGCCGACCGAGCCGTCCATCGACAACGGCAGCCCTACGACCACCCGCTCGGCGCCGACCTCGGAGACGATCTCGGCCACCCTGGCCCGATCGGCCCGGGCGTCGCCCGACCGTTCGATGACGCTGTGCGGCATGGCCATGGTCCCCCCTGTGTCACTCACTGCCACCCCCACCCGCCGGCTCCCGAGGTCGAGGGCCACCGCCCTCACGGGCGCCCGTGGCCCCGGCCGGCCGCCTGCCGGGCCTGATCGAGCGCCTCGTCCAGCTTCGACGGGTCACGGCCCCCGGCCACGGCCACGTCCGCGCCCCGACCGCCGCCACCGCCGACGATCCGGGCCGCGTCGGCCAGCAACGTCGACGCGTCGAACCCGCTGCCCTTG
>JBBSIS010000179.1:0-6603 GCA_038231955.1 Acidimicrobiales bacterium
ACGCCGCCAACAGCGCCTCGGCAAGCTCGTCGTGTGCATGGTGCATTGGACTGGGTGCAGGAAGCTCCTTTGGGGGCGGTCGAGCGGGAGAACCGGACCGCGCCCGCCGGTTAGTGCCGCCGGCCACCACCGGGGAGAAGTGCAAGCGCCGTCGGCCGGCGCTCCGAGCTGGTCAGGCGCCAGCGGGAGCCGCGACGACCTCGAGGTCCCGCTTGGACACGCTGAGGTAGACCACCAGCCCAAGGATGCCGGCCAGAAAGATGGCGCTGGTGCCGGTCGTCCCCAGCCCGAGGCCGCCGTCGGCACGGGACTGGGAGAGGAAGTCGCCGATCGAGGCGCCCATGGGCCGGGTGAGGATGTAGGCGATCCAGAACGTGAGGACGGGGTTGGCGCCGAGGTAGCGCCAGGCGGCCGCGGTAGCGGCGATGGCGGCGCCGAAGAGGGCTGCTGAGGTGAGGTAGCCCAGGTTGACGGTCTCGGCGAGGAGGTCACCTGCCGCAGTGCCAAGGGCGAAGGTGCAGAGGATGGCGAGCCAGTAGAACGCCTCTCTGGTGGGTGTGACGATCGAGTGGATCGACAGGGTCCGCTCCCGGGAGAACCAGATGCCGAAGACGGCGGCGAGCAGGATGCTGAACAAGGCGGTGGAGGTCCACAGGCTGACGCCGCGTTCGTCGGTGAAGTAGTCGGTGATGAGCGTTCCCACTATTGAAATGGCGACCACGGTGGACCAGTAGCGGACGGGGACGTACCGGTCAGCTCGGAATTGGACCGCCAGCAGGGCAGTGAGGACCCCGACGGAGAGCCACAGGGTGCTGACGAGAGTGAGCCCGGTGTGCTCCATGAGGTAGTCGGCGGCGGTCTCGCCGACGGTGGTGGCCATGATCTTGATGAGCCAGAAGTAGAGGGTTACTTGCGGCACCTTGCTCAGGAGTTTGGTGACCTCGGATCGTGCGGGACTGGTCGGGGCGGTCATGGCGACTACGGTACGAAGCGCGCGTCAGAGGTGGATCGGCGTGAGGTCAACTGCCGGTAAATCGTGTCGGCGAGACGACGAGGTCGAGGCCGCCGGGGATGAATCATCCGTACTCTCACCAGGTGGCCACGCGGGTGCTGATCGTGGAAGACGACGCGACGATCGCTACCGAGGTGCGCCAGGCGCTCGACGCGCACGGGTACGAGACCGAGGCGACGTCCACGGGTCGGGGGGCGTTGGCCGCGGTTGCGGGGTCTGTCCCGGATGTCGTGGTGCTGGATCTGGGGCTCCCGGATCTCGACGGGGTCCACGTGTGCCGCCTTCTGCGGGCCGAGCTTCCCCATGCGCCGATCGTCATTGTGACGGCCCGCGACGCGGACATCGATGTCGTCGTCGGTCTGGATGCGGGGGCGACGGACTACGTGGTGAAGCCCTTCACCATGGCAGTGTTGCTGGCCCGCCTCCGGGCCCACCTCCGAGTACCACTCGCCGAGGCCTTCGACGGCGAGCTGGTCGTCGGCGGGTTGCGGATCGACCGTTTGGCTCATCGGGCGTACGTCGACGGCGCGGAGATCGACCCGCGCCCGAAGGAGTTCGCTCTCCTGGTCGCGCTCGCAGGTGAGGCCGGGCGGGTCATAACCCGCGACCGGCTCCTGAGCGAGGTGTGGGACCTGCAGTGGGAGTCTTCGACGAAGACCCTCGACATGCACATCCACGCGCTGCGCCGCAAGCTCGGACCCCGGCCGGATGCTGGCCCATGGATCTCCACGGTCCGGTCCGTTGGCTACCGGTTCGAGTTGGCGTGAAACGCCAGATCAGCCAGGCGATCCTCGGCGTCGCCATCCTGTTGATCCTGGGACTGGGTGTACCGCTGGCGATCGTGGTTCAGCGCTTCTACGAGGACCGTGCGGAGGTGGAGCTGCAACGCCGCGCGGCGGAGACGATCACGGAGATCATCCTCCCGCTGGACCCGGGCGAGCTGGCGTCAGTGGCATCAGAGCGGGACGCTCCCGGCGAGTTCACGGTCTACGATGCCGAGGGAAGGCGCCTAATCGGCGCAGGTCCCGAGCGGGCGGACGCCAACGCACTCGCGGCACTCGGCGGTCGTTCGAGCTCCGCGCACCTCGATCACGAGCTCGTGCTGACGGTGCCGATCACCGATCGGCGCAGCGAGGCGACGGTGGGCGCCGTTCGGGTTGCGCGCGAGCTCGGATCCATCGACAGGCAAGTTCGGCGAGCATGGTTTGTCATGGGCGCCGCAGCCGCGGCCGGGATCGGCGGTGCGTGGGCACTTGCCCGCGCTCAAGGGGAGCGGCTGGCCCAGCCGATCATCAGGTTGGCCGCGCAGGCAGACCGACTCGGTCGAGGCGAGTTCGGACCCGAGCCTGAGCTTTCCGGCATCGAGGAGGTGGACACCGTCGCGGCGACGCTTGTAGCCAGCTCCGAACGGCTGGCGGCCACGCTGGCTCGCGAACGGGCGTTCAGCGCCGACGTGTCCCACCAGCTTCGAACCCCCTTGACTGGCCTTCGCCTTCAGCTTGAACGGGCCGAGCGGGAGCTGGGCCCGAGTCCGCTCGTCGCCGGCGCCCTCGACGAGGTTCTCCGGCTCGAGGGAACCATCGAGCACCTGCTCGCCTTGGCCCGTGACATCTCTCACGTGACGGCAACGCTCGACGTGGCCGCAGTCCTTGCGGGGGTAGATGGGCGCTGGTCCGACCGCCTTGCGGGACAGGGGCGAGCGCTCCGGGTGGATCACCAACTCGCGCTCGGTCCGGTCCATGGCTCGGACGGATCCGTGGGACAGGTTCTGGACGTCCTCGTGGACAACAGCACCGTGCACGGTGCGGGTACGGTCACGGTGCGGGCACGGCCCATCGTCGGCGGGTTCGTGTTCGAGGTAGAGGACGAGGGCCCGGGCATCGACGAGACCCAGACGGACCTCGTGTTCAGCCGCCGTCACGGCAGCGGCCACGGCATCGGCCTCGCGCTGGCTCGTAGCATCGCCGAGGCTGAGGGTGGCCGGCTGCTTCTCGCCTCGGCGGCGCCACCACGGTTTCTGATCGTGCTGGCCGTCGCAGGCTGACCACCATCAGCTCTCACCTCGTAGGGCGAGGAGACCTCGGCCGGGAGTGGTGGCCCAGACGGGGGAGGTTGCCGCGTCACCTCCTGCGACGACCAGCACGTAGTCGGTGGCGAATCCAGCGGTGAGCCCGGCCTTGTGGCGTAGTGGGCGTAGGTAGACTTCGATGTTGTTGGGGTCTCCTTCGAACTCGGAGTCCCACACCCTTCGAAAATCTCCGATTTCGTGACCACCTGGTCGGCCCGGCGGACGAGGTACTCGATGACGGCGAGCTCTCGGGCGGTGAGGGGGATCTCGGTGTCGCACCACCAGAGCTTGTGGCCGGCGGGGTCGAGGCGCAGGTCGCCGGCGCTGAGCACCACCGGCCGTTCCCCGGTGCCACGGCGCAACAGGGATCGGAGTGAAGCGGTCAGGACGACGTAGGAGAAGCGCTTGACGAGGTAGTGGTCTGCCCGAGGCCGAGGGCCTCGGCCAGGTCGTAGGCGCGGTCTTAGCGGTGAGCATGAGGTTGGCGCCCAGTTGCCCTCGGCTCTGAGCGCAGCACAGATCTGGTAGCCATTGGTGCCCGGCAGCATGAGGTCGAGCACGATGGCGTCGTAGGGCTGCTCCCGGGCAGCCAGAGACCGGCATCTCCGTCGGCGGCGAGATCGACGGCGAACCCCTCGGCCTCGAGGCCGCGTTTGGCCGCGGCAGCGAAGTGCTCGTCGTCGTCCACGACGAGGACCCGGCTCATAGGTCTCGGATCAGGGTGATCGACGGGCGGTGGGTGGCTCGGATAGCTGCGACGGCGGCCACGATGACGCCGGCGACGGCTACGCCACTCACGGTGCCGAGGTAGGTCCAGGGCACGGCGAGGTGAGAGGGGGCGGGGTCGAACACACCGGTGAGCACCTTGACGAGCATCTGGGAGAGGGCGGCCGCAAGCACGGCACCGGTGGCGAGGCCGCCGAGGGTGACGAGGGCGGCCTCGGCCCACACGAAACCGGCGAGCTGCCGTGAGGTGGCTCCGAGGGCGGTGGCGATGGCAAAGGTTCGGCGCCGTTCAGCGAGACCCAGCCCGAGCACGAGCCCGGTGGAGGCGGCGGCGAGGGCCAGGGCGAAGCCGAGCTCTACACGGGTGAGGCCGGCGAGGTCGACGGAGGTGAGGCTGGAGCCGATGATCCGACGGCTGGTGCTGACGTCGGTGACCTGAGCGTCGGTGCCGACCAAGGTTCGGACGCGAGCGGCGACGCCGGAGGGGTCATGGCCGCCGGTGTCGACCAGGAAGGATCCGACGGTGTCGCTGGCGGTCGCCTGGGCGACGTAGTCGGCGTTGGCGATGATGAAGCTGTCGGAGGGGGCGGTGGGGAACTCGGTAGCCACCCCGTCGTAGTGGAAGGGCACGTCGGCGAACTGCTTGGTCCGCCCGTCCTGGAGGCGAAGGGTGATGGGGTCGCCGGGGTGGAGCTGAAAGTCGTGGACGGTCTCGAGGCTCACAAGGACGCCGTCGGGGTGGGCGGCGAGGTCGCTGATGAGCTGCCGGGCGGTGCCGCCGGAGAAGTACGCGTCCTGGAGGCTGGTGGCGCGCACGATGGTGTCGGTGCGAACGCCGTAGAGGTCCTGGAGGTCGGCACCGACGTAGGCGAAGCGGTGCTGCACCGGTTCGACGGAACGAACGCCGGGCACGGCGGCGAGCTGGTCACCGAAGGCGGGCCCGACGGCGACACCGGGAGATTCGGTGACGGTGACGTCGGCGCCGTTGGTGAGCTTGGCGTCGACCTCGGCCTGTTGGCGGTAGGTGGCGTTGAACGTGGCCGTCGACGCCGCGAAGGAGGTGGTGAGGGCGACGAGGACGAGCGCCCAGGCGAGGAGGCGCCGTTGGCGGCTGAGGGTGGCGGCGACGGTGGCGGACAGGTTCCCGGCCAAGGGCTGGACGCCGCGACGCAGGAGGGGCCTGCCCCGGCGAAGCAGGAGATCGCTGAGGCGCCAGGCCAGGAGCCCGGCGCCGCTCCACAGGAGCGCGGGACCAGCGAAAGCCCAGTAGCTGACGGAGACCGTGGGGACGCCTTCTGGGGCCAGGACAAGCTTGTAGCCGCCGCGACTGGTGAGCCAGAAGACCAACGCGCTGCCGGCGAGGAGCCAGCCGTCGAGGCCGTAGCGGGCCCAGCGGGGCTGCGTGGGACGGGCGGTGGTGCCCCGGCCCGTGGCCACGGTGGCGCGGCGGGCGTCGCCACGGGCGGGGAGGGCGACGGCTGCGACGGCGATGGCGAGACCGACGGCGGCGGCGCCTCCGGCCCACCCGATGGCGGAGGCGGTGGTGGCGCCGAACCCGGCGGTCCCGAACGCCGCCTGGCCGACGAGCAGCGCGAGGGCCAGTCCGGCGGTTGCTCCGGTGATGCCGACGGCGGCGGCTTCGAGGCTGGCAAGCCGGGTGAGCCGGGAGGTGGTGGCGCCCCGGGCGCGGAGCAGGGCGTGCTCCTTGCGGCGCCGGTCGGCACCGGCACCGGCCACGGTGGCGGTGAGGAGTCCGGCGAGGACGGCGCCGGGCAGGCCGAGGAAGACGAACAGGACTTGGGCGTAGAGAGCATCGGAGCGGGCTGCGCCCAGGGTGGCGCCGAGGTTGTCGCCGACGAGACCGGTGCCGGCGAGGGCGACCTCGAGGTTGCGAGCCCGGCCGCTGACGGCGTTGAAGGCGGCGGAGGGGTCGGTCGGGAGGTGATGGTCGATGCGGGCGTGGACCTGATCGTGGATGAGGTCGGGTCGTGTCACAGCAAGGGGATCGAAGGCCTGGTGCCACTGGGCGGCCGGGAGGAGCAGGAGGTTGTCCGGGGGAGCCTGAGGTTGGGCGCCGACGGGCGCGCCGACGGCCTGGAAGAGGGAGTCGGCCTGCGGGAGGTCGATGATGCCGTCGATGGTGACGGTGACCGGGTCGAGTCCAGCCCGGCCGATGGTGACGGCGTCACCCGGGGCGGCATGGAGGTTGGCAGCGGTCTGCTGGGCGAGGAGGACGCCAGTGGGGGCGCCGGCGAGGTCGCGGAGCTCACCGGGGAACGTGGCGCGGTAGCCGTCGGGCAGGCCGAGGACCATGCCGGGACCGGTGGTCTGGGTCGAGCCGCCGGTCGTGGCCTCGAGGCCGCTCGTGGTGGCGAAGCCGACGGGCAGGGCGTCGACGACGCCGGGCTGCGTGGTGACCGCGTCGAACACGGCAGCCGGGTCGGCCCCGGTCTGGGCTTCGATCTGCCAGTCGACGGCGACATCGGCGACGGCGCGGTGGGTCATGGAGGCCTTGGAGGCCGACAGGAAAGAACCGATCGAAGCGAGGAGGGCGACGGCCACGGCAACGCCGAGGGCGACGCCGGCGAGACGGCCGCGGCGGCTGGTGAGGAGGCCTCTGAGCCAGGTGAGGGCGAACATGATCAGGTGGGCCTTGCGGTGAGGCGGGGGGCGGGGTCGAGGGGGTCGTCGCGGTTCAGGCGGCCGTCGGCCATCTGCCACCGCTGTGGGAGCTGATCGGCGACGGCGGGATCGTGGGTGGTGAGGAGCAGGGCGGCGCCAGACCGCTCGGCGGCGG
>JBBSIS010000180.1:0-6602 GCA_038231955.1 Acidimicrobiales bacterium
ATCCGCCTGGGCCAGCGTGACGCCGAAACACTGCTGGGCCCCGACGGTGGCCCGGTCTGGCACGAGGTCGGCGGCGCCGGCACACCGACGGGCTGAGGGGACCAGCTCAGCCCGGAGGCCCACCCGGTGTGGTGACCGCCAAGCGGCGGGCGAAGGACCGCTCGTACACTTCGCCGCGGCTGCGCAGGATGGGGTCGTCGCTCATGGCGATACCTGGCACCAGCCGGGTGGGGTCGAACGTCATCCGCTCGTTCCCTTCCACCTGGTCGGCCCCCACGGCATCGACCCGCAGATGGCCCATGACCACGCGCCGGCGGGCTTCGGGCCACGGGGTCGTGGGATCCGACGTGTCGTCACCCTGCTCCGCCACCTGCATGCGCAGCACGAACTCGGTCGGGCCCCGTGCCAGTCGATCGCGTAGCTCCTGGGGCAGGAAGTTGCCCTTGGTCCCCGTGGCCGCCGACCGCACCCCGGCCACCGGCTCCCAGCGAAACCGCACCGAGGTGGGACGCTCCCCCGTCGTGAGGACAAAGGCATGCACGGCGTGATAGACGCTGGTCACGTAGCTCTGCGGCACCGACAGCGAGGTCAACCACACGACCGCTTGGCGGGCGGGCACGTACCGGTTGGCGAACTCGTAGGCGCCGGGCTCGCCTGGCCGCAGCGGACGGGACGGCCCGGGTGACAGCCGTAGCCCGTTGACGACGGTCCGCCACCAGGGCGTCGGCCGCAACGGGACGTTGCGCACCGATTCGAGGAAGCCCATGAAGTCGTCCACGGTCCGGGTGAAGAAGACCGGCAGGGTCATGCACACCATGTCGGCCTCGTCGGTCCCCCGCATGACGCCGTGGACGTCCGTCGCCACATCGCCGAGGTGGAAGCGCAGCGCCATGCCCCGCACGAGGGGATCGGAGTCCACATCGTGCGCCGAGCCGGTGCCGTTGGAGAACCGCACCGTCACCGGGACGGGACGCCCCGACAAGTGGGCGGCGTCGCTGAACGACGACGCCACCTCGGAGGCCTGGAACCGGCCGATCGCACCTATGCCGGGAGCGTGGATAGGGCGAGTGCCCGGGATGTGGTCACCCGCGGCGGCGATGATGGCGTCGATCGCCGCATCGGCCCAGTCCGTCACCGCTGCACTGTATTGCGGACGGGCGGCCAGTGTTGAGCGTCGCCCGCTGCTCACATAGGGTGCGGAGCCTCAAAGGAGGCGAGATGCGGCGCAGGGACGGCCCGATGCGGATGGGGCTCGAGCTGGCGACTGAAGTCCTGGTCCGGCTGTGGTCGAGGTACTCGCCGCCCACCGTGGTGGCCCCGACCTCGTCCACCTCCCCGTCGGACAATCTGCAGCGGGCGATGAACCTGGTCATGCCGCTGCACGTGCCCAACATCGTCGCCCGGGGCCGGCTGACCCAGGCCCTGTTCGAGGCGACCGACGAGGTCCTCTACGGCCTCAACAACGTGGGCACGATCCACTTCGCCCGGTTCGACTTCATCGGCGGGAACCTGTGCATGCTGTCGATCTACGACGGGGACTTCACCAGCTACATCCGTGACTTCATCGCCTCCATCGGCGGCGTCTTCGACGCGCTCATGGCCCACGTCAAGGACCCGCCGCCCACGCCCGTCGTTCTTCACGTCGATCAGTTCATCGAGTGGGTCCGCGCCCACGACGCATTCCAGATGCCGGAGTCGCCCACCGGCCTGATAAGCAAAGACCTGGGCACGCTGCAGCGCGACACCCTGCTGGCCCTGCACCGCCACCCCAACGTGCAGCTCGGCATCTACCGCGGTTACCCCGGGTTCTCCGTCGCCCAGATCCGCCAGCACCTCTCCATCGGGTGGTGACGACGGGCGCGGTGGACGTCGACCTCCACCGGATGCAGGGCAACATCTTCCGCAGCTACGGCGACAGCTACCGGGCCGTGCGCCACCTGGTGCTGCGGGTCGTCGATCCGGGTTCGGCCAGGGCGGCGCTGGCCACCATGGTCGACGGCGACCGGTCGACGCCGGACATCACCCGCGCCGACCGCTCGGCCAATGCGGCCGGCTTCGGCTGGTGCCTCAACGTCGGCTTCACCTGGCGGGGCCTGCTTGCCCTCGGCCTCCCGGCGACCACCTTGGCATCCTTTCCGCCCGAGTTCCGCGACGGCATGGTGGCCCGGGCGGCCCGGCTCGGCGACGTCGGCCCCAGCAGTCCCGAGCACTGGATCGCCGGGCTGAGCGACGCCGAACGCGTGCACCTCGTCGTCACCGTCCACGGTCACGAGCACGCCGACGTGGTCGCGATATCCGACCAGGTGACCGCGGCCCAGGGTGGTCGGGCGTTCGCACCCGTCGACCCCACGGCCGAGCCACTCGATGGAGCCACGTTTACGGGCGACGGACCGCTTCCCGCCGGACGAGGGCGCCGGGTGCACTTCGGGTACCGCGACGGCATCTCCCAGCCCCGCTTCGACGGCATCCACGACGACGCCTCGGTGCCCGGCCGCCCGTTTACGCCGCTCGGCGTCGTCCTGCTCGGCCATCCCTCGCTGCTGCCCGGTGTGCGATGGGCGGTACCCGAACCGTGCGACGAGCTCGGGCGGGACGGCACGTTCAACGCCTTCCGGGTGCTCGGCCAGGACGTCGCCGGCTTTGAGGCCTTCATCCATTCCACGGCCGACCGCGTCGGCTGCAGCGCCGAGGAGGTGGCGGCCAAGCTGTGCGGTCGGTGGCGCAACGGCGCGCCGCTCACCCTGGCCCCGACCGAAGTCGAGGCCGAGGCATTCGACGACTGCGGCAACGACGACCGCCTCAACGACTACGGGTACCTCGACACCGACGCCGACGGGTCTCGATGCCCGATCGGCTCGCACATCCGTCGGACCAACCCGCGCGACGCCCACATCGTGCAGCGGGCCACGAACGACGTCCGTGCCCTCGTACGCCGGGGCATGCCGTTCGGCCCCGCCTACGACCCGGCCGTCCCCGAGGCGCCCGGCATCCGGCGCGGGCTGCTCGGCAACTTTCTCTGCGCCAGCCTGTCGGCCCAGTTCGAGGCCATGCAGGCAGACTGGCTCAACCTCGGGCTCCAGGATCCGCGCATCACCGGGACCAACGACCCCCTGGTCGGCGCCAACGACGGGACGACCAGCACCGCCGAGTGGACGACGGCGGCCGGCGAACGGGTGACAGTCGCCGGCCTACCCTTGTTCGTGCACACCCTGGGCGGCGCGTATTGCTTCGTGCCCTCGATCCGGGGGGTGGAGTGGATCGCCGGCGGCCCGTGGACAAGGGCCATCAGCTGATGCCGGGGGGACGCAGCACCGGGTTCGCCGGTTCATAACTGTGCGCCAACCCGACTATCTCCGAGACGCAGGTAGTCTGTCGGGGCGTGGCCGATGCTGGGCATGTCGACATGGTTGGCTCCGCCGTCCCTGTGCCGGACGCCGGGTCGGTGCTACGACGGGCGCCGATCCTCGACTTCCGCCTGCTCGGGCCGCTGAGCGTGACCGCCGGCGGTCGCCCGGTCGAGCTGCCGGGGACACGTACCCGGGCCCTCCTGGCCCTGCTGCTGATCCAGGCCAACCACGTCATCTCGGCCGACCGCCTGATCGAGGATCTCTGGGCCGGTGAACCGACTCCGGGCGCCGCCGCCACCCTGCAGGGCTACGTGTCCGAGCTGCGCAAGGCGCTGGCCGACGCGACCGGGCAGCCGGCGCCCGTGCTCACCAAGCGCCCCGGCTACCGCATCACCGTCGAGGCGGACCAGGTCGACGTGCTGCGCTTCGAGCGCCTCGTCGAACGTGCCCGAGCGGCCTTGCATGACGGTGGATCCGACGTGGCCGGCCTGCTCCGGGAGGCCCTCGGCCTGTGGCGGGGGCCGGCGCTGGCCGACCTCGCCGACGAGGCCTTCGCCGCGGCCTTCGCGGCCCGCCTTGACGAGACCCGCCTATGGGCGCTCGAGGAGCGCGTCGACGCCGAACTGCGCGCGGGCGACCATCACGAGCTGGCCACCGAGTTGGCCCGTCTGGTCGAGACTCATCCCCTTCGGGAGCGCCTATGGGGCCAGTGGATGCTGGCGCTGTACCGGTGCGGGCGCCAGGCGGAGGCGCTGCGGGCCTACCAGATCCTGCGCCACCGGCTGGACGAGGAACTGGCCATCGAACCGAGCCCGCCCTTGCAGCGGTTGGAGCGGGCCATCCTCATGCAGGATCCCTCCCTCGAACCGCCGAGCACGACGGCCCGCCCACCGATGCGAGAACGCCCGTCGCGCTCGCCGTTGCGCGGCCCGGCGCTGCCCGTCCACCTCACCCGTTTCGTGGGCCGGTCCCGGGAGCTGGACGAAGCCCGCCGGCTGCTGTCCGGCGGACGGCTGTTGAGCCTCGCCGGTAGCGGTGGGAGCGGCAAGACCAGGCTGGCCCTACAGCTTGCGACGGAGATGGCGTCGAGCTTCGGCGACGGCGTGCGCTTCGTCGACCTCGCCACCGTCACCGAGGCGGCCCAGGTGCCGGCCGCGCTGGCCACGGCTCTGGGGCTGGACGCCCAGGGGACCGACGGCGGCGCCCTGTGCGATCACATCGCCGACGACAACGTCCTGCTGCTCTTCGACAACTGCGAGCATCTGGTCGAGGCCACAGCCGCGCTGGTTGAGTCCCTCCTCTCGTGCTGTGCCGGGGTGAAGGTACTGGCCACCACCCAGGAGGAGCTGAACATCTGGGGGGAGACGGTGCTGCGGGTGCCGTCCCTGAGCCTGCCGCCGACGACGGAGCAGGTGTCCACGGAGGATCTGCTCGCATCGGAGGCTGTGCAGCTGTTCCTCGACCGGGCCACCCTTGCCGATGTCGACTTCTCCTACGACCGGACGACGTTGGAATACGTCGCCCAGATCTGCCGGAGCCTCGATGGCATCCCGCTCGCCGTCGAGCTGGCCGCCGGCCTGGTCTCCATCCTCGCCCCCGCCGAGATCGTCCGCCGGCTCGATGACCGCTTCGCCCTGCTCACTCGGGGCAGCCGCCGAGCCGTCCGCCGACAAAGTACGCTGCGGGCCGCCATCGACTGGAGCTATGAGCTGCTGAGCGGCTCTGAACGGGCGCTGTTCGAACGACTGTCGGTGTTCGTCGGCGACTTCAGCGTCACGGCGGCGGCGGCCGTCGGCGGCCCGGAGGCCGACTTCCTCGGCGACCTGTCGGCACTGGTCGGCAAGTCCATGGTGACGACGCTGCCCGGCCCGGCCGGCACCCGGCGCTACCGCCTCCTCGACACCCTTCGCCAGTACGGGCTCGGGCGGCTTCAGGCGGCGAACGGCGACGCCGAGGCCCGCCGGCGCCATGCCGGCCACTATTGCGACTTCGCCGTCGCCGCCGACCGTGAGCTGCACGGCCACGACGCCGCCGACTGGTCCACCCGGCTCGTGCAGGAGCTTCCCAACCTCCGCGCCGCCCTCGACTGGTGCTTCTCCGCAGGCGACCTCGAGGTGGGCGTCGAGCTGGCCGGCGCCCTGCGTTGGTGGTTCTTCGGGCGCATGGGCGCCCTCACCGAGGCGCGCTCGTGGCTCGAGACGGCCCTGGAGCGACAGGACGCGCTGTCACCGCGCCTGCGACTCAAGGCGATGGTGGCGCTCATGACGGTGGCGTTCTCCCAGGGTGACTACCGGTGGGCCTCCGACCGGGGCGACGAGGCGGTCTCCCTGGCCCAGGACCTCGACGACCACCGGGAGCTGGCCGTCGCCCTCATGGCAAGGGGCGGCGCCGCGGTTTTCGAGGGCAAGCCGGAGCGGGCCGTCGAGTGTCTCGGCAGGAGTCTCGTCTACTGCGACGAGCTGGGCGACCGTTGGGGCCGGGCGTGGGTCCTGACGTTCTGGGCCGTCGCCTCCCGCCACCTGGGAGACGCCGTACTGGCCCGGGCCCAGCTCGACGAGGCACTGTCGATCTTCCGGGCCTCCCGTGACGACCACAACCAGGTCATCCCCCTGATCCAGCTGGCCATGGTCGCCCAGCAGACGGGCGACCTCGATGCGGCCACGCTCTATTGCGACGATGCCATCGCCTTGGCCCGCCGGTTGGGTGACCGCCAACTGGCCCACGGCGCCCTCTGCATCTCGGGGCGGGTGCAACTGGCACGAGGCCGGACGAGCGAGGCCACGAACCTGCTGATCGCCAGCCTGCGGAGCTTTCGGGGCGCCGAGAACCACCTGGTCGTCGCCCTCGCCGTCGAAGGCCTGGCCATCGTCGCTCAGGAGGAGGAACGTGACGCCGACAGCGCCCGGCTGTGGGGGTACTCGGCGCAGCTGCGCTCGGTGCAGGCCATGCCGTTGACCGACGCCCGGCTGGTCGAACGGGAGCGGTACCTCGCCCGGGCGCGCGCTCGGATCGGCGACGAGCAGGTGGCCCGGCTGCTGAACGCGGGCCGGGCCAGGAGCTTCGCCGAGGTCGTGGGCCAGGTCGGGCCCCTCCAGCCGGCGCCGGCGCCGGACGGGGGGCTGTCGCCCAGGAGGACCTGGACCGAGCGTAGGGTGCCGGCCCGGGGGTTGCGGGCGACCGCCCGGTGCAGCCCCAATATTGCCTGCTGAGCAACCGGGGCGCTACAGCCCTCCGTCCGGCGCCGGCGCCGGCCGG
>JBBSIS010000181.1:0-6599 GCA_038231955.1 Acidimicrobiales bacterium
ACGAGCACACGAGCGCCATCGACAGACTGGCCCACAGTGCCAGGCCCGACGCAGCGATCAGCGCGGCGGCGATGCCGACCATCTGCAGGCTGGCGGCGACGCCTTGCGAGGGCATGTGCCCGAACAGCTTCATGTAGGAGACGGGCTGGAAGAGCGCCGACGGCTGCCCGGCGACGACGCGATAGTCGGTCGTCGCCAGCCGCAGCGCCAACAGGCCGCAGAGCCCGATGCGCACCGACGCAAGCCGTCGCGCATCCTCAGCGCCGAACACCCAGCGGTCGGCACGGCGAAGCAGATCGTCAGCTTCCGGCACGGAGACCTTGGCGGTCACAGATCCAGGCGAGGGTGCGCCGTGGCGCGCCAGCCCGGTCACCCTGGCGCCGGGAAGCCAGCCAGTCGAGTTGGTAGATCCACAGGAAATCAATGCTGGGAACGAACCGCTTCGTCGCACCGGTCAGCCAGGCGGCGCAGGTCGCATCCCTTCGGGCGGCCGAGCCCTTCGGAAAGCCGCTCACGATGCGCCCGAAGCCCCGATAACCGTGGGCGATCGAGGCGATCGGATAGTCCTGTTCACGGCCGCTCGCATCGACGGCCGTCGCCTGCCAGCTCGTCTGTTTGTCGGTGCGGAGGCTGCTGAAGAGCCGCCAACTCGAGAACGGCCACGCGTTGACCGAGGCGAGGGTGCAGATGACGAGCGCGGAGAGGAACACCACCACGAACGCCCGGGCGTACCGTGGGACGGTCGCGCTAGCGGAGAGAGGCGGTGCCGACACCGTGCTCCTCGGGAACGGCGACCAACGTGTCGCTGCGATCATCGATCCGGCGGTCTGCGCCCAGGACGCGCCCGGCGACGAGGACGAGGACGACCAACAGGACCAACGCCGCGCCGTAGTGGACCCCGTCCATCACCCCCTTCGTCGAGTAGCCGTGGAACGGATCGGCGGGGATCAGGGTCAGGGCGAGGACGCCGGTCGCAAGTGCGCCACCCACCAGGAGCACCTCGTCAGCGAAGACTCCGAGGAAAGCCACGAACCACGCCGAGTACCACGGAAGCAGGAAGGGCATGCACAGCGCCAGGAGCAGCAGGGCGATCCCCCACGCCTCGGCCGGTGGGACCGAGTCGGACGAAGCCGTTCGGTGGGCCAGACGTCGAAGGAGGACCGCGAACAGGACGAGGAAGCTGGCCGCCACGACGCGGGCGGCGTATGTACCGGCAGCCGACCCCGCGACCGAACCGACGACCAAGCGGGCCACGTGGCCAACCAGTTGTGACAGGCTTGCCCACACCTCGATTCCACCAAGCGTGGCGAACGGGGCCAGCGTGTGCCACCCGGACACGAAGGGGGCCATCGCCGCGGTCGCCGCTGCCGCGATCACGGCCAGGTGGGCGGCGACAATCCGGCCGCGCTCGGCCCGGCTCGTGCGTACGATCCATCGCACCCACAGTGCCAGCGCCGGCACCATGGCCACCTTGACCAGGCAGGCCGCCGTGAGCAGGACGGTGACGACGATCGCCTTGGCCGACAGACCTCGCGGTCGGGTCATAGCGATGGCCATCGCAGCGGCGAGCGGGGCGGCGATCAGCGCATCGACGTGGCCGCCGCCCACGGTGTGCACCACGATCACCGGATTGAGACTGATCAGGGCGACGGCGAGTGGCGCCCGCTCGGGGCGGATGCGGAACGCGCTCAGCGCCACGAAGCCGGTCGCCGCGGCGATCGATAATCCGCCGAGCACCTTGAACGCGAGGATGGTGGCGCCCGTCGAACCCGCCCAGCCACGGGCGATTGCTGCGCTCAGCAGGGTGAAGCCGGGACCGTAAAGCGGGTGATGGCGCAACCACTGCACCGATGCCGTCGCCACGAAGGGATCGCGCGGGAACGACGACAACCTGGCCACGTAGGGGTTCTGCTGGTACAGGGCCACGATTCGCCCGTAGGCCGCGTAGGTATAGACGTCCCGGGACAGCAGGAGCGGGGCGGCGACCGAGACGGCCAGGCTGATGCCCGAGGCGGCCATGACGGCCGAGAGCCGAACCCTGTTCGCCCACGCCTCGGTTAGCACGCCGACGAAGGCGGCGAGGACCGCCACCATAAGGACCAGGGACACGCCGATCAGTCCCCGCCGTCCGACCCGGACCACGCCGGTGACATTGGCCAGGCCCGCCGCCCACGCGGGAGGGCTGGCCCCGGCGGGTAGCAGCACGGTCAGCGGGGAGTTCGGGGCTCCCGCCACGACGGCCATGGCCAGGTAGCCGGCGACCACGATACATAGGCACCATCGGGCCCGAATGCTCGTGGCGCGCTTCGACGGTCCTGGGGTCATGGGCACCGAATCGGACGGTAGCGCCGCCCACCACCTGACACGGCGTCGGCCCGGCGGAGGAGAACCGATCTCTCTCGGCGTGGACGCCGGGCCGACCGACCATTTACGGCTCTTCTGCTTCATCCGTGGGTCGATCCACCACGTCGGCCTGAGCGCGACGAGAATGGAAGCGACGTTCGGCGAGGAGGTCGGGTGTGGGCGCAGTAGGACGGCACGAGCGGTGTGGAATGTGGAAGCGGCAGGAAGGCCAAGCGCTGCTGCGGTGTCCAACGGGCCCGTCCCAAGCCGACCTGGCCCGTGCGTTCCTCGACGGCCAGGTCCGACGGCTGCGCGGGTCCTCCGCCTGGGTCGGGCCCGGGCTGGTCGTCTTCGCCGCGACTTCCTGAAGCTGCTGGCCGGCGGCCACGACGATCCGGCGCCCGCGCTCGCCACCCACGGCCGCCTCCGCGACGCCGTCGTCGCCTTCGCCCGAGCCGAGGACCGCCGGGTGGTGTGCCTGGCCGGGACCCACGACCGCCGCCTGGCCTGGGACGCCGTAGCCGCCGGAGGCCTGGTAACCACCCCTGCGCGCTGAACTGGCGATCGCGGTGGAGCTGCAGATCGACACCGCAGGGCTGCGGTAAGGTGCGGGCGGAGCACGGCCATCGCTCCGATCCGGCCAACGCCTTCACCGACCGTCGCAACCCGCACGACACGCCGCTCGGGCACTACTCGTGTCCGTCGTGCCCGTCGTGCTGACCCTCGCAGTCGCTATGATCGCCAACCCGGTGTGGTCGACCATCTCGGCATCCGCTAAGCGGGGCCCGGCCCAGAACGACGAGGCTCGCCGCCTTGTTGCCGGCGGCCACGCCGGCCTGATGACGGGCCACACCCATCACCCCGAGCTCACCCTGCTCCCGGACGGCTTCTACGCCAACACCGGGTCGGGCACGAACGTCGTCGACGAGCGGCGCAGCTCCGGCGGCCTCCCCGCGATGTTCCTGTCCCACCGGCAGCTTTCGTGGATCGAGCCCGAGGCCGGCGCCGACCTCCCCGTCCGCCTTCTGCACAGCTGGATGGAAGTGGCCGGCGGGGCGACCCGCGTCCAGCGTGCAACCTCCTTCTCCTTGCTGAGAGGGTCTTGATGACTGGCCCCGCAGCTACTTCGCCTGCACGCGGGCTGCATTTGCCCTGCTGTTGCCCGGTCGCCGCTGCAACCCGGCTGTGGGCGCCCCGACCCGATCATCGTCCGTAGCCGCGGGGAGCCCTACGTCGACTGCGCGCAGGGCGAGGAGGGTGCCTTCTCCTACCGGTCTGCCTAGACGACCACGCGGTGATCACGCCATCGCTCCAGTCGCGCACCCGCTATGGTCCCTCGCTCGCCGGCACCCGCGGGCACAACAGCTGGCCGGCGGGGTCGACCGGTGCTGCCGGCAGCGATGGCGGGTTGGCGAAAGCGATCTTGGTGAAGTCGAACATGCCCAGCATCGGATCGGCCAAGGCATCGCGCTGGGTGAGGGCGGGCAGCCCGAAGCGCGTCTCGATGAACCGCAGGATCGACGTGTGGTCGTAGACGACGTGGGAGACGAAGTGGGCTTTGGCGTACGGCGACACGACCACCGCCGGCACCCGGAAGCCGTAGCGGTCGAAGGCGGCCGGAACGTTGCCCGTCTTGAGCAACGGAGCGATGGCGTCGGGGACGGGCGCCGGGGGCGGGGGGACGTGATCGTAGAAGCCGCCGTCCTCGTCGTAGGCCAGGAACAACGCCGAAGAGCTCCATTGCGGGCTGTGGAACAGCGCGTCGACGACCCCGGCGGTGAACGCCTGGCCGACCTGGACGTTCGCCGGCGGGTGCTCATCGTTGGCCACGGCAGGACCTCCGGCCAGGGTGCCGTCGACGAAGGCCACCTGCGGCAGCTGAGCACTGGCCGCGTCGGCGTAGTACTGCGAGATCGGGAAGATGTGGCCGTCGGCGTGGGCCCGCACGTAGAAGAACTCGTTGGCGAAGGGGAGAAGATCGGAGTAGTAGACCCGCCAGGTGACGTTGGCCTCGTCGAGAAGGTTGAACACGCTTCGCTGGGTGAAGCCGTCGAGGGGCGGCAGGTCGTTTCGGATGTGGCCGAACGACGTGCCCGCCAGGAGGAAGAGCCGATTCGGGAAGGTGGGACCGAGCACCGAGGAGAAGTAGCGGTCGGCCATGGCGAATGTGCTGTAGAGGCCGTAGTAGTAGGGCAGATCGGCCTGGGTGTAGTAACCCATGGTGCGCGCTCCGGTGGGATCGGTAGGGGTGACGTTGGCGGCGGTGAAGCCGTCCATCGCCCCGCCGTTCCACTCCTGGTGGGTGCCGGTCCACGAGTGCTCCAGGTCGGCGACCTCGCAGTACCGGCTCTGGTGGAACGCACCGACGGGCGGCCCGGCTGGGTTCACCGGGTTGGGGTTCGAGGCCGTTGACGGTTCTGCCTCGGCCTGGGGCTGACCGCTGTCATGCAGGTGCCCCAGGTAGGAGTCGAAGGAGCGGTTCTCCTGCATCAGGACCACCACGTGGTCAATCGGGTTACGGGCCGCCGCGGGTGGGCTTGGGTGGCTCTGTGCGCATCCAGCGGCGATGAGGCCAGCAGCGACGAGAAGCGCAGCCGAGAGCGGCGGGCGGCGGGGAGAGCGCACGACGGTCACCGGTGACTTCACCACCGCACCCTTGGCCCCGTGGCGCGCTCGAACAACTTGCCATCGGCGCCGGTGTCGCCGGTGTCGCCCTGGTCGATGCGGTCGAGGCTACATGTTCCGTCACGGAGGACCCTCACCCGAATGAGATCGAAAAGACTGGGTGGAGTTCGATGCCGTTTGAGGCCACGCCGGTCTGGCCGTGTATGGCGTCGAAGAACCCGACCCCGGTCACCGTGACCGGGATCCGGCTGGCGTTGAACGACGGCCCCGGCTGGAAGCGGGTGTAGACGACCGCACGAACGTCACCGATCGCGGTCTTGAAGGGGCTGGGGCCGATGCAGTCGGCCGACGGGATCTCCGTGATCATCGTCCGACCCTGCCCGTCGTCGAGGACGAGGTGATAGTCCGAGTCGGCGGCCTCGAGCCTGAACTTGGTGAGAGTGGCATGGACCGAGAACACCGTCGTCTCGGTCGGGGAGACCCGGGCCGTCGGGTGCGCAGGGCAGGAAGGGCGGAGAGCTCCCCGACACTGGAGGTAAACACGTTGGCCTGGTCCACCTCGGCGGCGTCGGGGTCCATCCCGGTCTTGACTGCCCACCGCTCGACGCCGCACGTCTTGGCTGGAGGTGGAAGCTGGGTGACCAGCGGTGGTTCGGCCGAGGTGCTTGTCTTGGCAGGCAGCCGCCCTCGTGGTCGTGCCGATCAGCGTGGTGGAAGTCGAGGCTGCGGTGGTCGAGGTGGCCTCCGCCGTCGTCGCCGGTTTCGCCGACAGATGCGAGGAAGTGCAGGCGCTGAGGACCATGCACAACGGCAGAAGCCGCGATGTCGGCCCTGCGACACGCAGCCCTCGCACCGGGGATGCGTACGCGCCCTCCCCTCCTCGGATGACGACGCCAATCCCCAGGCCCTTCTTTCCCCCGAGGGCGGCAACGATCGCCCCTGTCGCGGGGGAGAAGCCGGCGGCCGATTCCCCCTGGGCCAGTCGGGCTAGGCCGAGCGCATCCGGTTCGCCGGCCAGAACAAACGCGGCCGAGGCCAGGGCGAACCCGACCAGGCCCCCGATGAGCACCGGGCGGGGGCCGATTCGGTCGGCCAGGATCCCGAAGGCGGGCTTGAGCACGACCTCCGCCCCGTCGTACAGGGCGAGCAGGATCCCCAACTCCATGAGCGACGCGTGATGCCCGCGGGCATAGCGCCCGAGGTTGGCCGCCACAGCATGGGCGCCGAACGCGGTGACGAAGCCCGCTGCGTACAGGGTGCCGAGTTGGCGTTGCCGCGCTCGTGCTTCCAGGGGCGAGCCCTCCGTCACGACGCTGAGCCGCCCAGGGGCGCAGCAGGATGGTCCTCTCCGGGAGTCCCAGTCGAGGGCTCGGCCTTGCGAAGAGCGGGCACGGCCCGGGCCAGGGTCAGCAGGGCCGAAAGCCACAGTGCCCCGAGGATCCAACCGCCGAGGACATCGGTGGGCCAGTGGGCGCCGAAGTACACCCGGGCAAGGGTCCGCGCCTAAGTTAGTCGCGCGGTCTACAGTGTTGTCGTGGAGGTCGGCGAAGAGAACTTGAAGCGGTTCTTCACCCAGACCTTGCCGTTGCTCGACGAGCGGGAGCGACGGCTGATGGCGGCGGCGGTGGTGG
>JBBSIS010000182.1:0-6552 GCA_038231955.1 Acidimicrobiales bacterium
CGCCCTGCGCACCCACACGTCGGACTCGGTGCCCTACATGCTGGTCGACTCCGAGGTCGACGGCGCCGGCGGCGTCTACACCGAGGCGGGAACCGCCGACTGCCCGCCGGTGCCTGCCCACACCCTCATGAACCACCTCATAACCCAGGGGCCGTGACGACGGCGGTTGTTTCCCGAGGCAACCGGGTTCGTGCAAGGTCGCCTGGCGACATTGAGTGAGCCCAGTTCGATGACGGCGGGTCGGGTCCTGGTCCTCGTGGACGGCGAGCACTACCCCCCCGTCGTCCTGGCTGCCATCGACCATCTGTCGAGCGTCATCCCGGGGGCGCAGGTGATCGGCGCTGCCTTGTTGGGCGGGGGCGAGAAGCTGGCGGGACCGTTGGAGATCGGCGTCCCCGTGGTCGACGGCGCCACCGCCCTCGACGCGGTGATGGCCGCCCTCGACCGGTTCCGGCCCGACATCGTGGTCGACCTCTCCGACGAACCGGTGGTCGACGCCCGTCGCCGGCTGCGCCTGGCCGCCCAGGTGCTGCGGGCCGGCGTGCCATATCAGGGGGCGGACTTCCGTCTCGACCCCCCGCCCCGGCCCCGGGTGGCCACCAAGGCCACCGTGGCCGTCATCGGCACCGGCAAGCGCACCGGCAAGACCGCCGTCTCCGCCCACCTGGCCCGCACCCTGGTCGCCGCCGGCCGCCCCCCGGTGGTCGTGGCCATGGGCCGGGGCGGGCCCCCCGAGCCCGAGCTCATCGACCCGACCAGGTTCGACCTCTCGCCCGCAGGCCTGGTGGCCCTGGCCGCCTCCGGCCGCCACGCGGCCAGCGATCACCTGGAGGACGCCCTCATGGCCCGGGTCGCCACCGTCGGCACCCGCCGCTGCGGTGGGGGACTGGCCGGCGCCCCGGTCGACAGCACCTTCGCGGCCGGTGTGGAGCTGGCCAACGCCCGCCCCGAGGACCTGCTCATTCTGGAGGGGAGCGGGGCGGCCATCCCGCCGGTGCACGCCGACGTCACCGTCTGCGTCGTCCCCGCCACCGCGGACCCCGAGCTGGTCACCGGGTACCTCGGCGCCTACCGCCTCTTGTTGGCCGATCTGATTGTCGTTACCATGGCGGAACGACCAACTGTCGACCTGCTCGACGCTGTCCAGGCCCTGACGCCGGGGGCGGGCGTGGTGCGGACAGTGCTGCGGCCCTCGCCGCTCGAGCCGATCTCGGGTCGTCGTGTGTACTACGTCACCACCGCTCCTGCAGCAGCCGGGCGCGTGCTCACCGCCCACCTGGAGCTCCATCACGGCTGCACCGTGGTGGGTACGTCGCACCATCTGGCCCAGCGCCCGGCACTGAACGCCGACCTGGCCGACATGAACGAGGCAGAGGTGTTGTTGGTGGAACTCAAGGCGGCAGGGGTCGACGTGGCGGCGCGGGTGGCTTTGGAGCGGCACATGGACGTCGTGTTCTGTGACAACCGCGTCGTGACCGTCGACGGCGACGTCTCCTTCGAGGACATGGCCCTGGGGGTCACGGCGCAGGCCGACGAGCGGTTCGGCGCACGGGTGCTGCCGTGACATCCATGGCCCATCGCCACGTCGTCGTCAGCGACGACGCCTATGAGCTGCCGTATTCCAAGGGGCTGATGGCCTCGGCCATCATGGCCACCGGCCTGTCGCCGGCGCGGGCGTTTGCGGTGGCCGAGGTGATCGAGGACCGGCTGGAGGAGTTGGGCGCGCCCTCGATCCGGCGCGACGAGCTCAACAACCTGGCCCTGCAGGTCATCCGGGCCGAAGTGGGGGACCGCTACGCCGAGTTGTTCGCCAAGTGGCAGATGGTCCAGCGCCTCGACATCCCCCTGGTGATTTTGTTGGGCGGGGCCACCGGCGTGGGGAAGTCGACCATCGCCACCATGCTGGCCAGCCGGCTGGGCATCACCCGGGTCATCCCGACCGACGCCGTGCGGGAGGTCATGCGCTCGATGTTCACCGCCGAGTTGTTCCCCACGCTGCACACGTCGTCGTTCGACGCCGCCCGCCTGGTGCGTCACCCTCTGCCTCCCAGCGCCGATCCGGTCGTCATCGGCTTCCGGGAGCAGACGTCGGCCGTCAGCGTCGGCATTGACGCCCTGATCCAGCGGGCCATCGACGAGGGCACCGACCTCATCCTGGAAGGCGCTCACCTGGTGCCCGGTTTCTTGGACTACGCCCGGTTCAAGGGCAAGGCCGTGGTCGTGCCCCTGGTGGTCACCGTCGACGAGGCCGACCTGCACCGCAGCCATTTCGTCATGCGGGCCCGCGAGGCTCGGAACCGGCCGTCGGAGCGCTACCTCGACCTGTTCGACAACATCCGCAAGATGCAGCGTTACGTGAAATCGCTGGCCCTGCAGCACGGGGTGGCCATCGTGCCTTCCTACAACCTCGACGCCACCCTGTCCCAGATCATCGATCTGGTCGTGGGTCAGGCCATCGACGCCGTGCCCGGCGCCGCCGGATAGCGGGTGACGCCGCCCACCTCGGGGAGGATGGCTGTATGCTGGTGGTGCTGACTCCCGGCGGGCAGCTTCACGGCGGAGAGTCGGTCCTACGCTGAACACGCAGTATCGAAGCCGCAGGAATCGTGCGACATTCACCGTCCAAACCCGGCGGTAGAAACCCTTCCGGTCGGTCGCACGCCTGGCCCGCCGGTGACGGGGGCCTTTCCACCCGCAACGCCGGCCCTTCTCGCACCTCCGGCCTGCCAGCACTGCCCAGCCCTTGGAGGCAAGCATGAGCGAGCCGAGAGGTGAGCGATCGATGGACACAGCCCGGGCGGCCGATCGATGAGCATGTCGCAGCCGCCACTCGAGCGGTCGGTGCTCGAGCGCAAGGAGCGGGACGAACTTGTCGTCATCGCCGAGGCGATGGGGGTCAAGGCGTCGCCCCGGGCCCTGAAGTCCACCCTGATCGACCACATCCTGCGAGTGGCGGGGATCGAGACGGCGTCGGAGGAGAAGCCCAAGCGGCTGCGGAGTCCCCGGGTGACCGCTGCGGCTGCGGCGGCGGCCAAGGCCAACGGCTCGGTCCTGGGTGTCACCGACGAGGCGGGCGCCCCCGGCGGACTGGCGGCGACGTCGAAGCAGGCCGAGCTGCCGGTGGCCGACAAGGGGCACCGGAGCGCCGATGTGGCGGCCCACGACACCCAGCAAGGCCACGATGCCGACATGGCCGCCGCGGGCGACACGGCCCATGAGGCGGCGCCGAGCGAGGCCATGGCCGGGCCGGCTGCCACCGCCCATTCGTCGACGGGAATCGGCCGCCCGGTCACGAATGGCCGAGCCAACACCGGTCGCGGCAGCGCTGACGCCGGCCCCGGGACGCACGGTGCCCAGGCGCCCCAGGCCCCGCCTGCCACCGCGTCCGGCCCTCCCACCGAGAACGGCTCCACCCAGGAGAACGGCTCCTCCGCCCGCACCGACGATCGCTCGCACGAGCGTGACGCTGCCAGCCGCCCCGACCACCGACCCGGCGGCGCCCAGCCCTTCGACGCCAACGACCCGGGCAACCGCCGCGGCCGCCGTCGCCGGGGCCGTGAGCGGGGCGACCGCGAGGGCCAGCCCGAGCGGGCCGGTCAGGGCGAGACCCAGTTCCAGGGCGAGCCCGTCCCGGTCGAGGGCCTGCTCGACCTGCGCGAGGAGGGCTTCGGGTTCCTGCGTACCGACGGCTACCTGGCCGGGCCGGACGATGTCTACGTCTCCTTGAGCCAGGTCCGGCGCTTCGGCCTGCGCAAGGGCGACACCATCAAGGGCGCCAGCCGTCCCGCCGGTAGTAGCGAGAAGTACCCCGCCCTGCTGCGCATCGACACGGTGAGTGGCATGACGCCCGACGAGGCCCGTCAGCGGCCCCGCTTCGAGGACCTCACGCCGCTGTTCCCCGACGAGAAGCTGCGCCTCGAGGTGCCGGGCGATTCGGCCAACATGGTCGCCCGCATCGTCGACCTGGTCTCGCCCATCGGCAAAGGCCAGCGCGGCCTCATCGTCTCGCCCCCCAAGGCGGGCAAGACCACCGTGCTGAAGCAGATCGCCCACTCCATCGAGGCCAACAACCCCGAGGTCCATCTCATGGTGCTCCTCGTCGACGAGCGGCCCGAGGAGGTGACCGACATGCGGCGGTCGGTGAAGGGCGAGGTGATCGCCTCCACCTTCGACCGCCCGTCGGACGAGCACACCCAGGTGGCCGAGCTGGCCAGCGAGCGAGCCAAGCGCCTGGTGGAGATGGGCAACGACGTCGTCATCGTCCTCGATGGCATCACCCGTCTGGCCCGGGCCTACAACCTGGCCGCGCCCAGTACGGGCCGGATCATGTCGGGCGGCCTGTCTGTCGATGCCCTCTATCCACCCAAAAAGTTCTTCGGCTCGGCCCGGAACCTGGAGGAGGGCGGCTCGCTCACCATCCTGGCCACCGCCCTCATCGAGACGGGCTCCAAGATGGACGAGGTGATCTTCGAGGAGTTCAAGGGGACCGGCAACATGGAGCTGCGCCTCGACCGTCGCCTGGCCGAGCGCCGCATCTACCCCGCCCTCGAGGTCAACGCCAGCTCCACCCGTCATGAGGAGCTCCTCTTCGACCGCACCGAGCTTTCCCAGGTCTGGAAGCTGCGTCGCGTCCTCAACGCCCTCGAGCCCGGCGCCGGCCTCGAATTGCTCATGGACAAGATCAAGCACACCAACAGCAACGACGAGTTCCTCTCCGAGATCGCCAAAGCGCCGAGCTGAGGGTTGGCCACGCCGGCGGCACCGAAGTGAGCGGGACGCAGGTAGGATGGGGTCACGATGAAGACTGATACCCACCCCGATTACGTCACCGCCAACGTCCGGTGCTCGTGCGGCAACACCTTCACGACCCGCTCGGTCAAGCCCGAGTTGCGGTCCGAGCTGTGCAACGAGTGCCACCCCTTTTTCACCGGCAAGCAGAAGCTGGTGGACACCGGTGGTCGCGTGGAGCGCTTCGAGCGCCGCTACGGCGCCCGTAAGGGTCAAGCCCAGAAGAGCTGACCCTCGGGCGGCCTTCACCGTCGGCCGGCTCCGCCTGACGCGCGCCGTCGCGCCGCCCTCGGCGGCTGGTGGGCGGACGCTTGTCGCCGATGGCGAGGATCGTCGGGAGGGACGAAGGCCCGTTTGCCGCTGCCATCGACCAGGGCCCAGTTCTCGATGGTCTTGAGCGAATGGTGATGGCCACAGAGGCGGTCGAGGAGATCGAAGACGGTAACGTGGCTGGCGGCCCAGTCCACTCGGTGGTCGTTCTCCAAGAAGGCCATCGACCCGCAGCCCTCCACCGCACAGCTCGGATAGAGCCATTCCAACGCTGTCTGCTGAGCAGCGGAGCCTTCTTCGGGCCTGGGAGTACCACCACGGTACTTGGACGCCCGAAGAACCGGACTGTCGCACCCGCCTGGTTGGCTGGTGTGGTGAAGCGGAGCGATATTGCGCTCAACCAGCTCGCGGCGCGGCAATACTCGATGGCCCGCCGACCCAAGTGCGCCACCCCGACCACCGCTTCGCCCCGGGTCACCACCGCAGCGAGGAAGGGATCGGCGGTGTCGATGAGATAGCGGATGGCCGAGGCCGCCACCGGGCCGAAGCCGGCCAGCTCGCACACTCGCCCTTCACCGGCCGCCCCCGCAGCAGGGCTAACAGGTCGACCCGGGCGATGACCTTGGGCCGGGACCGCCCACGACGGGCCGGGGCCGGCCCAGACCCAGACCCAGCCGGCCCGCCCCCAATCGGCCCGCCCCCAGCCGGCCCAGCGCCGGACGGCCGGGCCTCGGCCTCCTCCCCTCGGGCCAGCTCGGCCAGGGCCTCGGCGGCCAGAGCTACCGCTGCTACCTGCGGCGCCGACAGCGCACCCGATCGGGCCGACGCAGACAGCAACGCCAGTCCCGACAGGCGCCGGGCCGTGGCCAGGGCCTCGGTGGCCAGGCCCACTGACATGCCGCTGCGCCGGGCCAGGTGATGGGCAGCCGAGCGGTCCCCGGCTTCTTTCCACGTCCCGCACTCACCGGCCCGCACCCCGGCCAGGGCCTTGACCACCGCGGCCATGGCCTCCACCGCACCGGCCACCTCCATGACCACGCCGGCATCGGCCCCGCTCAGCAGCGAGGCATTGAAGCCCAGCGCGTACCGAGCCACCGGTGCCCGTATCTCCACCAACGCGTCACACACGAACAGCCATCCCCACAACGGAGGGCTTGACATGGGAGGGAGGTGAGTCAGCGTCGCTTCGTCGCCTTGGGAAGGCGCACCGGGACTACGACGCACTCCTCGTCGTCGTGGAACTCGACGGCTTCGACGACCACCTCCTCCAGCCCGAGCAGCCGCGCCCATAGCCTTGCCGGTTGCACGCCGTTTCTCCTCCCTGCGAATCCGGCCTCCGTGGCGCCGCGGATGAGGGTGGGTCAGGAGCTGAACAGCACCTGGACCCAGCAGGACCCCCGTTCGTCGGTCCAGGCCCCGACGCCGATGCGTTGGAAGGCGCCGGTCATGATGTTGTGGCGATGGGAGGGCGAGGCCATCCACCGCTGCTCCAGC
>JBBSIS010000183.1:0-6465 GCA_038231955.1 Acidimicrobiales bacterium
CGAGTCCGACCAGTCCACCCGCCCGATCCCCAGTCATCGGGGCGGCATCTCAAGCCACCTTGTAGGTCGCCCGAGTCGGTCGTCCACGAGAGACCCGCCTGGCTGCCGGCCCGGGCTTGTCGTATTGCCAATCCTGTGCGACGGTCGAACCATGCAGGTCGTCATGGTCAAGGCCAGCCGGCCCGGTGAGCAGGACCGCACCTACCTGATCCGGGACCGCGGGTCCGATCGGGTTCCCGTCCACGCCGTCCACGATCTGCCCCATCTGGTTGTCGAGTCGCTCTTCGGCCTCGGGGACGGGCTGTGGGGCGAGTTGGCGCAGGGATCCCGACTTCGGGAGGGGATCGCAGCGGCGAGCCGACCCTCTGCAGACGTTGCCCGACGTGGGCCGTCACTCTCGAACGATTCCGAGTGCCGCCATGAGGTCGGAGCCTCCCCAAGTCACCGAGGAACCACGATCGCTCCGGGTCGATTTCTCATCGTCATCCGGGGGACGACGAGCAGTGCCAGGACACGAGAAGCGCCGGGACGTTCAGCACCCAGGCGAAGTACGTAGGCGTCGCCACCGAAACAAGGAGAAGCAGACCTGCGGCTCGATCCCTACCGGCGCCCAGAGCGACGGACGCGATCGGCGCGGCCGGCGTCACGGCGTGCCAGCATCGAAGGCGACGACCTCGGCCCGGCTGATCGGGCGGGTCCGCTTCCCGTAGGCGACGGTCCATGCCATCAGCAGGCCGATGACGACGAGGGGAACGATGGCGGACAGCCCCACCACCGTCGATGTCGACAGGGTGTAGGCGGCCACGATCCGAACCGCCGCCTCGGCCATGAAGGCCGTGCCCCACACGACTGTCATGGTCCGATTGGAGTGCCGGAACATCGCCGACTTGGCCCAGTAGCTCTCCCAGCGGGCCAGGCCCTCGGGCGTGCCGTCTGTGGCGAACTTGCGCCCGCAGTAGTACATCGCCGGCCGCCGGGCCGCCAGAGATCCGAGCATGGCCAGTCCGATCGCCCCTGTGAAGATGGACTCCTTGACCAGTACGAAGCGGGCGTCTCCTGACGTAAGGGCCAAGGCCACCGAAACGGCGATGACGGCCAGGACCACCAGCCCGAAGCCGTCCACCTGGCGGCTTCGGACGAAATGGAAAAGCACAAAGGCGGCAGGGAACACCGCGCCTGCCGCCAATGCCGCCACGGGGCCCACGCCTTGGCTTTGCAGCACCAGGTATGTGGCGTAGGGCAGGACGGCATCGACAACCATCTCGGGCAGCCACGCCTTCACGTTCGGACCGGACTGTCGCGCCTGAGTGTCGGTGGTCGCCATGGTGCCTCCCGGGTAGAACGTGCGTGTATTGTGCATACTTAGCACGATCGTGACTACTGACACACACTTCGAGGAACCCGCTCCCGAGGGCGGCCGATCGTTCGGGCGCGTCTTCTTTGCCCTAGGCCTGGCCGGAGTGCCTCCGGGCGCAGCGCTGGCCGGCCCGGTGCTGATCCACCTGCTCGGTGATCTCGGTCTGTCTGCTGCGGCGGCGCGCTCGACGGTGCTGCGCATGCGCCGGGCCGGATGGCTGACCTCGGAACGCACCGGGCGCACCGTGGCCTACTCGCCATCCCCGGCCGCGCTCGTTGCCCACGAGCGACACCGCAACCAGTTCATCGGGTCCGGGCCGCACTGGGACGGGGCATTCCACGCCCTGCTGGTTACGGTCCCCGAGCGTGAGCGGGCGTTTCGGGACGAGCTTCGCCGGGTGGCCACGGTGGCCGGCTACCGCACGCTTCGGTCGGGGCTGCTCATCGCCCCCAGTGACCGCAGGGAGGAACTCGCGTCCGTCCTCGGCAGCGTTCCCAGCGACGCATCGCTAGTCTCGGCCCGCCTGGAACTCTCCCAAGCCGACACGCGTCGGGTGGCTGCTGATCTGTGGCGGCTCGAAGAGCTGTCGGAGCGTTACCGGGCAGTGACCCAACGAGCCGTCGCAGCAACCGAGCGGGCCAGGGACGCCCTGCCGACAGGAGCGCTCGCCGTGCAGGAGTTGGCCGCAGCCGCACTGCCCATCTACGAGGCGATCACCGATGATCCCGGGCTCCCACCCGATCTCCTGCCTCCGGACTGGCCGGGAAGCGCCCTGTCGACGGCGCTCGGTGCGGCGCTACGCACGTTCGGTCCTCCGATAGCCGACTACGTGGGCCAACTTCAGGGATCGCAGCGCAACCGCTCCAGGGCCTGACGCGATCGTTCACATGGGTTGCCAGCGGTCCTGAAAATTCGGCTCCACTTGGCGTCCGGGCAGGCTTGAGGCCGAAGGCGGAGGCCTGGCCCTCGACAGCCGGTAGCCGACCAGGGCCGCAGTCTCAGCCTCACGGGACACCTGATCGGGAGGGCCACCCAGGGGCGCAGAGGCCCAGGAGGCCTGCCAATTTCGGGCCTGCGGCCCCACCGAGGGAAGGCGTTGTAGGGCGGCTCAGGGCCTCAAGGGCCGGGGACCGGGCGGGCTGGTTAGCGGGCCCGCGAGGGTCATGGGCAGACCCTCGTCGGCCTGCAGGTGGTGAACCAAACCTTGATCACTACGCCGAAGACTGCTTCGGCTTCTATTGGACCGAGGGGCTTCGTGGTGTCGGATGGGCCAGAGATGCCGTCCCGACACTCAAGGGTGGCTCGACAATCGGCATCCCTTCCCCCCGGCGATATGGTACCCGGCTGCTGCGCTTGGCCGTCGAATAGTGGTGCCGGGCATCGAAGAGGCCGAAACCATGCAGGGCTTTCCGGCTGGGTGGACTCAGCCCGCCGAGGGGCTCTCGGCTCGAAAGGGTCCCCGCTGGAAGCTGGTTGGCAACGCGGTCAGCGTCGGAGTGTCCGAGTGGCTAGGTCGCAGACTTCGCGAGCCTGGCGATCCGATCCTTGAGGGGGGAGCGAAGCAGGAGGGCGCTCGCTGGCCGACGGCAGCATTTGGGGCGAAGGGCAAAGTATGGGGTGTGAACCTGTCATTGTGGCCAACCTGCGAGCCATACCAGCACCTCTCGGACGTTGTTGACATCGACTTGGCGCAATCATTGTCCGCTCGGGGCGCGGCGGGATTTCTGTCAAAAGCACATCGAGGAACTCTGCGATTCGCCGAAGGATTTCTCGACGACATTTCGGAGCACGCTGCGCACATGAACGACGAGCTCTCCGTGGCGTGAGTTGCCGGCGGCCGCGGCGACCCTCGACCAGTGCAACAGGATCCCCGGAGTGAGTACGGTCTTGAGTCGTGGGCAGGCGCGAGAACCTCCGGGCACTGATCCCAACTGATCGCGCGGACCGGGAGAAGCCTTCAACGACGAAGTACCTGCCGGTCGATGACTTCTTTGCAAAACTCCTGGGGACGGACAAGAAGTCCGTATATACGACCGGCTTCCGGGCAGGCCCATGAGGCACTGGGGGATCACCGACTCCCAGAGGGTGGGCGAAGGGCTTACGGTACGGATCAAGATGGTCTCAATCCCTTCTGCGATAAGGGGTTGAGGCCATCCTGACGACATTCGGGCCGAAAGTGGTGGATCCTCAGAGGCGGAAACCGTTGCGGGCACAACGGTTTCAGACTCGACTGTTTCAGGTCGAAGTAGCTATCTATCTAACGGAGGACGCCTACGAGGAGGCTCGTTGTAAACGCAGTTCCCCCGCTTCGTCCCGGTCTTCAGACGGCCAATGACCGATGGACCACGCTCCGAGGTTCACGTGGCCGAGCCGGCGGAGGGCGGGCCAGAGATCAACTGCCTCGATGTTCTCGGGCGGTGCTTTGATGTCAAGCTCGTCGAGGTCGTGCCTGACTAGTCGCAGGGTCTTGCGGGCGTGGACCGGGAGTGTCGTCAGTCCAGCATCCGTTGACCGCCTCTCGAGGGCCACAAGCTCCCGAGTGATGTTCAGGATCGCCGTCCAGTCAGCGAGGATCGCAGGAATCTCGCCGACGAATGCCTTTAGCTCGGCTCGACGGGCCAGGGAGTAATAGAAGCGATTCCCTTGTGCCCGAACGGAGAGAACGCCGGCGCGATCGAGGGTGTCGCATTCTTCGGCGACGTTCCGCTTGGTGTAGCCGGTCGCGGCCGCGAGCCCTGCAACGCTCATGGCGCGGGCGCCTTGGGCAAGGAAGCAGCGGAGAATCTCGGCCCGTGCGCCGACGCCGAACATCGCCCGGAGACGGAGCCATACCAGGGAGGGCCGATCGAGATGCGGAAGCGTCGAACGGCCGGTGGGTACGTACGGCCGGGGATGGGTTGCTCCGGGCCAGCTCACCCCAGCATGAGTCCTCACCGTGGCTGCGAACTCACCGAAGGCTTCGGCGACGCCGTCGGGTTGCTCGCGCAGGAGGTTCTTGAGCCGAGCCTTCGAGATGTGGCGCCAATTCTGTACGCACCAGTCGGTGGCTTCATCGCGGAGCCGTGGGTCGGCGTCTCCGAGCCACGCCGTGAACAGGATCAGCGGCTCGGGATCGACTGCCCAGTCGGCGTGTGTCGAGGTCCAGCCAGACACGCCGAGCTCGGTCCACGCTCCCCATGCGAGCGCCAGCGACTGGTCGGCGAAGGTCGCCGGCGACCGGCGTCGCCTAGAGGTCGCCATCGAGCACCTCCACGCCGAGAAGGCTGAGGATGCGTTGCAACTCCCCCCGGAAGGCGGGCGACGGATCGTGCGTCCTGGTCCACCGGGCGGCGTT
The DNA here is from genome assembly GCA_038231955.1 of Acidimicrobiales bacterium. GTDB lineage: Bacteria > Actinomycetota > Acidimicrobiia > Acidimicrobiales > AC-14 > CADCTB01. Next base: position 4,692 of record JBBSIS010000183.1, read on the forward strand.
GAGCAACTGTCCAGGCGTCGGCGTAAGGCTACGGAGATCGGCGAAGTGCTTGCTGCGCTCACCTTGGTCGACGGCGGCGTACAGCTTGAAGCAGACGAGGTCCTCTCTCGCCGGGAGGTGGACCTCAAGCCCTCCGTAGGTGCGGACTGTCGCTCTTCTTTCCAGCCCGGGCGGCAGCCCGAACTCGGCCAGGCCGGCAGGGCCGGTGTTGAACCATGAGTCGCCGAGTCCGAGAGCGTCCCCGACCTCACGGACGGCCGTCGTCAGAAAATCGGGAAGGACGTCAGCCCTTGCGTATCCGGTCGCGGTGGAGAATCCGACCACATCCACATCGGCAGTAGGTCGCTCGACCACGCCGAGCAGGAGCAGGCTCCCGCCGCCGACGATGAGCACGCCGATCGCCTCACCGCGCTCCTCCAGGAGCGCGCCAAGTGTGGCCAGCGCTTCATCGAGCCGGTCTCGCTCCAACATGAACGAGAGTGTAGGTCTCTCGATACAAGAATGTCACCTGCTCGGTGATTCGGACGGTGCTACGACGGGAAGGCAACGGGGCATCAGTTCGCACGTTCACGTCACCGGCCAGGAAGCGCCGGGTCGCGTCGGCCCAAACCTGCTGCCGTGACGTGGAACCGCCACGGTGGGGATGACCCATGACGACGGCTGACCAGGGCTACCCGCAGCGCCAGGGAAATGGGTGGATCACACAATGGCTGTACCCGACGACGTCGGCCAGCTCAGCACCCTGGCGGTCGGTGACATCAGCGGCGACTTCTTCGTCCTGCGTACCAACGCGGGTACCGATGGGGCCAACAAGAGGTCAAGCAGCTCCTCGACGACATCCGCGACAGCAAGGGAACCCGGGCCCGTATCGCCGTCCACGCCGGCCACGAGATCTGCCGCGTCGATGTCGCCGCCTCCCCGACCCCCGTCTGGGCCAAGACCAGCAAGGACGATCAGGTGTTCTTCGTCCGGATGAACAACTCGACGAGGGCACTGCCGGAGACGGAGATTCAGGCGTACCGAGCCGAGCACTGGGCATGAGGGAAGCGACACCGCCGTCCGTTCGGCGCTTGGGGTCGCGCTCCTCGGCTGCTACTCGGCCGCTCCCAGGCTGGTAGCCAGCGCCGCCTCGGCCTGAGCGCCGACGACTTGGAGGAAGAGGTCGAGCGGGAGGGTACCGACGCCAGAGGCGGTCGAGTCGGGGTGTGCTACTCCGGCCTGCGGCGCTACGAGGTAGCACCTCCTCTGGAAGCGACGGTGCCTCTCGGCAATTGCTGTGATGCCTGAGCGCGTGTGGTCGGGCGAGAGACCGATCTCGAACGCGAGTGGCTGGGTGGGGTGGTCGAAGACGAAGTCGACCTCGTGCTTGCCGTCGCGCCAGTGGTAGAGGCGCACTCCGGTGTGGAGCGCGAGCGAGCGCAGCGTCGCGGCTACGAGGTTTTCCACTAGCGCGCCGAGCTCGGTCGGATTGTCGAGAGGTGCGAGGCCCCGCTGGAGAGCCGCGTTCCGGATGGCGCCGTCCACGAAGTACAGCTTCCGGCCCCGCTTCTGCACGGTTGCCTCCCGTCCCGAGTAGTTGGGCAACGTGAAGACGAGGAACGCCTGCTCAAGGTACGAGAGATAGCGATCGAAGGTGGGTTGCGAGAGACCGAGGTCGCCGCAAATGTTCGAGGGCGACAGTAAGCCGGTGATCTGAGCGGCCAGCACGTAGAGCAGGCGTTCGAGCATCATCGGACTGTCGACGCCGAAGGACTGTGGGATGTCCTTGTAGATC
>JBBSIS010000184.1:0-6459 GCA_038231955.1 Acidimicrobiales bacterium
CGATCCACGCGCCCGAATCGGCGTTCCGACGGGTACCCGGCCACGGTAGGAGCCGCAGGGCGCCGGCTTGCCGCCACCAGGTCCTGATGCGCAGCGCGTCCAGCTACACGATCATCCCGAACTCGGTGTCGGGGTCCAGGTCGTCGTCGTCGCCGTCATCGTGTTGGAGCACGGCTCCCAGCTGCTCCAGCATCCCGAGCTCGTCGTAGCTCGACCACGCCTCGGCGATCTTGCCGTCCTCGACCCGGTAGATTGTGATGCCGGCCATGGCGACCTCACGGCCGGTGGGGGCGACGCCGCCGAACTCTGCGCCGTGGATTCCCCGCATGCTCCACCGGGCGATCACCCGATCGCCGGCGCCGATCAGGTCGTGGACGTCGAAGGCCAGCTCGGCGAACGCCGCGACCAGCGCCTGCCAGCGCCGGCGGTGGGCGGAACGGGTGGAGGAGGCGAACGATCCCGGATCGTTGAAGGAGGCGTCCTCGGCCACGATCTCGTTTTCGGCGGTGAAGTCGCCCGACCGGGCGGCCGCCAGCGCCACCTTGAGGTAGCGGACGACCAGCGTCGTGTCCTCGATGCTCATTGGCCTGCGAGGGGGATCGAGGGTGCCACCAGAGGACGTAGTTGATCACAGGACCGTCACGGCGCCGCTCGCTCCGGCCGCTCCGAGCATGGGCGAAAGCGAGCGATCGAGCGGGCCGCTCGGTCGGCAGCTACCCCCCGAATCCGGTCGGCCGTGCTCAGGTGACGTCGGCCTCGACGAAAGCGGGTGCCGACGACGGCGGCGCCCACCACGTAGGCCCACCAGAGGGGCCGCTCCCCCCCACACCGGCAGGGGCCGCCCCGGGGGGTCGCCACCCGGCCGAGGGCGTCGGCGGCGCCGCCCGGCAGCCAGCGGCCGACGCCGATCACGCCGTACAGCACCGTCGATCCGATCGATCCCGCCAGCACGCTGGCCACATCGCCGCTCAGCGGTGCCACCTCGACGCTCTCGGCGGCCAGCCATGGGAGCGCGATCAGCGGGGTCAGCGCCGAGGGCGGCGACAGCCAGACCCGCGCTGGCCGTCGCGGTGGCGGCCATCTTGGCTGCCACTACCCGGTGCCGGCTGTACGTCCACCACGAGCCCCGGGCCCTCGGGCGCTGCTTCGCCGACCTGGTCGAGCTCTTCCCCCCGCCTGCCCCCTTTGCGTGGTCACCGCCGCCGGCGCCGTGGTGCTGACCGACCCCGGCCGGAGCGCGGATGCTCCTACCGGGCAAGCGGCTCCTCCTGCTGGCCGTCGACGACAGCGCCCTGCGGGCCGTCGACCGGCCTGCCGGGGAGCAGCACGTCTCTGATCCCCAGGAGCCAGACGGCCGCCTCGTCCCCTCGGCCAGCCCCACGCGGCGTCCGCTCTGTCACCCGGCAAGGCCTTCGGCGGGACTGACCGACGGGCTCATCGGCCTCGGCGCCGCGATCGCTGTGCGATGCGCTCCTGGCGGAGGCGATCCAGGTTCGGCTGCTGTGGTTGCGGCAATCGCTGGAGACGTTCGGCGCTGAGGAGGTACACGTAGGCGTCGGCTCGCGCTTCAACGGCCACCACGAGCAGTACCTCGAGCGTTCCGTCGGGCCGCTGCTGTAGGACGATGCGATGCGTGGGCTGATTGCGGTGGCCGAAGTAGATCTTCCGGCAGTCGGACAGGTCGCCGGTGGCGGCCATCGCCGACAGAGGCTCACCGTCTCGGCGCCCGGCGGCGATGTCGGCCAGGACGCGTCCGGCTTCGGCGGCCAGGACCGGGTCGTCCTGCTGCAGGCGCTTGAGGTCGGCAACCGCGGCGGGTAGGTACTCGAGCCTCCGCCCTGGTCTTCCGGCCATTCAGCGGTTGGTCGGCTTGCGGGAGCGCCCCTTTGGTGCAGGCGCCACTTCCGGCGCCCAGCCCATTGTGGTGACGACGTCCTCGTGGGTGATCCGCTCACCGTTGTCCTCAGCCAGTCGTTCCTGCACCCGGGCGGCGATCACGAGGTCCTCAATGATGGGATCCAGGAGGCGTATGAGCTCGTAGGGCACGACTGCGGCTTCGGGCTTGCGGTGGTTGCCGAAGAGGACGGGACCAGCGGCGGCGCCGCGGTCACGGAACGCCGCCAGGATCTTGGTCAGCTCGCTGCGGGCCACGCTGGTGGGCAGGACCAGCTCGCCGTCGGCCATGTCGAGGATGCTCACCCGACAAGCATGCTCTCCAAGGGTATCTTGTGCAAGTACGCGTACACGTTGTGATCTCGGGAGCCCGCCACCCAGGCTCGCCGATCGATCCCCATCGTCGTCGACGACGCGCTACAGCGTGGTGCGGCGGGACGGCGCCGTGAGATCATCGGAGTTGACATCGTCACCACTGAGGACAGGGCAGCCTTGACCGGGTTCCTGCGGGCCGGGTGGGCCGGGCACTTCCGGCGTCGAGCTGGGCATCAGCGACGCTCACAGCGGATCAGGGCGGAGGGGATGTGGGCACGTTGGGCCTCCCACCCGAGGACAAGGACGCCTTCCCCTCTGTTGAGCGCAGGACGCCGAGCTAGACAGGCTCCGCATCCACGACCTGCGCCACACAGCCGTCTCCCTCTGGGAAATGAGCGATGTTGCGGTTGGCGCATCATTCGGCATGGTTCGCGATCGCCGTGGCGCCTGGGGTTTGGGGTTGGCGGCTGTGGTGGCTGCGGGTTGAGTTCGCGGCAACGCTCCTGGTCAGGTGGGGTATCCACCACTTGAGCCGGTTCTGATGCAACGGTGTGGTGTCTGGTTTGGTTGCGTCGGATGCCACGGTGTGGTGGTCAGGCGCCACGGGTGGGAGGTGCCGGTTGGCGCGGAGGGTGGCTGGTTCGGCGGCGTTGGTTCTGGTGGAGGGGGCGACGCTGCTGCATCCGCAGGAGGCGTTGTTCGAGGCGATGTTGGAGGGGTGGCGGCGTCAGCACGCGGCTCGCCGGTTGAGCGTGACGATCGTGGTGAGCCGGGAGCGGATCGTGCGCCGCTTCCAGGAGTTCACGGGGTGCTGGCCGTGGGAGTGGACGTCGGCGCAGGTCGACGAGTGGGTGGCTCAGGGCGAGTGGGCGCACTCGACGATCCGTTCCTATCAGGGGTCGGTGGCGTTGTTCTTGGGCTACGTGTGCGATCCCCGTTACGGGTGGGCGGAGGCGTGTGCGGAGCGGGTGGGGGCGACGCCGTGCCAGCTGTTGGATGAGCGGAACCGGGCGGTCCATGTCGCTGAGCGTGAGGGCCGGGTCGGGCGGCGCCCGTTGACCCGGGTTGAGCTGCAGGTGTTGTTCGACACCGCCGATGCGGCGGTGGAGGAGGCGGCTTGTTCGCCGCGGAAGGGGTGGCTGGCGGCGTTCCGGGACGCGACGCTGCTGAAGGTGATCTACGGGTGGGGGCTGCGGCGCCGGGAGGCGGCCATGCTGGACGTCGGTGACTTCACGTTGAACCCGGCGGCGCCGGAGCTGGGCCGTTTCGGGGTGTGCCAGGTCCGGCATGGCAAGGCGATGCGGGGCAGCCCGCCCCGGCGGCGGGCTGTGGCCACGGTGATGCCGTGGGCGGCTGACGTCCTCGGCCAGTATGTGGAGCAGGTGCGGCCGTTGCATGGGGACCCGGCCCGGGGGCCGGCGTTGTGGTTGACCGAACGGGGCGAGCGGATCTCGGCCCGCCGGGTCGATGAGCGGTTCGCGGCGTGGCGGCAGGCGGCCGGTCTGCCCGTTGAGCTGTCGGTGCACTGCCTGCGGCATTCCTATGTCTCGCATCTGATCGAGGACGGAGTCGACCCGTTGTTCGTCCAGCACCAGGTCGGCCATTCGTGGGCGTCGACCACGGCGGTGTACACCACCGTCGGAGCCGATCATCAGAACCGGATGCTGCGGGCCGCGCTGGATCGGGCGTTCTTGAGCGAGGGGGGTGAGCGGTGAGCGGGCGGGCGGTCAAGGTGAAGGTGTCATATCGGTGGCATCTGCGGATGCGGATGGCCGAGCAGGGCATGTTCGCCACGTCCGATCTGGTGCCCTTGCTGGCGGCCCGGGGAGTGGTGCTGTCACGTGAGCAGACCTACCGGCTGGTGGCCAAGGTCCCCGAGCGGTTGAGCCTGATGACGCTGGCGGCGTTGTGCGACATTTTGGAGTGCACCCCGGCCGAGCTGATCGAACCGATCCGCGAGACCCGGCCGGCGACTGGCCCGAAGGCTGTTCCAGAGACGGCGACCAAGCCGGCGGGGACCAGGGCGGCGGTGCGGCAGATCCGACCGCAGCGGGCCCGGGTCAGTCCCGACAGGGAGCAGTGAGCCCGGCCAGGCCCCGCTGCGCCGCCGGCCACGAGGTGCGACGCTCGGAGAGGGCCTGTCGGCGTTGCCGGGTCGAGCTGGTCGCCGCCCGGGTCGCCGAGGCCGACAGTGACCTGTCCGTCGGCCAGATCACCGCGGCCATCGACGCAGTCGCCGCCAATCCGGCCGCGCTGGCGGGGCTGGCCAAGGCGCTGGCTCAGGGCCCCGGGCCGCTCACGGTGGGCGCACCACCGGCGGTGGGCCGTCTGGTCGTGGAGCTCCGAGCCCGCGGCTCGGTGATCCCCCAGCCGACGTGCGCACGTTGCGGGCGCAGCGACCGGAAGCTGACCGTCTCGGAGGAGGGCGGGGTGTGCCCGATGTGCCGGCGCCGCCAGCTGGCTGTGGCCTGCTCGGCCTGCGGGGGCGTCAAACCGGTCGCCGGCCGCGACGGGGACGGGGCTCCGTTGTGCGCGGCGTGCGCCCCCCGCCCCCGAAGAACCTGCTCGGAATGCGGCCGGGTGCGGGTCATCGCCCGCCGGGCCCGAGGTGAGCTGGGCGACCTGTGCGACGTCTGCTACCGGGAACCGACCGCCACCTGCGGGGTGTGCCGACGCCAACGGCCCTGCCATTTCGTGGCCGAGGGCCACCCGGTCTGTGCCGGATGCTCACCCCGCCGAAGCCTGCGATGCGCCCACTGCGACCAGGACCGGCCGCCAACGGTGCGGTGGCCCGAAGGCCCCGTCTGCGAACCCTGCTATCGGGCCGCCCTGGCCCGGCGGGGCACCTGTGAAGCCTGCGGGGCCCAGCGGCGGCTGGTTGACCCGCCCGGACCTTCGGCGTCGCGGTGCGCCGACTGTGCCGGCGTCGCCCAGCTCGCCGTCTGCCGGGCCTGTGGCGCCGAGGACCGCCCCTACCGCCACGGCGCCTGCGTCCGTTGCGCCCTGGCCGAACGGGTCCGGCAGCTCATCGGCCCGCCCGGCGGCCCACTCGAACCGGTCTATGAGGCGATCACCGCCGCCGCCCAGCCCTACAGCGCCCACAACTGGCTTCGTTCCAGCGCCGCCGCCGCCATCCTCACCGCGCTCTCCACCGGGACCGTGCCGCTCACCCACGAGGCGCTCGACGCCCACCCCCGCCACCGGGGCGCCGACTACCTGCGCCACCTCCTCACCGCCCACGGCATCCTGTCTCCCCGCGACGACGCCCTGGCCCGCCTCGAAACCTGGGTCACCACCCGCCTCCACGCCGTCGAGGACCCCGAGGAGGCCACCGTCGTGCGTTCCTACGCCACCTGGCGGGTCCTGCGTCGCGCCCGCCAACGCGCCGGGGCCGCCCACACCGCACGCACCCCGACCCGACACGCCAAGACCTGCCTGAACACCGCCATCGCCTTCATCGGCTTCCTCCACCGTCGAGGCCACCAGCTGAGCAGCTGCACCCAAACCGACATCGACACCTGGCTCACCACCGGGCCGCCCTCCGCCCACCAGATCGCCGACTTCGTCGACTGGGCCGCCGGGCGGAAACTCATGGACCGCTACACCATCCCCGGGCCACCCCGCCGTCTCAGCACCACCCTCGACAGCGACGCCCGTTGGGCCATCCTGCGCCGACTCCTCCACGACGACAGCATCGAGCTCACCGACCGGGTCGCCGGGTCCCTCGTCCTGCTCTACGGCCAACAGCTGTCCCGCATCGTCGGCCTCACCCGAGACCAGATCACCACCACACCCGACACCACCCGGCTCCGCCTCGGCGTCACCCACATCGACATCCCCGAACCGCTCGCCGGGCTCCTCAACCTTCTCGCCACCACCCGCCGCCCCCACACCGGTGTCGGTTCCCCGGCCGCCACCACCTGGCTGTTCCCCGGCCTCGACCCCGGACTACCAATCACCGCCTACCAGCTCGGACAACGACTCCGACGTCACGGCATCGACACCAACCCGGCCCGGCGGGCCGCCCTCACCCACCTCGCCGCCCACCTCCCCGCCGCCGTCCTCGCCGACCTCGTCGGCCTCGCCCCCACCACCGCCGTCCGATGGGCCCACCACGCCGGCAGCGACTGGACCACCTACGCCGCCCAACTCATCCACACCACCGATCGCGAACCCTGACGAATACGCCGCCGCCACCGCCACCCCCAACCCCTATTCGACACACTTTGAACATCGCCGCGTACCAGTTTC
>JBBSIS010000185.1:0-6450 GCA_038231955.1 Acidimicrobiales bacterium
TATCGCCCGACCGCCACCGCTTCGTCATACTTCCCCCCTGCATAGGTTGGGCCAGGCCCGGGGCAACGGCGGCGGCGACGAATCTGCGGCGACGTGGGTCGGGCCAAGCGAGTACCACTGGATGTGGTCGGCACTGTATTGGTTGCTCCTCTCGGTGGCAATACCCCTCTTGTAACTCTGGACTATTTCACTGTGCATTTTTACGGCGACCCCTCTCGGGGCGGGTTTCCCAAAGGCTATTTCCTCATCCTGGCTGGAAATATGGTTCTCCGTCTCGGCCTGGTTCGCCCCTCTGGTCGCAAGTGGGCCGCCCGCTCCGTGTTCATCCGCCGGTGCCAAGTGGTCCGAACAACCGATGAGCGCGTGGGCCGCTTCCACCAAGTGGCATTGAAAGGCGGGACAAGACCCTGGAGCCGGGGAGAGAGCAGACCGCACCGGGACCGGCGCTCGTCGTATTGCCCAGCGGCGAACCACGGGGCTCCTCGACCAAGGGCTCCGGCCCGGGGCTCTCGACTCGTCGGGGCTTCGGCCACACCCAGGACCGGTCCCGTCTCGTGGACGCGGAGGCTTCCGTGCTCCGGGACGCCGCTCGCCGGATCCTCGATGGCGAGACACTTTCGGCGATCGTCCAGGAATGGAACCAGAGCGGGGTCTGTACGGCCAGCGGCGGCCCGTGGCGCGTGAACTCCCTTTCCAGCATTCTCGTGCAGCCCCGCCTGGCCGGCCTGGTCAACGATGCCGTCGAGGGTGCGGCCCAGAGCTTCCCCCCCATCATCGACCTCCACACCCACCAACGCCTGGTGGCGCTGCACGCCTCCCGACGGAAGGGGCCCCGCCGCGCCACCCGGCGATACCTTCTCACCGGGCTCTTGCGCTGCTGGCGCTGCGGCGGAGGACTTCGAGGGATGCCGCGCTCGCGCGGCGCCGATCTCTATGTCTGCCCGGGGCCGCCCCACGGCGGTTGCTCCGGGACGGCCATCACCGCCGACCACGCCGACGAAGCCGTCCTCGACATGGTCGTCGCTCGCGTCGACTCCGACGACTTCGCCGGCCGGGTCGCCGCCTACGACGCGCCCGCCTCCAGCCACCAGTCCGACCTGCGCACCACAGTGAGCATGCTCGCCGCCAACCAGCGCAAGCTCGAGGATCTGGCCGACATGTGGGCGTCGGGCGAGATCAGCCGCCAGGAGTGGCTCTCGCTGAAACGGAACCTCAGGGGCCGGGCCGACGCCATGGCCGTGGAAGTGGCTCGCTTCGAGCGACTCGACGCGCTGCGTCTCCTGGCCGGCACGGGTCGGGCCATCAGAGCGAACTGGTCGACCATGTCGGTCGAGCGGCGTCGAGCGCTCCTGGCGACCGTCATCGACCATGTCGTCGTGTTGCAGGCCGAGCCGCCCCGGCAGGTGTTCCGCCCGCAGCGGCTGCAACTGGCCTGGATGGGCTAAGGCGCCCCCCTGGCGGTACCGTGTCCGATGTGCTGACCAGGGCCGTCCACCAGGTACGCAGTGTGAGCCTTGGTCCTGCGACAGCGTGGCGCGACGGCGAGCTGGTCGTCTCCGCCGATGAGGCCCGGGCGCTGCTCTCCTCTCCTTGCCTGGCCGAGGTCAAGATCACCTGGGCGTCGCCGGGCGACGCGGTGCGGATCGTCAAGATCCTCGACGTGGTGGAACCCCGCACCAAGGGACCTGGAGGCGCCGGCATCTTCCCGGGCTGGACGGTGCCCGCTCCGTCCAGCCCCGCCGAGGCTCACGGTCAGGGCGCCGTCCACGTGCTGCGAGGCGCGGCGGTGATGGTGGCCGGGTACCTGCCCCGAGCCCAGGAGGCAGTCGTCGACATGACCGGCCCCGCGGCGGCGCTGTCGCCCTTCGGGTCCACCCACAACCTGGTCGTGGAGTTCACGCCGACCCCCGACGCCGACTGGGCCGAGGTCGACGACGCCCTGCGCCGGGGCTCACTGGTGCTCGCCGCCCACCTGGCCGAGGCCGCGCTCGACGCCCCGCCCGACGAGGTCGAGGAACTGCCGGGACCGGGGCCGGTCGACGGCCTGCCTCGCGTGGCCACCATCACCAACCTGCAGACCCAGGGCGCCTTCAAGGATGTCTTCGTCCACGGTCGCAGCTTCAACGGGCAGCCTCCGACCCTCGTCGACCCTGGTGAGCTCGACGCGGGCGCGGTGATCAGCGGCCAGTTCGGCCACCCGTCGCTGCGGAACCCGACCTGGGCCCATCAGAACCATCCGGTGGTGAACGCCCTGCGGGCCCGCCATGGCCGGGACGTCTCCTTCGCCGGCGTGGTCCTGTGCCCCGAACCGGTCAACGCCGCCGACAAGCAGGCGGTGTCCCTGGCCGCGGCCCGGGTGTGCGCCGAAGCCGGCTTCGACGCGGTGCTCATCACCAAGGAGGGAGGCGGCAACGCCGATGCCGACATGGCCCTGAAGATGGACGCCCTGGAGGAGCTGGGCATCGCCGCCGTGGGTCTGTTCGCCGAGATGGCCGGGCCCGACGGGAGCGGACCGCCCATCGTCGTCGCCCCCGAGAAGGCCACCGCCATGATCTCCACCGGCAACTACGACACCCGCCTCGACCTCCCGGAGATGGAGCGGGCGCTCGGCGGCGCCGAGGTGGCCCTGTTGAACGTCCCGGCCACCGCAGCCATGGAGCTGCCGACCGCGGTCATCCTGGCCGCTCTCAGCCCCCTGGGCTGGGGCCACCTCACCTGCAGCCCGGTGCCTGCCTGATGGCCCGCATCGTCCACTACCTCACCCAGTTCTTCACCGGCGTGGGCGGGGAGGATGCCGCCTCCTCCGCACCCGCCTCCCAGCCCGGCGCCGTCGGGCCCGGGCGCCGGCTGGCCCAGCTGCTCGGGCCCGAGCACGAGATCGTCGCCACCGTCTCCTGCGGCGACGACGATGCCGCCAGCCGGCCCGAGGCCGTGGCCGAGATCGTCGCCCTGCTGAGGGCGGCCGAGCCCGACCTGGTCGTCGCCGGCCCCGCCTTCACCAGTGGTCGCTACGGCCTGGCCTGCGCCCGGGTGGCGGCGGCGGCCACCGAGGCCGGTCTGCACGCCATCGCCGCCATGCACCCCGACAACCCGGGCCTCGATGAGGCCGGGACCGCACCGGTCATCGCCAGCGGGGAGGCCGCCCGCCTGATGGGCCCCGCGCTCGACGCCCTCGCCGCCGCCGCGGCCAAGGTGCTGGCCGGCGACCTCCTCGGCGAGGCCGACGGGCTGATCGGTCTCATCCCCCGCCGGCCCCGCATGGCCGACCGCAACGCCGCCACCCGCGCCGTCGACCTGGTCCTCGCCCGGCTCGGCGGCGACCGTGACGCCACCGAGGTGCCCCTCCCCCGCTTCGACAAGGTCACCCCCGCGGCACCGGTCGAGGACCTCACGACGTCAACCCTCGCCATCCTCACCGAGGGCGCCCTGGTGCCCGACGACAATCCCGGCGCGCTGGAGTCGGCCCGGGCCACCAAGTGGCTGCGCTACTCCTTGGCCGGGCTCGACGAGCTGGAGCCGGGGCAGTGGCGCTCGGTCCACGGCGGCTTCTCGACGGTGTGGGCCAACGCCGATCCCCACCGGATCCTGCCCCTCGACGCCGCCCGCCAGCTCGAGCGCGAGGGCGCCATCGGCCACCTCCACCAGGAGTACCTGGTGACGGCCGGAAACGGGACGTCGGTGGCCAACGCCCGGCGGTTCGGCATCGAGTGGGCCGCCGACCTGCGGCGGTCGGGCGCCCGCAGCGCCATCCTCACCGCCACCTGAGGCACGGGAACGCGTTGCGGGGCGACGCTTGCGAAGGAACTGGAACGGGCCGGCATACCGACCGCCCTCCTCTGCAACCTCACCTCGATCGCCGAGCGGGTGGGCGCGCCTCGAATCGTGCCAACACGAGGCATCCCCTTCCCGGCGGGCGATCCGTCGCTGGAGCCGGCCGAGGAGCGGGCCTGGCGCCGGCGTCTGCTGGAGCGTGCCCTCGAGGCCGTCTCCACCGCCGTGCACGAACCCACCCTGTTCGAGGTGCCTGACTGATGGGAGCGATCGATGCCTGACGTCGTCATCACCGGGGCCAGCCAGGTGCTGGCCCACGTCCCCAGCTTCGCCCGCCACGGCTCCAAGCCCCGGCGCGAGCTGCCCAAGAACGCGGAGACAGCCCAGCGGTTCACCGCCGCCCTCCGCAGCTTCGAGGCCGCCGCCGCCTACCCCCCGCACCAGGCCTGGCTGGGCAACGTGCACCCCCGCGACCTGCCGGCCCGGCCGTGGACCTCCGCCGCTGTGCCAGTCGCCGTGCCAGTCGCCGCAACCCGGACCGGCCGCTTCGGCGAGATCATGCCCGAGGACGAGTTCCTCGGGCTACTGGCTGCGGTCGACGACTTCGGCTTGTTCGTCCTGTCGCCCGAGACGGCCGAGCGGGCGCTGGCCGCCCTGTCGGCCCACCCCCTGGCCAAAGTCATCGACGTGGATCGCATCGACAAGGCCGTCGGCGACATCGAGGCGGTCGCGACCGAGCCCAACGCCCTGCGCCTCACCGACGGGGCCGTGATGCGTTGCGCCCAGGCCGACGACGACTCACTCGCCGCCCACGTCCTCATCGACAACCTGGCGTCGAAGGCCACCGCCACCCTCGCCCTCCTGCATCTCCTCCAGAACAGCGGCATCGATCCGGCATCGGTCGACTACGTGCTGGGCTGTGGCGAGGAGGCCATCGGCGACCGCTACCAGCGCGGCGGCGGCAACCTGGCCAAGGCGGTGGCCGAGGCCGCCGGCCTCACCGAGGCGTCGGGCGCCGACATCAAGAACTTCTGCGCCGCACCCGTGCCCGCCCTGGTCATGGCGTCCGCCCTGGTCGGCTCGGGTGTCTTCGACCGGGTGGCGGTCATCGCCGGCGGATCCATGGCCAAGCTCGGGATGAAGTTCCAGGGCCACCTGTCGCACGACCTGCCGATCCTGGAGGATGTGCTGGGCGGGACGGCCGCCCTCGTGCAGGCCGACGACGGCCGGTCGCCCCGGGTCCGACTCGACGTCGTGGGCCGGCACCGGGTGTCGGCGGGCGGCTCGGCGCCTCAGGTGATGGAAGCCCTCGCCGTCGAGCCCCTGGTCCGCAACGGCATCCCGATGAGCGAGGTCGACGACTACGCCACCGAGCTGCACAACCCCGAGATCACCGAGCCCCAGGGTTCCGGCGACGTCCCCCAGCGCAACTACCGCACCATCGGCGCCCTGGCCGCGGCACGGGGCGACATCGAACGCGGCCCGTCGTCGATCGCCAACTTCGTCCTGGAACGGGGCATGCCCGGCTTCGCCCCCACCCAGGGACATCTGGCCTCCGCCCTGTGCTATCTGCCCCACGCCCTGGACCGCCTGACGGCGCCCTCCGGCGGGGCCGGTAAGGTCATGCTCCTGGCCAAGGGGAGCCTTTTCCTCGGCCGGATGTGCCAACTGTCCGACGGTATGAGCGTGCTGCTCGAACGCAACAAGAGGGGGTGACATGCTCCAAGGCAAGAAAGTGGTCGCCATCGGTGAGCGGGACGGCATCTCCGGACCCGCCATCGCCGCTTGCGCCATCGCCGCCGGGGCCGAGGTGGTCTTCGTGGCCACCGAGTGCTTCGTCTGAACCGCCGCTGGCGCCATGGACCTGCAGAGCCAGGAGAACATCCTCCGGCTGACCCAGACCCACGAGCCCGCCGACCTGGTCGTGCTGCTCGGTGCTCCCGACCCGGAGAGCGCCGGCATCGCCGCCGAGACGGTGGTGGTGGGTGATCCTTCCTACGCAGGAGCCTTGGCCGGGGCCCAGTTGGGCCTCGCCACGTACCACATCCTCGAAAACGAGATGAAGGCCGAAATCCCCGACGACGTCTGGGACGCCCAGATCGGCGTCATGGCCGATGTCCTCGAAGCCGACGCCCTGGCCCAGACCGTTTCCGCCATCAGGGCCCAGCACTAGCAGCCCCTTCCGCAACTGGTCTCACGCAGTGCAGATATCGCACTGCGTGAGACCAGTTCGCGGCAGACTGGCCGAATGATCGGTCTCATCGTCGCCGGCGCCATCGTGGCCGTCATCCTGTTCGTCGTCCTCCCGTCGATCCTCATCATCGTCACCGAGTACGAGCGGGCCGTGTTCTTCCGGCTCGGCCACATCCGCGAGGGGGCGAAGGGTCCGGGCATCGTCGTTCGCATCCCGGCTGTCGACCGGGTGGTGAAGGTGACCCTGCGGGTCGAGGTGGTCGACATCCCGGCCCAGGCCGCCATCACCGCCGACAACGTCACCATCCAGGTCGACGCCGTCGTCTACTTCCAGGTGATCGACCCGGTACAGGCCATCCTCGGGGTCGACAACTTCCGCTTCGCCAGCCAGCGGGTGGCCATGACCAGCCTGCGGTCGATCATCGGCCGCTTCGAGCTCGACGACCTCCTGGCCCATCGCGAGACGGTCAACGACGAGCTGCGGGA
>JBBSIS010000186.1:0-6411 GCA_038231955.1 Acidimicrobiales bacterium
GACGGCGGGAGCGGCGCGGCGCGACGCCAGGTAGGTCCGGACCAGCCCCCGAGACGACGAGCTCGACGTCACCTATGACATTTCGATGTTGACTCCTGTCAGTGACCGGCCCGGCGCCGCCTACGTCCCAGACGTCCCGGCGCCGGGCGCGGTTCGCTGAAACCAAACGCCGTAGCGACGCCGCGTGTCGCAAGGACTATGCCGGACGTCACCGATCACGAAGACCTACCATCCTCAAGCTTCACGTCGAGGGCGTGGGTCCCATACGGATCGGCGGGCAGGATCGCTTGACTACGGACAGTATTCGGTGTGCCGCGCTATGCAAGAGCCTCCAGCGCGGCGGCGACGTCCTCGGGCGACGGCATAGCGTCGATGGACGCGCTGACCCGACCCGATTCGGTCCGAAAGGATGCGTCGTCGAGGAGGCGCAGGACGGCGTTGCGGACGGCGTCGGTCGTTGCCTCACCCGGCATCAGGGCGAGACCCGCCCCAGCCGAGGCCACGGCGGCGGCGTTGAGGAACTGGTCGGCGCCCTGAGGGACGCAGAGCTGGGGAAGCCCCAGAGCCAGCGTCGCCAGCACCGTGCCGGATCCAGCGTGGGACACGACCACGTTGCAGTGGGCCAGCACGCGGGTCTGCGGCACGTAGCGCTCGACGCGCACGTGCGCGGGCTGGGTTCCGAGGGTGGCAGGGTCCGCCCGAGGGCCGACAGCGACGAGGGTGCGAACCGGCAGATCGCCCAGCGCGTCGACGATCAGAGCGGCATGGAGGCCTCGCCATACCCGTCGTCCCGTTGCCCACGGCTCGGACCGATGCGCCGCTCGTGTACGTCACCATGGGCACGGTTTTCAACGACCCTGCACCGCTCGGTGTCGCGAGATGGGACACAGGAGCTGGCAGCGGGAAATGTGCGGTGCCGGCTCAGTCTGCAGCGCCGGCGGCCTAGATGTCGAGGTAGAGGTGATCGTAGGAACCGCCGTACGGGCGGAGCGCGAGCCCTCGCTCCCGCCACAGCGGCGCCACCTCCTGGGCGGCTCCCGCCACCCGGCGCTCGGGGAGCACGGGGCCGAAGCCCTTGGTGACGCCCTCGGTACGCCCAACTCGGCGGCGACGATGTGGCCGGCGAACTCGGCCGCGTCGGCCACGATCAGGTCGGGCCGCCACTCGAGTGCCACCGCCGCCAGGTCGGCAAGCATCGACGGCGTTGCCACCGCGCCGAACATCTTCCCGAACAGCACGTTGGGCATCTCGGCCGGGGAGAGCTCGCGGAGCTCGGGGTAGCGGCGGACGACCTCCGCCGGGTGAGTGAGCCCGGCCGCGCCGGTGGCGACGGCCCGGATCCCCGCCTGCCGGACGTGGTCGACGCCGTCGGGCGGAGCGGCCCACAGCACGTCGTGGCCGCGGGCGACCAAGGCTCGCGCCAGGGGCACCATCGGGTGGATGTGGCCGAGCCCTGCCGGGGAGGTAAGGAGCACCCGCATGCCCATGGGCGACAGTCTGCCAGCGGTGCGCGTTACGAGGCCGACCGTCGGTTCCGCGCCAGGACCGACGTCAGTAGGGTCGGCCGCGTAACCCGACGGACAAGCGAGGATGAGCACATGGGTCTTGAGCGGGTGATGCCGGTTTTGGATCGGCTTGGCGCGTCGGCCGAAGCGCTGGCCGTGCCCGCGGGAGCTGCGGGGAAGCCCCTCGAGGGACATCCCGGGCCTGTCCTCGAAGTGCTCTCACTGCTCGGCGTAGCTCATGAGGTCACAGCGCTGACACCTGCAGAGGCGGAGTTCGTGAATGGCCTGGCCGCCACCATTCTGCTGCAGGCAGTCGAGCTGCTCGATGCACCGAACCGATCCGCAGGGCTGGGCACACGCCGACCCGCGTATCCTGCAGGGCCAGGGCGCCGCATCGGCGACGCTGGTGCCTGTCTTGCGGGATGTGATCCTCCCCGGCCTTGACGGGCTCGCCGACCGCCTTGACCAGCCCGGGGCAGCATTCTTGGACGTCGGCGTCGGCGTGGCCGCCCTTTCGATCGCGATGTGCCGCACCTGGCCCACGCTGCACGTCGTCGGTGTCGATCCGTTCGACGCTGCCCTTGAGCTCGCAGGACGCAACGTCAACGATGCGGGACTGGGAAGCCGCATCGAGTTGCGCGCCATGGGCGCGGAGGACCTCCACGACGTTGACGCCTTCGACCTGGTCTGGTTCGCCCTACCCTTCGTCCCCGCCGCGGTCCTCGATGCGACGCTGGCCGTAGCCTGCCGGTCGTTGCGACCTGGCGGGTGGCTCCTCACGGGCACCCTCGGCGGCGCGGGTGAGCTTGGCATGGCCCTCGCCCGCCTCCGCACCGCGCGCGCAGGCGGGCGACTCATGGATTCCGCCGCCATCGAGACGCTGTTGGCCGTCCACGGGCTTATGAACGTTCGCAGCTTCCCGCCGGGCACATGGGGTCCCGGCACCCAGACGGTCGGGCGCCGACCGCTGGACTGAAGCCAGCCGTACGTCTGCGGTGATGATGTTCATCGAGGCGAACGTGTCAAGTGCGCATGAACGGGCCGGCGGCACGACGGGCGAGGCCCATAGCGCTTGGCGCGCCGGGTGAGCGACGCCGTCGCCTTCGGGTCACCGGCTGGGCGTCCCACGGGCCTTCCTGCGGCTGGGCTCTTGTGCCCGCAGCCACAACGACAAGCTGACCGGCGAGGCCGAGGCCCTCGTGACGCGGACTCTCACCGCCGTCGAGATCGACACCCTGATCGGCTCGGCCGCCGCTCTCAATCGGACGCCGTGCTCGCCTCCTACGACGGCTCGCACCTGACCCTGAACCGGGCCTGGCCGCCAGCTTCGTCCCCCATCCCCACCAGCGCGACGCTGTGTGGCGCATGGTGTCGGATCCCGCCGTGCTCCTGGGCCGCCGGAAGCATAGCCGAAGGTGCTGGCGTTCAGCGAGGCCAACGCGCACGTCACCAAGGTGGTCTCTCGCCCAACCCGAAACGGCACCGACCAGCTGGCGCTGAGACCGTTTGCATTCCACTGAGACGACGAACGGGCGTCCGCGCCGGCGCCACCTCGATGTGAGCTTCCCACGTCCTGGTGGCGGTCAGATCACGACGACGCGCACCGCGGCGGGCGTGCAGACGATCGCCATGTCTGTCGGGTCGCTGCTGAGCACGACGATCTCGGTTGAGGGGAGGCTCCGGACCGCGGCGCCGAGGTGGGCGTCGGCGACGCTCACGCCGGTGGCGGCGACGATAGAGGCTGCGACGTCCACGGTGGCCCGGTCAAGGGGGTGGTCCTGCACGCGGAAGCGGTTCAGCACGGCGGAGCTGGCCTGCGAACGGTCCCAGCCTGCTTCGACGCGGACCGACGACGGCACCAGCGCATCTGTGAGCCGGCCGCGGCGGCGGCGTGTCGTCGTTGCTTCGAGGTGGGCGACGACGGCGCGGTGCTTCGGGTGGGCCTGGTTCGCGAGTGCCTGGACGGCTTCGTTGTGCGACTGATCTCTCCGTACTCCGGCCGTGATCGTGCCGAGGAACGGACCTCGAGCTCGATGAACCCGCACATGCCCACCAAGCCGGCTGCGATCATTGGGGTGAGCCGGCGCGCCGCAGACTCATGATCGAGGCGCGCAAGCGCGCTCTTGTCCGCCAGATGCGTGGCTACCGCCACGCGGCGTCGTACAACTCGTCATCACCGAGCGCAGGAAGCTGGCCACCCACAAGGCGCCGCAGGTCGCGCCGTCGGGCCGCGATGGCCGCCACCTCGATGAGCGCCCGGTTGACCGTTTCGACCGTCGTGGTCGTGCCCAACGCCTCCAGCGCCTCGCGCCGCGCGTTCTCATCGATGTCCACGACAGTCCGCACGGGCCACCTGTGCCCTGCCAGTCCAGCGTCGTGGTACTACCCGGGAGCCCGCGCCGCCTGGGGATGGTGCCACAATGGTTCGGTGGCACAAGCCGATACCGCGGTGGTGGTCCCGGGCCCGCTCGTGGAGGCTGTACGCGACCTCGCGCGCCGTTCGGGACGGACCGAGTCCGACTTGGTCGGGGAGGCGTTGCGCCGCCTTCTTGCCCGGCAAGCGTTCGACGAGATCGCCGCCAGGAACGCAGCGAGCACATTGAGCGAGGACGAGGCCATGGCGCTAGCTGTAGCCGAGACCAAGGCGCACCGAGCTGAACGCCGAGGTCAGGCGCCGCGCCGGTAGCCGTGCGCGTGATCATTGATGTCAACGTCGTCGTCTCGTCGGTCATCCGTCCGGGCGGCCCACCCAGCCTGGTTGTGGACGCGGCGATCGGCCGAAGCAACTGATCTCGTCGACCGCTTGGCCGACATCGCCGACATGAGGAGCGACCCTGAGCCTGCTCCTGAGCCCGTGAGCCGCGACCCGAATGACGACTACCTCATCACGCTCGCGCTGGCGGCAGAGGTGGACGTCATCGTCTCCGGCGACGACGATCTTCTCGACCTCGCCAACGATGACCCTGGGGTCGTCATCGAGCGGCCTCGGCAGTTTCTCGACCGAGGACGCTCGACGGGCACGACCTGACCGGGACATGGCGCGGACCGCTCCATGACGACCCAGAGAGCCCGCCTCCGTGGTCACGAGCAGGCCACGATTGGTCCCAAAATGAAGGCGTAGCTGCGAACCCGCCTTCCTGGCTGCCGACGCCAGGGCCATCGCCACCGTTGCCGTCGTCGTCCCCGGCCAACGCCAGTCCCGGCGATCGCTCCGGCGTGGTGTGGGCCGAGGTTTCGGCGCCGGCGCCGGCCGGCGGGGATCGGTCTCCATGACGAGGGTCTCGAGCGCCTGGCGAAGCGCGGTGGCGGCCATCGTCGTCGTGGACGGGGCTGCATCGAGCCGCTGACCGCGAGCGCGGCCGCGTCCCGCAGCGCGGCCGGGAGACGCATCGACGTGTTGACGGTGGCGTCGTCATCGACGTCGAGCAGCCGGTTGATCTCCTCCAGCACGGCCGGCTCATCCACCTCGCAAGGTGTACCACGGCGCCGTGGTACCGATAACAAGGCGGTCGCCGACTGCTGACAGCCCGTGGAACGTCCCCGTACACTTCGACCGATGACCGCGCTCGAGTGGGGATCGCCGCTCACCCTCGCCGACCTCGAAGCTATGCCCGAGGACGGCCACCGGTATGAACTGATCGACGGGACCCTGCTCGTGACGCCTGCGCCCGACACCCGCCACCAGCGATGTGTCGCCCGGCTTCTGATCGTCCTCGGCACTGCCGCTGGCACCGATGTCGACGTACTCCCGGCCCCTTACGACTGGGTGGCGGGGCCGAGCACGCTCTTCCAGCCCGACGTGCTGGTGGCCCGACGTGGCGACCTCGGGCCGAAGCGCCTCGAACGGCCGCCGCTCCTGGTCATCGAGGTGCTGTCGCCCTCCACCCGGCGGATCGATCTCGCCACCAAGCGCATGGCCTATGCCGATGCGGGCGTCGCCGGCTACTGGATCGTCGATCCCGAGGTCCCGTCGCTGACGGTGCTGGGCCTGAAAGAAGGCCGCTACATCGACGTAGCCACCGTGGTGGGCGACGAGCCGTGGCAGTGCGAGCAGCCGGTCCGGGCCACGATCCTCCCGGCGCGGCTGGTCGACTGAACAGCGCCGGCGCCGGTTGCCGGCCAGAGCAGAGGGGGGACCGAAGCTGGGTGCGCCCGCAGTCCGACCACCTCGCATCCGAGCCGCGAACCTCGAAGCGCCAGCGCTCAGGTCGGTGTGGGGGCCTGGCTTCCCGACCCGGAGCGCCGTACAACTGTCCGTAGAACAACCCAGGAGCCAAGATGGCTGTGAAGACAGGTCGAATGGAAGCCCGTGTTTCGCCGGAAGAGCGCGAGCGGATCGAGCGCGCCGCGTCGGCGAGCGGCTTGTCCGTCTCGGCGTTCATGGTGAGCGCCGCCGTCGCCCGGGCCGACGAGGTCATCGCAGCCGCGACGAGCACAACCGTTCCGGCGGACTACTTCGATGACCTGCGAGCTGCGCTCGACGTGGCGGGGCCCGCCCCGCGTCTGGCGAAGGCGGCGAAGGACGCTCGCCGGCGCCGTCACATCGAAGCCGGTTGACCCTTCGGGTCGAGGCGCTCGGTGACCACGGACTCGATGGGTTCGGCGGCGGCGAGGATGCCGTCCACCCGCGCCACATGCCTCTCGATGTGGTCCTCGCTCACACAGACACAGCGCGTTTCCACCACGAGGGCGTGGCGAATCCACCATCAGACGCCTGCCCGGTGCGACACTGGATCGGTGACCCGTTCGGTAGACAAGAGCCGCAGTTCCTCGATTCCCGTGACCTCGTCCAGGTCCGCTGTGAGATGGTGCGCCGGGTCCGCCAGGACGGCGACAGCGGGCGCCGCCTCGCGTTCGGGTTCTCCCGCCCGAGCTGGTACGCGGCTGCCTCGGTGTCTATCTGCCA
>JBBSIS010000187.1:0-6411 GCA_038231955.1 Acidimicrobiales bacterium
AGCGGCGACCCGGGGTTCCTGCGGGGCTTCGTGGACCGCTACGTCGACCAGGCCGAGTCCCAGCTGGCGGAGCTGCGCCGGGCTGCGGCCCGGGGCGACGCCACCGTGGTCGGGGAGCTGGCCCACGGCCTCAAGGGCACCTCGGCCACGATGGGCGCCAGCAGGGTGGCCTCGGCCTGCGCCACTCTGGAGCGGTCGGCGGCCCGGGGCGAGGTCACCGGGCCCGACGGCCTGGACCGGGTGGCCAGCGAGCTGGAGCGGGCCACCGCCGTCCTGCGGGCTCGGGCATCCGGATCCTGACGCCCGCTCAGCCCGACGGCTCCTCGTCACCGGCGGCGGGGTCGGACGTCTGGAAGCCGGCACGGGTCATCGTGCCCCAGTCGGTCCGCTTCTGCAGGAACTTCTTGATCCCGCGCAGGCGCCAGTAGACGGTGCATTGGCGGTACCCGATGCTGCCCAGCGCCCCCCAGAGCAGCAGCAGCAACCGGTCCCGCATGCGGTGGTACCGGCGGTAGCTCAGCTCCTCCATGAGCAGGGTGAGGACGTCGAGAACCAGGGCGTAGCCGTAGGCCACCAGGAAGAACAGGGCGGCGAAGCCCCAGTCGATGGCCCCGGTGGCCACGCCCAGCGTCAGGCCCACCAGCCCGAACGCCTCCACCACCGGGGCCAGCAGCTCCACGATCACGTAGTAAGGGAACACGGCCAGGCCCAGGCTGCCGTACCGGGGGTTCAGGAACAGCCCCCGGTTGCGCCAGACGACGTCGGAGAGGCCCCGGTGCCACCGGTCGCGCTGGCTGCCCAGGACCTTCATCGAAGAGGGAACCTCGGTCCAGGCCACCGGGTCGGCGACGAACACGACCCGGTGGGGCAGGCCGTAGTCGAGGCCCCGGCGACGGAGGCGCACCACCAGCTCCATGTCCTCGCCGACGGTGCCCTCGGTGTAGCCGCCGGCAGCCAGCACCGAGTCCCGCCGGAACAGACCGAACGCCCCGGAGATGATGAGGTTGCCGCCCAGCCGGTTCCAGCCCAGGCGACCGACGAGGAAGGCGCGCAGGTACTCGGCCACCTGGATGCCGGCGAGGGGCTGCCGGGGCACCCGGGCCTCAAGGACTCGCCCGGCGCGTACCCGGGCCCCGTTGGCCACCCGGATGGTGCCGCCGGTGGCAACCACGTCGTCACCGCTCAGGAACGGGGCCACCATGCGCAGCATGGCGTCGGGCTCGATGATGGTGTCGGCGTCGATGGCGCAGACCAGGGCGCCGGAAGCGATGTTGATCCCCGCGTTGAGGGCATCGGCCTTGCCGCCGTTCTCCTTGTCGACGACCACCAGCCGGGGATTGGCCGGCGAGCGGTAGAGCCCCACCAGCGGCTTGTGCTCGACCGAACGCTTGAACATCCGGTGGACGGCCACGAGGTCGAACTCCCGCCGGAGCACGGCCATGGTGTCGTCGGTCGACCCGTCGTTGATGAGCACGACTTCCAGGTTGGGATAACGCAGGGTGAGCAGCGACCGCACGCTCTCGGCGACGGTCGGGCCCTCGTTGTGCGCCGGGGCCAGCATGCTGATCCGGGGGGCGACCGGCGAGCCCAGCAGCCAGGACCGGTCCTCCCTCCACGTCCGGATGCGGTAGCTCAACAGGTCCCACGCCGCGCTGACCAGCAACACGCCGTAGAAGCTGTTCACCAACAGGAAGTACACGAGGATCACGGACTCCACCCGGAGCAGGACGAGGTGGAGGAGGGCCATCAGAGCGTGCGCAGGGTGCTGTCGGGGAGGTCGAGCATGAGGCGGGCGGCGTCGGAGGCATCGTTGTCGCCCGAGGACGCGGCCCGGCGGAGGAACAGCATCCCCGGCGTCCCCAGAGTGCGGAGGGCGACCGCAGCCTGGAGACGGACCTCCCACGACCCGTCGCTGAGCAGGCCGAAGAGTGACGGCGCCACCGGCCAGTGCCCGGCCCGGCCCAGGGCGCGTGCCGCCGCGGCTCGGACCTCGGCTGCGTCGTCACCGAGCATGAGGGAAACGGCCTCGACCGCCGGGCCCCCACCGATGGCCCCGGCCACCGACGCCGCCAGGGCCCGGATGAGCGGCAGCTCGTCGGCGCACAGAGCCAGCGCCGCCGGTAGGAGCGCCGGGTCGGCCAGCGCCAGCGCCACCTCGAGCGCCGGAGCGAGCGACGGCCCGGCCCGCACCGACAGGTGCTCGGCGAGAGGCCCCACGACAGGCCGACCGATCCGGACCAACGAGTCCTTCACTGCGAAGCGCGTGGTGCCCTTGTCCAGGTCGAGCATTCGCAGGAGGCGGTGGATGAGCCCCTCGTCGTGGCGATGCGCCACCCACTGGGCGGCCTGGGCCCGCACCTCCTTGCGCCGATCGTCCAGCAGTGGCGGCACCGCCGTCGCTCCGCCTCCCAGCAGGGTGCACAACCTGACCCCGTGAAGACGCCTCCACCACCACCGGCTCCGGCACCGGGCCTCCGCCGACGCCACGATTCCGAGCTCGTCCGCCAGCGCGGTCAGCCGGAGGTGCTGGGCCCCCGCCAGGCTGGGCGCGACACCCAGGAGCACCTCGAGCCGCAGCCGCCGGGGCAGGGCGGCCAGGACGTTGAGACCACGCCCCCCGCCGAGTATCGACTCCAGCGCGGTCCGCCCCCGGGCCAGGCGGGCCGCGTTCCGCCGTCCCGCCACCCCGGTCCACAGGCCGTGGCCCAGGACGAGAGCGATGCCGACGACGACGACGCACGCCTCCACCGCCACCACCCGGACGAGAACGCTGGTCTGGATGGCTGCCGGGAAAACGTGCTCACCACTCCATGGCACGGTGGATCCGCTTCATCAGGACGGGGACGCTGAACGGCTTGGCCACGTGGTCGAAGGCGCCGATGTCGAGGGCCTGGAGCACCTCGCTCTCGGTGTCGCGGGCGGTGAGCATGATGACCCGTGTCCGGCCCAGTACCCCGGTGTCGGCCAGCCGGCGCAGCACCCGCAGGCCGTCGAGGCTGGGCAGGCCCCAGTCGAGCAGCACGACCCGGGCGGACACCTTCGGCGTGGGCCCGGCCAGGGCGTCGGCGGCATCCTGGCCGTCGTCGAAGCGTTCCGAGCGGTAGGCCCGCGTCGCCAGCCCGTGCAGCAGGATCCCGGCCAGGGCGTCGTCGTCCTCCACCAGGACCACGTCGGTGACCGACGGGTCGTCGGTGGACCAGCCGACCGGGACCACCCGATCCCCGCCGGCCTGCTTGGCCGCCCGAACGGCCGCGTCGGCGGCCCGGTACAACGACGCCAGGTCGGCGCCGTCGTCGGGGTACTGCGCCACCCCGGCACTGAACGACACCGAGAAGGCGCTGCCCTTGCCATCCGGGAGCCGAACGCTGCGCAGCCCCTCCAGCACCTCGGCCAGCCGCTCGACGCCGTCGCCCCGGGTCATGCCCGCCATGCCCACGAAGAACTCCTGCCCGGCCCACCGCCCGACCACGTCGTCACCACCGAAGCTGCGGTGGAGGAGCTGACCGGTCCGGGCGATGACGTCGTCGCCGGCCCCGTAGCCGAGCCGGTCGTTCACCGACCGCACCCGGTCGACGTCCACCATGGCCAACGCCGCCGTCTGCCCCAGGCGACCCCCCATGGCCAGAAGCCGCTCCACCGCCTGGGCCGACGTCCGCTGATTGGCGACGCCCGTGAGCAGGTCGGTCTCGGCCATCCGGCGGAGGAGCCGAGACCGATCGAGGCGGTTGGCCAACCTGGCCGTCAGCTCCGGTCCGACCAGGGGCTTGGTCACGTAGTCGTCGGCCCCTGCGGCATAGATCGACTCCACGGTCAACGCGTCGGTGCGGGCGGTCAGGAAGACCACCGGGATCTGTGACCATTCGGGGTCGGCCCGCATGACCTGGCACATCTCCACGCCGTTCACCTGCGGCATGTCCACGTCGAGCACCACCAGGTCGGGCGACGTCTGCTCCAGGGTCTCCCAGAACCGCAATGGTTCGTCGAGGGTGACGACCAGCTGCCCTTCGGGCTCCAACAGCGCACGCAACGCGGCGAGCAGCGCAGGGTCGTCGTCAACCGCTAGCACGGTGGCCTGCGCACCGCGGTCGTGCTCGACGATGGCGCCGACGGCCACGAGCACGTTTTCAGGTGCCACCGGCTTCTGGAGGAAGCCCCGACCGCCGAGCCGGGCCGCTTCCACCCGATCGGTGAAGGCGCCGGCCCGGGTGAGGACCACCACCGGTACCGGAGGCAGCCGGGCCCCGAGCTCCGCCATCAGCGCGAAGGCCTCTTCGGCCCAGGGGCCGGCCAGGTCCACGAGCACCGCCTCGGGCCGGCGGGTGCCGAGGGTCTGCCTCGCCGCCTCGACGTTGCCGGCCACCACCAGCGCCCACCCACGCAGAGACGCCGCGGGTCGCAGCCCCTCGGCCAGGACCGGGTCTTCGTCCACTAGGAGCAGGAATGGGCAGCCGCTGTCCACGATCCGTGGCGCGGGGGAGGACGCCGCCGGTGCAGGCCCGGCGTCCAGGCAGTTGCGAAGGGCCATTACCGTGTCCGACAACCGGAGCACCTCGGCCCGACCGACGGCCGGCCCGGACCGGAACCAGGTCTCGACCTCCCGGGCGATCTCCGACCCCCTCGGCATCCCGAACGTGCCCAGGGACCCGACCAGCTTGTGGGCCTCGCGAAGGGCGCGGTCGTGCAGCTCGGGATCGAGGGCGTCGCTCAGCACCGCCGTCGCCGCGTCCTCGAGCACCGACACCTGCTCGCTGAACGGTCCCCTGAACTGCTCCCACAACCCGGCCAGGGCGGCACTCGTCGTCGTCGCCATTCCGGCCGCGGCGGCACTGCCTGCCGCTACCCGGGTACCGCCAGCCTCCTCCGAACCACTCAAAGGTCCCAGCCCAATGCCGCCGCCACCTGGGCGGCGAGGCCCATGATGTCGAACGGCTTCGGGATCACCGCGGCGACCGGCAGGTCGAAGACCGGCGGACCCCCGCCGGCTCCGAGCGTTGCGGTCAGCATGATGACCGGTATCTCGGCGGTGGCCGGCGAGGCCCGAAGTTCCCGGAGGGTGGTCGGGCCGTCCATGCCCGGCATCATGACGTCGAGGAGGATGGCGTCGGGTTGGCTGGCGCCGGCCTGGGCCACACCGTCGGCCCCCGAGCTTGCGGTCAGCACCTCCCAGTTTCCCACCAGGCTGATGCTGGCCGAGGCCACGGCACGGATCTGGGGATCGTCGTCGATGACTAGCACGCACTTGGTCATCGCCGAACCTCCGGTCGGGCCGGACGGCGCAGCGCCCTTACCGGCGTACACCAAGGTAGACGACGCCCGTCATGGGCCACCGGCCCGCCACCACGAACCGGTGAAACGCGGGCGCGACGTACGCCACTGCTGTCACCAGTTGGGACGGAGTTAGGCCGCGGCCGCCACCCACCTCGTCTACCAGACATGCTGGATCTGGGCGGGGCCCCGAGGACTATCTTCGTGTGCCGGTACCTGCGCGACCGCGACCTCCAGCGGGAGATCCCTCCACATCCTCCGGGCCGCAATCGTCTACGCGAACACCTTCATGGTCCAGGAGGGTGCTCGCTCTGCTCTCCATCGACGCGGCCGCCACATCCGAGCGCGATCCGGTGGGCGTTCTTCCCGTACGGCTCGGGCAACGGTCAGTAACAACCGCCCTCGCGGATCACCCGCGGTGCCCACACGTCGAGGCCCGCTTGCGACAGACGATCCTCGGTGAGGGCCCGCAATTCCGGTGCCAGCACGACTCCGTCCTGCTCGGGTACGGCGACGTCGAGCATCGACGCCGCGAGCAGTAGAAGCTGGTCGTAGCGCAACAGTTCCGATCGCCACGCCGGCTCCTTCCCGGGCCAGTCGGGCGACCGCTGGTAAACGTCGAGCCGCCGCCGGCGCATCTTGAGCTCGGCGGCGACACGACCGATTCGCATCGAAACAGGGCGTTCCGCGTCGGTCACGCCTTCCATCTTGATGCACGGCCGGGCACGTCGCACACGCGCACAGCGAGCATGGGCGGGAATTCCCGAAGGCCGGCCTGGTCGACCTGAAGGCTGGGCGAATGGCGGCGGACGGACCTTCTCGCCGGGCCCCGGCCGGAAGGCATGGTCATGGGCAAGATCGACATCGCCGAAGTGCAGCGGGCGATCGATGAGGTCCACCCGTCTGAAGGTCGGCGATCAGGTCATCGGCGGCCCGTTAAGCCGGTCGACGGCACGGTCGAGGCGGGTCACCGCGTCGCTCAGGTCCCGGCCGGTGGGGAGGTCGGCCAGGGCCAGGCGGATCGACGCCACCTCGCGGGCCAGGTACTCGGTGTCGGCCTGGGTGCGGGCGGCCACGGCCCGGTCGCGCTCGATCTGGGCCCGGTCACGGTCGTCCTGGCGGTTCTGGGCCAGCAGGATGAGCGGG
>JBBSIS010000188.1:0-6409 GCA_038231955.1 Acidimicrobiales bacterium
CGGCGTCGTCGGCCGTCGGGGTGTAGCGGCCGGTGCCCAGGGCGCGGGCCAGTACCTCCGAGGGCACGTCCTCCACGTAGGTCTCTGCGCTGAGCAGGCTCTTCACCCGACTGGCGTCGAGCTCGTAGCCGATCACGTCGTGGCCCACTTCGACGGCCCGCATGGCCAGGGGCAGTCCCACATAGCCCTGTCCGATGATGAGAACCCTCATGGCTCCCGCCTTTGTCATCCGGACATTGTCGCGCAGTTGCCCGGGGACCAGCCGGGCCCGCGGGCGACCGGGTCGAACGGCCCGATATGGCGGCCGGTAGGATCAGCCCATGGACGGTGCCGAGGCGCCCGCGCCCGAGGACTCGCCCGGTCAGGACTCGCCCGGTCAGGACTGGGCCGGTCAGGACGGGGCCGGCCAGGACGGGGCCGGTCAGGACTGGGCCGGCCAGGACTGGGCCGGCCAGGATTGGGCCGGCCGGCAGGTCGACATGAGCGGCGATGCGGACTGCGTCATCACCACCGTCGTGGACGGCAACGACGTCGACGACCTCGACCTGCCCCTGCGCCCGGCTCCCTCCCAGCCTACGGCCCCGGCCGTGGACGGGACGGTGCTGGCCCGGCTGGCGGCGGTGGAGGCGAAGCTGGCGCCGATCGAGGGCGCCACCGAGGCCGTCACCAACCTGCACCAGGCCGTGGCCGAGGAGTTCCAGCGCCACGTCGGCGCCCTGGCCGGCCAGAACCAGACGCTGGTGGAGTTCGGGCAGGTGCTGGTCGACCTCATGGGCCGCATGGAGACGGTCGACGCCCGAGGGGCGGCCGAGTCGACGGCGGCGACGCCGGCCGGCTACGAGCAGGCCCTCAGCCGGGTCGTCGAGCGGATCGACGGCTTCGACCAGCGCCTGGCTGCGGGGGCGCCGGGCGACGTCGACCGTCGGGTGGACGGCATCGAGGAGCGCGTCGAGGCCATGGCCCAGCTCCCCGCCGTCGTCCGCGCCCTGCGGGTGGCCCTTCGGGCCGACGAGGAGATCCTCGCCGGCGAGGTGGCGGCCCGGGAACGGGCCGAGGAGGCCAGCAGCGGCGCGGCGCGCGCCGACGCGGTGGAGGAGGTCGCCGCCCGGCTGACCGCGGCCGAGGCCCGGCTGGTCCCCCTGGCCGGGCTGCCCGACGACGTCGGCACGCTCGGCCGCATCGTACGGCGCGAGATCGACGCGGTCACCGCCGCCGTCCAGGCCCGCGAGCAGGTGCTGCGCCGGGCCTTGCAGAAGGAGATCGAGCGCCTCCGGGAGGCCTCGGCCGAGCGCGAGGAGGCGCTCGACGCCATGGCCCCCGGGCTGGCCCTCCTCGAGCGCAACATGCGGGCGATGGACCAGGCCCACGAGGACGCCGCCGCCCTCGCCACCCACCGGGTCGAGGAGATCGAGGCCCGCCTCGGCGCCGTCGACGGGCTGGTCGACGACGTCGACACTCTCCGGTCCGGCATGCGCCGGGAGGTCGAGCGCCTGCGGGCCTCGGCCCAGACCCATGACCAGTCGGGTGTCGAGATGGCCAGGCGATTCGTCGCCATCGAAGACCGTCTCGCCCGTCTCGACGCCCTGCCGGGCGAGGTCCAGGCGCAGCGGTCGGCCATCCGCCAGGATGTCGAGCGCACCATCGTCAGCCTGAGGTCGATCGAGGAGCGCACCGCCGAGGCGTCGGCCCGTACCACCCGCCACCTCCGCCAGCTGGCCGACTCGGTGACCGAGGCCCACCAGCGGGGGGCCTCCCTGGCCTCGGAGTCGGGGGCGACGAGGGCCGCCGTGCGCACCATGGGCATCGCCCTGACCGAAGTCTCCGAGCGCCTGGCCTCCCTCGAGCGCCGTCTGGCGCCGTCGGCCTTGCGGTCCGAGCCGTTTCCGGAGGGTACGGCTCCGCCGGGGTGACGGTCGGTAGACTCAGCTCATCAACGTCTTGTTCCTCTGCACGGGCAACATCTGCCGGTCTCCGATGGCGGAGCACCTGCTCCGCAAGCGGTTCGCCGACGCCGGCGTCGAGGCGGTGGTGGCGTCGGCCGGGCTGCTGCAGGCCGGTCTCCCGGCCCAGGCCCACGGCATCGACGTGGCCCGCGGTCTGAGCATCGACATGTCGGCTCACCGCAGCCGCTCGATGACCGAGGCCGCCCTCGCCGGCGCCGACCTGGTCGTGGGCATGGCCCGCGAGCATGTCCGCGAGGCCGTCGTGCTCGACAACTCGGCCTGGCCGCGCGCGTTCACGCTGAAGGAGCTGGTGCGCCGGGGCGAGGCGACCGGGGCCCGTCGGCCGGGCGAGGCGCTGGCCGACTGGCTGGCCCGCGTGGGCCAGGGCCGGCGGATCGCCGAGCTCACCGGCGCCTCGCCCGACGACGACGGGGCCGACCCCATCGGCCGGCCCCGATCGTCGTACGAGCGGATGGCCTCCGAGCTCGACGACCTCACCGCCCGGTTGGTGGCGGTGGCGTTCAGCGGCGCGCCGGTCTCCCGATGACCAACGCAGGCTTCTCGTCGTACGACGACCGTGAGCTGTTCGACGTCCTCGACCGCGAGCTCGAGCGCCAGAGCACCACCCTCCAGCTCATCGCCTCGGAGAACTTCACCTCGCCGGCGGTCATGGCGGCCCAGGGCTCGGTCCTCACCAACAAATACTCCGAGGGCTACCCCGGCAAGCGCTACTACGGCGGCAACCAGGTGGTCGACGAGGCCGAGGAACTGGCCCGCGAGCGGTGCAAGGCCCTCTTCGGCGCCGAGCACGCCAATGTGCAGCCCCACTCGGGCGCCAACGCCAACCTGGCCACCTACCTGGCCCTGTTCGAACCGGGCGACACGCTGCTGGGCATGCGCCTCGACCAGGGCGGCCACCTCACCCATGGCTCGCCGGTCAACATCAGCGGGAAGTTCTACCGATTCGTCTCCTACGGGGTCACCGAGAGCGACGAGCGCCTCGACTACGACCAGATCCGCGATCTCGCCAAGGCCGAGCACCCCAAGGCCATCATCGCCGGGGCCACCGCCTACCCCCGGATCATCGATCCCTCGCCGCTGCGCGACATCTGCGACGAAGTCGGCGCCCTGCTCATCTTCGACGCCGCCCACGTGGCCGGCCTGATCGCCGGGGGCGTGCACCCCAACCCGGTCCCCTTCGCCGACGTGATGACCTTCACCACCCACAAGACCCTGCGCGGGCCCCGAGCGGGCTGCATCGTGTGCAAGGACACCCACGCCAAGGCCATCGACAAGGCGGTGTTCCCCGGCCTGCAGGGTGGCCCGCTGATGCACGCGGTGGCGGCCAAGGCGGTGGCCTTCCGGGAGGCGTCGCAGCCGGCGTTCCGCGACTACGCCTCGGCCGTCGTCTCCAATGCCCAGACGCTGGCCAAGGCCCTGGCCGGCGAGGGCTTCCGCCTGGTCTCCGGCGGCACCGACAATCACCTGATGCTCGTCGACCTGCGGCCCTTCGACGCCGAGCTCACCGGCAAGGTCGCCCAGGACGTGCTCGACCGGGCCGGCATCACCCTGAACAAGAACACCATCCCCGGCGACCCCCGGTCGCCTTTCGTCACCAGCGGGCTGCGCATCGGCACGCCGGCGGTGACCACCGCCGGCATGCACGCCGCCGAGATGGAGGAGATCGCCGCCCTCATCGGTCGGGCGCTGCGCCGGCGCGACGATGTCGCCGCCCTGGACGATATCCGCGACGCGGTCGGCGTCCTCTGCTCGAAGTTCCCGCCCTACCCGGCGACCTGATGCTCGGTCGGGCGGGGCTGATTCTCCTCTGGGGCGTCGGCTGATGCTCGCCTACGGGATCGTCTTCGTGGTGGCGGCGGTCGTCACCTTCGCCCTCACGCCGTTGGTGTGGAGGCTCTCGGTGCGCTGGGGGGCGGTGGTCAAGCCCGACGAGCGCCGCATCCACGAACGGCCCACCCCCACCCTGGGCGGCATCGCCATGCTGATGGCCCTGCTGGTGGCCCTGGGGGTGGCGTGGCTGCTGCCCGCCTTCCGGCCGGTCTTCGAGTCGTCGGAGCTCATCGGAGTGGCCGTCGCCGCCATCGTCATCCTGGCCATCGGCATGCTCGACGACCTGCGCGAGGTGTCGGCCCCGGCCAAGGTGGCCGGCCAGGTTCTGGCCGCGTCCATCCTGGGCCTGGCCGGGGTGGTGATGTTCTTCTTCCGCGTCCCCTTCGCCGACTTCTACGTGCTGTCGCCCGACCTCGGCTTTCTTTTCACCGTCGTGTGGGTGGTGGCCATGGCCAACGCGGTGAACTTGATCGACGGCCTCGACGGGCTGGCCGCCGGTGTGGTGGCCATCGCCGCCGGCGCCTTCTTCGTGTACTCCTACCGCCTGGCCGACGTGGGCCTGCTGTCGCCCGACAACATGGCGCCGTTGGTGGTGGTCATCACCTGCGGGCTGTGCGTGGGCTTCCTGCCCCACAACTTCCATCCCGCCAAGGTCTTCATGGGCGACAGCGGGTCGCTGCTGCTCGGCCTGCTGATGGCGGCCACCACCATCTCGGTCGGGGGCCGTACCGCAGACCAGTTCAGCGGCCAGACCTACTTCTTCTTCGCCCCCCTCGTCATCCCGTTCGTGATCCTGGGTGTGCCCTTCGTCGACACCGCCCTGGCCATCGTCCGCCGGGCCCGCCGGGGGACGTCGTTGGCCCAGGCCGACAAGGAGCACCTCCACCACCGCCTCATGCGCCAGGGCCACGGCCAGCGGCGGTCGGTCGTCATCCTCTGGGCGTGGACCGCCATCCTCTCCGGCGTCGTGCTCCTGCCCACCTACACGAACCAGGGCAACGCCGTCGTGCCCTTCGCGGTGGCCGGGCTGGCCGTGCTGCTCTACACCCTGCTTCACCCCGGCGTGCGCCAGACCGCCCGTCAGTTCGATGAGGAGGACTTCACCCCCGCGTGGCCCCAGCCCCAGGCCGCGGCCGACCCAGGCGCCGGCCCCGGCGACGGTCGTCCGTAGGCCGCTCGGGTGCGCATCTCGGCCAAGGTCGACTACGCGGTGCGGGCGCTGACCGAGCTGGCCGCCGCGGGTGAGGGTGGTGGCGGCGGTGGCCCGGTCAAGGGTGACCGCATCGCCGCCAACCAGGGCATGCCGGTCAACTTCGTGGAGAACATCCTGGGCGAGCTCCGCCGGGCGGGGCTGGTGTTGAGCCAGCGGGGCGCCGACGGCGGCTACCGCCTGGCCGTGGCCCCGGAGACGATCACCGTCGCCGACGTGATCCGCGTCGTCGAGGGCCCGCTGGCCGACGTGCGGGGCGAGCCGCCCGAGGACCTGGCGTACCCCGGCCCGGCCCGGGCCCTGCGCGACGTGTGGGTGGCGACCCGGGCCAACCTGCGGGCCGTGCTGGAGGCCGTGACCATCGCCGACATCGCCGCCGGCACCATCCCGGCGGCGGTCGTCGACCTCACCGACCAGCCCGGCGCCTGGGCCCGCCGCTGCTGAAGGCATACGCAGGCCGAACTGGGGTCGTTCACGGTCGCTCTACGACTCTGAACGACCCCAGTTCGATGGCATGACGCACGGTCATACGTCCGGGTATGCTAAGTGTATGACCGTTCAGATTGCCGTCAAGCTTCCGGACGAGATGGTGGCGGCCGTCGACCGGCTGGTCGCCGAGGGGGCGTTCGACAGCCGGTCGTCCGCCGTACGCCACGGTGTGGCCGCAGTAGTGGCCGCCAGCCGGCGGGACGCCGTCGACCGGCAGTACGCCGAGGGCTACGCGCGGTTGCCGGAAACCGAAGAGGAGCTGCGTCAGGCGAGCCGCCTGGCCGTCGAGTCGATCGACGACGAGCCGTGGGACAGGTGGTGGTAGCGCGAGGCGAGCTCTGGTGGGGTGAGGCACCCGATCAGAAGGGCCGCCCGTACCTCGTGGTGAGCCGCGATACGGCGAACCGGGTCATGCAGCGCGTGCTGGTAGCTCCGGTCACCACACGGGTACGGGGCCTGCCGAGCGAGCTGGGCCTCGGCGCCGAGGAGGGGCTACCGCACGAGTCGGTGGCCACCTTCGACAACCTGCAGCCCTTCCCGAAGGCCATGCTGGTGCGAAGGCTCGGATCCCTCCCTGCCTTCCGCTCCGGCGCCATCTGCGCCGCGGCCCGAGCCACCCTCGACTGCTGAGGTCAACAGCCCCGAATCGTGATGGCCGAACTCCCAGCGGAGAGTTCCGACAGGTTTTCGGTGCTACTGGGCTTTGCCCAGGATGATGCCGGCGCCCACGGTGGCGTTGGTGGCCTCGTCGACGAGGATGAAGCTGCCCGTGGTCCGGTTGCGGCGGTACTCGTCGTACATGAGGGGGGCGGTGGTGCGCAGCTCGACCCGGCCGATCTCGTTCATGGTGAGGTTGGAAGCCGACTCGTCGCGATGGAGGGTGGTGATGTCGAGGCGGTAGCGCAGATCCTTGACG
>JBBSIS010000189.1:0-6332 GCA_038231955.1 Acidimicrobiales bacterium
CCCCCTTGCCCCGCACCCTCTCAGGCGACGCCTTCGGGCTGATCTACGAGGACTTCCTCTCCAACTTCGCCATGGCCGAGGGCAGGCTGGGCGGCGAGTTCTTCACCCCGTACTCGATCGTGCGCCTCATCGTGGAGATCATCGAGCCCTTCCACGGGCGGGTCTTCGATCCCGCTTGCGGCTCGGGCGGCTGTTCGTGCAGTGCGCCAAGTTCGTCGAGCGCCACCAGGGCTCGCCGACGCGGGAGCTGTCGGTGTTCGGCCAGGAGCAGAAGGAGGGCACGGTCCCGATCGCCAAGATGAACCTGGCGCTGCACGGGCTGTCCGGTGACATCCGCCTCGGCAACAGCTACTACGACGATCTCCACCACAGCACCGGCGCCTTCGACTTCGTGATGGCCAACCCGCCGTTCAACGTGAACGGTGTCGACAAGTCCAAGCTCGAAGGCGACAAGCGCTTCCCGTTCGGCGGTCCCCGGCCCGATAACGCCAACTACCTGTGGATCCAACTCTTCTACTCGGCCCTCGCCGACGGAGGCCGCGCCGGCTTCGTGATGGCCAACTCCGCAGGCGACGCCGGTCACTCCGAGCGTGAGATTCGCCGGCAGGTGATCGAGTCCAAGGCCGTCGACGTGATGGTGGCCATCGGCAACAACTTTTTCTACACCGTCACCTTGCCGGTGACCCTGTGGTTCCTCGACCGCGCCAGGACGGCACGGAGCGGGAGGAAACGGTCTTGTTCATCGACGCCCGAGGCCTGTTCCGCCAGATCGACCGGGCCCACCGCGACTTCCTCCCCGAGCACATCGAGCTGTTGGCCAACATCGTGCGCCTTTACCGGGGTGAGGACGTCGAAACAGTCGATGGCAGCGAAGGGCTGGTGAAGGAGCGGTTTCCGGACGCGGTGTACGCCGACGTGGCCGGCCTCTGCAAAGTGGCGTCTATCGCCGAGATCGAGGACCAGGGCTGGAGCCTCAACCCCGGCCGCTACACGGGCACGGCAATGGTGGAGGACGACGGCGAGGACTTCGCCGAGCAGCTGGCCGCCGCCTACGACGAGTTCACCCGGCTGTCGGACGAGGCCGACGTGTTGAGGGGCAAGGTCGACGCCGCGGTGCAGGGGATCCTCGGGGGATGACCACGTGGCAGAAGCTCCAGATGCGAGATCTGATGGTCGAGTTCCACGATGGCCCTCACGCCACGCCTCAGCCGGCCGATGCGGGTCCCGTCTACCTCGGGATCAAGAACATCACTGATGCCGGGATGCTCGACTTGAGGGAAGTACGACACATCGCCGAGCAGGACTTCGGCAAGTGGACTAGACGAGTGAGGCCGCAAGCCGGCGACGTGGTGTTCACGTATGAGGCAACGCTTCATCGATACGCGCTCATCCCGGAACGCTTCCGGGGCTGCCTCGGCCGGCGGTTGGCTCTTATACGAGCGAACGAGGCCGTCGTCCTGCCGAGGTACCTGCACCTGCTCATGCTCGGGCCGCTGTGGCGCGAGACGGTGACCGATCGAATCATCTCCGGCGCGACAGTAGACCGGCTCCCCATCATCGACTTTCCCAACTTCCCTGTGAGCGTGCCAGATATGGCCACTCAGCATGCTGTCGTTGGCATTCTCGGTGCGCTGGACGACCTGATCGAGAACAACCGGCGGCGCATCGAGCTGTTGGAGCGGATGGCGGAGGCCATATACCGGGAGTGGTTCGTCCACCTCCGCTTCCCCGGCCATGAAAACACCATTTTCGTTGACTCCCCGCTCGGCGCGATCCCGGAAGGCTGGGCGGTCAGGCCTCTCGGTGAGCTGTCAACGAACCTCGACCGTCGCCGGCAACCCCTATCGAAGGCTGCGCGCGCACAGCGTTGCGGCAGGTACCCCTACTACGGGGCCGCGAAGTTGATCGATTGGGTCGACGGCTGGATCTTTGATGGCGAGCACCTTCTCTTCGCTGAAGACGGCAGCGTTCAGACCGCCGATGGGTTTCCGGTACTGCAGCGGGTGACTGGTCGGTTCTGGGCCAACAACCATACGCACGTCCTGCGCGGATCGGATGTGTCGACTCGCTTCCTGTTTCTTGCTGCGTCCGTCCATCCAATCGCTGGCTATGTCACGGGTGCGGCTCAGCCCAAAATCACACAGGCGAACTTGAACCGGATCCCCCTGATAGTCGGGCCGCGTCAGATTCACGTGGGTTCAACGCGGTGGTCGATCCTCTTTTCGATGAACTTGATCTGATCCGCGACGGGATCGAACCACTGGAAGCCATCCGCGATCTGCTGCTTCCCAAGCTCGTCACCGGGGAGATCGACGTCTCTCGTCTCGACATCGACGCGGTGGGGAAGTCCGTGGCGTGAGCCGCGGGCTCTACAGCGAGGCTGCGCTTGTCGAGAAGCCGGCCCTCGACCTGCTCGGCGAACTCGGCTGGACTGTGGTGGACGCCTACGGGGAGACGCTCGGCCCAGCCGGGACGCTCGGGCGCGACTCGATCCACGATGTCTTCCTCACCCATCGTCTCCGCGATGCCCAGCGGGAGCTGAACCCGGGCGTTCCCGAGGACATTCGTGATGAAGCCCTGGCCGCCCTCGTCAAGGATCGCTCGGGCATGGACCCGGTGCGCGCCAACCACGACCTGTACCGCTTGCTGCGTGATGGCTACCGGGCGCACTGGCAGGACAGCCGCGGCGAGCAGAGCTACGCCACTGTCAGCTACATCGACTTCAACGACTCCACGAAGAACGACTGGTTGGCGGCGTCTCAGGTGTGGGTGGCGGGGGCGTTGCATCGCCGGCGGGCCGACGTGGTGCTGTTCGTCAACGGTATCCCTCTCGTCCTGGCCGAGCTCAAGGAGATCAACCGGCCGGTGAGGGCCGCCTACGACGAGAACCTCACCGACTACCGCGACACCGTGGCTCATCTGTTCTGGCCCAACGCCTTCGTGATCCTGTCGAACGGCTCAGAAGCGAAGATCGGCGCCACCTACGCGCCCTGGGAGTTCTTCGGCGACTGGAAGGTGATCGACGCCGACGGGACCAGAGGCGTCGTCGCCCTGGAGACCGCCATCCGCGGCACCTGCACCCACGACCGGCTGCTCGACATGGTCGAGAACTTCGTCGCCTACATCGAGCGGCCGGGCCGGCTGGTGAAGACGGTGGCCCGCAATCATCAGTACCTGGGCGTCAACGCCGCCATCGAGAACCTCGTCCGCATCCGTTCGGCGGGTGACAAGCGCCTCGGTGTGTTCTGGCACACCCAGGGGTCGGGCAAGAGCTTGTCGATGCTGTGGTTCACCCAGAAGGTGTTGCGCCGCCTCCCCGGCGGGTGGACGTTCGTGATGGTTACCGACCGCACCGAGCTTGACGAGCAGCTTCACGGAGAGTTCGCCGACGCCGGCGTCATCTCCAAGGAGGCCCGTGTTCACGCCGAGGACTCGGCGCACCTCCGCGAGCTGCTCGCCGCCGACCACCGGTACATCTTCACCCTGATCCACAAGTTCCGTTTGCGCTCCGACGAGGTGACCATGCCGGTGCTGTCCGACCGCAACGACGTGATCGTGATCACCGACGAGGCCCACCGCAGCCAGTACGACACCCTCGCCCTCAACATGCGTACTGCGCTGCCCAACGCCGCATTCATGGGCTTCACCGGCACGCCGCTCATAGCCGGCGAGCAGCTGACCCGGCGGGAGTTCGGCGACTACGTGAGCGTCTACAACTTCCGCGACGCCATCACCGACGGCTCCACCGTCCCCCTCTACTACGAGAACCGCATTCCCGAGCTCCAGATCGTCAACGAAGACTTCGCCGAGGAGCTGACAGCGGTTCTGGAAGATGCCGAGCTCGACGAAGAGGCCCAAGGCCGTCTGGCCCGTCGCTTCGGCCGGGAGTACGCCCTGATCACCCGGCCCGAGCGACTGCGGAAGGTGGCCCGCGACCTGGTGGCCCACTTCGTAGGCCGGGGTTTCACCGGCAAGGCCATGTACGTGGGCATCGACAAGGCCACTGCCCTGCGCATGTACGACCTGGTGGGCGAGGCGTGGGCCGAGCACCTGGCCGAGCTGCGGGCCCGGCATGACTCGTTGCCCGAGCTGGAG
This sequence comes from Acidimicrobiales bacterium, assembly GCA_038231955.1. Lineage (GTDB taxonomy): Bacteria > Actinomycetota > Acidimicrobiia > Acidimicrobiales > AC-14 > CADCTB01. The sequence continues at coordinate 4,096 of JBBSIS010000189.1, forward strand.
CGCCCGTGGCTCGCCAGCCGCATCGAGCTTATGGAGAGCACCGACATGGCGGTGGTGATCAGCCAGGCCCAGAACGAGATCGCCGACATGGAGCGCCTGGGCCTCGACATCAGGCCTCATCGGGCGCGCATGAACAGCGAGCCCCTCGACGACCAGTTCAAGGACCCAAGCCACCCGCTTCGCCTGGTGTTCGTCTGCGCCATGTGGATGACGGGGTTCGATGCGCCCAGCTGCTCGACCATCTACCTCGACCGCCCCATGCGCAACCACACCCTGATGCAGACCATCGCCCGGGCCAACCGCGTGTTCCCCGACAAGGACAACGGCCTCATCGTCGACTACATCGGCGTGTTCCGCGACCTCGAGCGGGCCCTCGCCATCTACGGCGCCGCCAACGCCGACGCCGGCGTCGACACGCCCATCCAGGACAAGTCCGAGCTGCTCGCTGCCCTGGCCGAAGCCGTCGCCGCAGTGGCCGAGCTGTGCGAGCGCTACGACGTCGACCTCGACGAGCTGCGCACCGCTTCGGGCTTCGCCTTCATCGCCTTGCGGGACGCCGCGGTGGAGGCCCTCCTCGTCGACGAGCAGGTGCGATCCGAGTTCCTGGCCGCTTCCCGGCACGCCCGCAAGCTGTTCAAGGCGGTGCTGCCCGATCCCGCCGCCGCCGCCCATCAGGCCACGGTGGCAGTGATCCGAGTCCTGGCCGAGCGCATCGACGACGCGGCGCGGTCGCCCCAGGCCGACATCTCCGCGGTGGCCGACGCGGTCGACGCCCTGCTCGACCGGTCGGTGGGTGCCGAGGAATACGTGATCCGGGCCGCGGCGGAGGGCATCGAGCCCGATCCCCTGATCGATCTCTCCCAGATCGACTTCGACGCACTGGCCGCCCGCTTCGCCGGCCGCAAGCGGGCGGAGACCGATCGCCTCGCCTCGCTCCTGCGCCAGCGGGCCGTCGACGCCGCCCGCCGGAACCCCACCCGGTTCGACCTGGTGGAGCGCATCGAGGAGCTGATCGCCGAGTACAACGCCGGCAGTCTCAACATCGACGAGTACCTGCGCCGCCTGGTGTCACTGTCCCAGGACCTGACGGCCGAGGAAGAGCGGGCGGTCGTCGAGGGAATGAGCGAGGAGGAGCTGGCCGTCTTCGACCTCCTCACCAAGCCCGACCCTGCACTCGACGATGGCGAACGGGAGGTCGTCAGGACCAGCGCCAAGACCCTGCTCGCCCACCTGCACGACAAGCTGGTGCTCGATTGGCGACGCAAGGCGGCCACCACCGCCGACGTTCACACCACCATCCGCAACGTGCTCGATGCCGACCTGCCGGCGGACCCGTATCCTCCGACGTTGTTCGACGCCAAAGTGCAGGCGGTGTTCGACCACATCTCCACTGCCTATGGCGACGACGGGACGAGCGTGTACACCTCGGCGGAGGTCGAACCGGTCCCCGTTGGCGCCGGGGCGGTCGTGACCGCGCCGCCCAACCTGGGCGCCATCGTCGAGGAGGTGGTCGACCGCATCCGGGTCGACGCCGAGTTCGCCTCCCTCGTGGCCGAGCAGCTGGGTGTCGTCGGCGGCGCCGCCCTGCGGACGGTGGCCGAGATCATCGACAACGACGAGGACTTCGCCGTTGAGTTCAAATCGACGGCCCGGTGGGACCTCAGGGAGGACAAGGCGAACAAGGCCATGGAGGACGCTGTCGTGAAGACGGTCGCCGGGTTCCTCAACACCGACGGCGGCACCCTGCTCATCGGTGTCGGCCCCGACCGCCGGGTGGTGGGCCTGGGCCATGACTATCCCCGGGTCAAGCCGCGCAACGGCGACGGCTTCGTCAACTGGCTGACCACCCACCTCACCAACGCGTTGGGCCACGCTGCGGTGATGCGCAGCCGAGCCAGGATCGTCGTCCACGACGGCCACGAGCTCTGCCGCCTCGACGTGGCCCGTTCGTCCCAGCCCGTGTGGACCAGGACGAGCAAGGACGAACGGGTGTTCTTCGTGCGGATGAACAACTCGACCCGTCCGCTGCCCGAGGCCGAGCTGACTGCCTACCTGGCCGACCGCTGGCCGGAGCCTGCCCGGTAGCCCTTACCTATCTACTTCAGCCTGAAATAGTCGGTGCCGCGCCAGCCCGTGGCGGCCCAACCGAGGCCAGCACCGACCGAGCGCTCTCGGTTCCTCGCTTTTCGGCTTCCCCATCCACCTCTTCCGACCATTTCTGGCCGGTCGAGGCGCGA
>JBBSIS010000190.1:0-6325 GCA_038231955.1 Acidimicrobiales bacterium
CACGACCGCAGAACGGCGGCCAAGGCGGGTGTCGACAGTACCGGCCACGGCATGGGCGGGGAGGGATCGGCGGGGGCGTGGCCGTCGAACCTGTTCGTGGCGCCCGGGGCCCAGTCGCCCGAGGAGCTGATCGCGTCGGTGGCGCGAGGGCTGCTGGTGACGGAGTTCTGGTACACCCGCATCCTCGATCCCAAGACCCAGGTGGTCACCGGCCTGACCCGCAACGGCACCTTCCTGATCGAGGACGGGCGGGTCGTTGGCGGGGTGCCCAACCTGCGCTTCACCCAGTCCTATGTCGAGGCCCTGGCGCCGGGCAACGTGCTGGGTGTGGCCGACGACGCCCGTCTCTTCGCCGGCACCTCTCACGTGCCCTCGCTCCACCTGGCCAGTTGGAACTTCACCGGGGGAGCGCAGGGGTAGGGGCTACCGTCGCCCCCAATGGGGATCCTGGCCGAGGACATCGAGCGGGTGCGGTCGGCGACCGACTTCGTTGCTGTCGCCGGGGAGCACATCGCCCTCAAGCGGGTAGGGCGCAAATGGCAGGGTCTGTGCCCCTTTCACGCCGAAAAGTCCCCGTCGTTCTCCATCAACGCCGAGGAGGGCCTGTACTACTGCTTCGGCTGCGGGGTGGGCGGCGACGTCATCACCTTCGTGCGGGAGGTCGAGCACCTCGATTTCGCCGATGCCGTCGAGCGCCTCGCTGCCCGGGCCGGCCTCCAGGTCCGCCACGACACCGCCGTCGTCTCCGCCGAGCGCCAGCGCCGGGCCCGGCTGGTGGAGGTCATGGCCAGGGCGGTGGAGTGGTACCACCACCGCCTGCTCTCCGGCCCCGACGCCGCGCCCGGCCGCGCCTACCTCCGGTCCCGGGGCTACGACGGCGATGTGGTCCGGGCCTACCGGCTGGGCTGGGCGCCCGACGCCTGGGACGAGCTGAGCCGCGACCTGAAGGTGCCGGACGACGTCCTGCGCGACACCGGCCTGGGCTTCGTGAACAAGCGCAACCGCCAGCAGGACTTCTTCCGAGGCCGGGTGCTGTTCCCCATCTTCGACGTTCGGGGCGACCCGGTGGCCTTCGGGGGCCGGCGCCTCGAGGCCGGCGAGGGGCCGAAGTACCGCAACTCCCCGGAGACGCCGCTGTACTCCAAGAGCCGGGTTCTCTATGGGCTGAACTGGGCCAAGGGAGCGATCGTGGAGACTTCGGAAGTGGTGGTGTGCGAGGGCTACACCGACGTGATCGGGCTGGCCCGGTCGGGCCTGAAGTCTGCGGTGGCCACATGTGGCACGGCCCTGTCCGACGACCACGTTCGGGTGCTGAAGAACTTCGCCCGGCGGGTGGTCCTGGCCTACGACGCCGATGCCGCCGGGCAGGCGGCGGCCGAGCGGTTCTATGAGTGGGAGCGTCGTTACGAGCTGGATCTGGCCGTCGCCGACCTGCCCCCCGGCACCGACCCGGGTGCCTTGGCCAGCACGGACCCGGTGGCTCTGAAGGCGGCGGTGACGGGCGCCAAACCGTTCTTGACCTTTCGGGTCGATCGTCTCCTCGACCGCTGCGACCTGCGCACGCCTGGGGGGAAGGCCCGGGCGGCCGAGGCGGCCATGGCCGCGGTGCGCGAACACCCCAACGATCTCGTGCGCGAGCAGTACACCAGGCATGTGGAGGACCGGATCGGGATCGACCGGGACAGGCTCCGGGCCCTCTTGGAGGGGCGCCAGCCGGTGGCGCCGCTCGGTCCCGCCTCTCAGGCCGGGAGCAGGGTGGTGCTGGCCGCGTCGATCGAGGAGGAGGCGCTGCGCCTGGCCGTCCAGCGGCCGGAGGAAGTGGCGCAGTTCCTCCACGAGGTGCTCTTCGCCGACCCTCTCATGCTGGCCGGCTACCGGGCCTTGTGCTCGGCGGCCACGCTGGCCCAGGCCGTCGACTTCGCCCGGTCCCAGGAGGCCACGGTCGGCGGGCCGCAGCCGGAGGCGGCCAGGCTGCTCCAACGCCTGGCCGTCGAGGACGACGCCGCCGCCGATACCGGGCGGGTTGTCGCCAACCTGGCCGAGCAGGCCGCAGCGCGCCTCGTCGCCGTGCTGGAGGCCGAGGCCCGCCGGACCGGCCAGCTCACCGACGAGGTCGGCTGGCTGAAGCTGAACATCGCCCAGCTCCGGGAGCCGGCGACCAGCGTGGATGCAACAGCCAGGTTGGTACGCTGGATGGTCGAGCGTTCCGAGGTGGAAGCATGAACGAGCCGGAGGCGGGCGACCCAGCGGCACAGAGCGAGCCGGAGGCGGGCGACACTGCGGCCGCTGCCGTGGTCCCGCCCTCCGGCCTGGCCGCCGACACGTTCCTCCGGCTGCTCGGCGCGGGGCGCTTGCGCGGCGCGGTCACCGCCGACGAGGTGATGAGCGTGATGAAGGACGTCGAGCTCAGTCCCGAGGTCATCGATTCCGTGCGCAGCCGCCTGTCCGAGGCAGGCGTCCACCTCGACGAGAGCGACGTCGACCTCACCGCCGGGAATCTCGCTCTGCCCGCCGAAGGGCCCGTCGCCCCGTCCGGTGCCGGGGGGACGCCGATCGACCGTCCCGGGGCGGTCGTCCCCCCCGCGCCAGCCGCCGTCCCGTCGGTGGCGAAGACGCGGGGACAAGCCGCTCGCCCCCGGCGTACTGCGCCCAGCGCGTCGTCGGGTGCCGAGGGTAGCCGGGGTGACGACTCCGGGAGCGGCCGCTCGGCCGACCCGGTCCGGGCCTACCTGAAGGAGATCGGCAAGGTCAGTCTTCTCACCGGCGCCCAGGAGGTGGACCTGTCTCAGCGCATCGAGGCCGGCCTGCAGGCCGTGGCCGGGATTGCCGCGTTGGAGGACCGTTACGGCCTGGGGGTGGCCATTCCCGAGCACGAGTGCACCCCGCTGGAGCGCTTGGTTGCCGACGGGTTCCAGGCCAAGAAGCAGCTGATCGAGGCCAATCTGCGCCTGGTGGTGTCGATCGCCAAGCGCTACATGGGCCGGGGCCTGGCCTTGTTGGACCTCATCCAGGAGGGGAACCTGGGCCTCATCCGGGCGGTCGAGAAGTTCGATTACACCAAGGGCTTCAAGTTCTCCACCTACGCCACCTGGTGGATCCGCCAGGCCGTCAGCCGGGCTATCGCCGACCAGGCCAGGACCATCCGCATCCCCGTGCACATGGTCGAGACCATCAATGCCGTGCTGCGGGTGCAGCGCACCCTGCTGCAGGAGACAGGCCACGAGCCTTCGGTGGAGGAGATCGCGGCCCGGGTCGACATGGCCCCGGACAGGGTCCGCGAGATTCAGCGCATCGCCCAGGAGCCCGTGTCGCTGGAGACCCCCGTGGGCCAGGAGGACGAGAGCCTCCTCGGTGATTTCATCGAGGACCGCCAAGCGGTGGAGCCGGCGGATGCCGCCGCTCGGGCCCTTCTCTCCGAGGCGGTGGGGGAGGCACTGGACGAGTTGACCCAGCGTGAACGGGACATCGTCCGGCTCCGCTTCGGCCTCGACGATGGGCAGGTCCGCACCCTCGAGGAGGTCGGTAAGGAGTTCGGCGTGACCCGCGAGCGGATACGCCAGATCGAGGCCAAGACCCTCGCCAAGCTCCGCCACCCCATCCGCAGCCAGAAGCTGCGCGATTACCTCGAAGAGGAGTAGCCCCGATGACGCGTTACCGGATCGAGGTCGACCGCGACACCTGTGCGGGCAGCGCCATCTGCGCAGGGGTCGCCCCGAGCCACTTCGAGATGGGCACAGACCACGTCGCCCGGGCCGTGGACGACGTGGTCGAGGCCGACGGCGTGGTGATCGACGCCGCCCTCAATTGTCCGGTCGACGCCATCATGGTCTTCGACGCCGACACCGGCGATGCGATCCCGGTGAGCTGACCGCAGCGTGGCTCCGGGGGTGGTGCGGGAATCAGTCCGGGGGGCCGGGCTGGCCGGGGACGATCAGGCCCGACGCCTCGGCGCGGTCGGCTCCGAGGCCGTTCAGGCCGTCTCCGCCGCGAGCGTCGGCCGTCGTGCGGGCCTTCTCCACGCCGTCCTCCACCACCGCCCTGGCCTTGTCGGCCACCTCTTCCAATGTGCCGGACCGTCGCAGCTTCGAGACCGCTCGGTTGATCTGGTCGTACCGTTGACGGCCCGCCTTGGTGCCCAAGTAGTACCCGCCGGCGAAGCCCGTCACCATGCCCAATCGGAATCTCATGCGCTGTTCGTACCCCGCGGCCCGAGAGTTGATGATCGAACAGAGGTTCGACTACGCCGGCGAGGGCAGCAAGACGGACCGGATGGTCCTGCTTTGCGAACAGCGATCGGTTGATGATCGCCTTCTTCTGGGCGTGGCTTCGGCGGTTCTTCACTATCGACGGGTCCAGGCTCCGCGCCCGCATCTATCTTCATGAGGGATCGGATCCGGAGGCCGCCACGGCGCACTGGTCCGTCGTGCCGGAATTCCTCCCTACTAATGTTACCTTCCTTACCGGGCAATTCCAGATGCGTCGATCCGATCGAACAAGCATGAGCACGGCTGTGCCTATGTTCGGTATTCATGTTCGAAAAACCCATCGAGGGATTCTGGGTCTTGTACATGCCCTGCTAGCATCTCCGTGTCGGTCCGGGGTAGCTCAATCGGCGGAGCAGGGGATTGTTAATCCCAAGGTTGTGGGTTCGAGTCCCACCCCCGGAGCGTTCGGCCAGTAGGAACGAGTCGAGGGCCCGTAGCTCAGTCGGTCAGAGCAGCGGACTCATAATCCGTCGGTCGCTGGTTCGATCCCAGCCGGGCCCACCGTTCCCCTCCGGCCTAGGGTGGCCGTCGTGGGAGCGCGAGGTGCCGTGGTGACCGCGGCCCTGACGTTCCTGGCCGCCTGTGCCGGGGGAGACGGTGTGGGTGACCGGCCCCCGACCCCGTCGACGTCGACCGGGTCACCGGTCGCCACAACGGCCGCGCCGACGGCTCTGTCGACCACCCCGGGCACCGCCCCGCCCACGTCTTCGGTGCTCCCGTCAGCCGGTCCCGTCACCTTTCGGGCCCGCGGTTTCACCTTGCCCGCAGGGGCCGGTCTGCGGGTGGTCGTCCGGGCCGCGCTGCCGCGGGTAACGGTCCGTCGCACGGGCGCGGGCGGCCCGCTTTCGGTGTGCCCCGTTGCCGACGCCATGGCCGCCGTCGCCCCTGCCACCTGTTCCGATCTGGGGGTGGAGCGGGTCGTAGAGCTGGGCGCCGCCACCGGCGTCGAAGTGCGGGCCGGCGGGGTCGCGGCGAGCGTCGACGAGGTGACGGTCACCTACCTCCCGACTGACCGCGCCATGATCCTGGTGACCCCCGCCCGATCTCCGGGAAGCTGCCCGGCAACGGCCTGCGACGCCGCCTTCTCGCTGGGTTCTCCGCGAGCGGGGCCGTTCACGCTCGACGCGCCGGGATCGGAAGGCCGGCGCCGTCTCGTGCTGCAGGCGGTGAGCGTCGTCGGTGGGAACCCACGCGCCCTCGCCACCGTCGAAGGCGGCGGCGCATTGTCCATCAGGGCCACGTTGGAAGCCTCGGCCGAGGCTGTTGTTCTCTCCCATGAGCTGCTCGACGGCGCTGTGGGCGCCCTGGCCATGAAAATTTCCTGGCCCTGACCGGTGTGGGCAACGCGCCCTTCGGGCCCTGCCTGGCAGACAGCCAGGCATAGGGCGCTCGACGGGCCTTCTCCAACGGGATCCGTTGGTGTTCCAACACGCTCCAACAGGGGCAAAAGTCCAGGTCAGCGGGTCAATTGGTGCTTGCCCGGGGCCAGCCGGCCATGTTAGAAAACCCTCGTCCCTGCGGAGGAGTTTCGCTTCCCGCGCACCCAGCCCTGACAAAGGCGGTCGGTCCAGCAGATGAGCACCAGCCCGAGGAACGAGGTGGTGAGGCCCCTGAGGTGGGTCGCATCCTTCGCGCTCCTCGCCGGTCTCTTCCTGCTCTTGGGCTCCGGTCCCGCCTCCGCCGAGGCAGCCCCGGCCACATCGCCGGCGGACGCCCCAGCTCCGGGCGCCCAGGGGACAGCGGTCACCAGCACGGCGGTGAAAACCGTGGCCCCCACCACGACGGTTGCACCCGCGACCACGAGCACCACGGCCCCGGTCATGAGCACCACCGTTCCCCAGGGTGGGAGCGGAGGCTCGAACCCGTCGCTGGCAGTACTCCAGGCCGCCAGCAACCCGACGGCGCCGAGCGGGGCGGGCGTCGAGAAGCAGGAGTCGAAGAGCACCGCCGCCCCGACGTCGGCCGGCCTTGTCTCGGTGACCCAGTCGCCGGCCCAGTCGTCGCCGGCCCAGTCGTCGCCGGCCCAGTCGTCGCCGGCCCAGTCGTCGCCGGCCCAGTCG
>JBBSIS010000191.1:0-6322 GCA_038231955.1 Acidimicrobiales bacterium
CCGACTGGCTGCCGATCGCCCCCGCCGCCCACTACTGCGTCGGCGGTGTGCTCACCGACCTCCACGGCGCATCTTCCCTCCCCGGCCTGTGGGCCGCCGGCGAAGTGGCCTGCACCGGCGTCCACGGCGCCAACCGCCTGGCGTCGAACTCCCTGCTGGAGGGCATGGTCTTCGCCGCCCGGGTCGTCGAGGCCATCGCCGCCGGCCGGGAGGGCTGTGGGCCCACCGGCGCCATGTCGCCCTCGAACTGGCTGAGGCTGTCGGCGCCGGGGCCGTCCCCGAGCGGCCCGGCCGACATCGGCGACACCAGCAAGGGCCGCGAGCGCCTGCAGCAGTCCATGACCGTGGGCGCCGGGGTGGTGCGCGACGCCCGTTCCCTGGCCGGCGTCGACCTGGAGACCCCAACCGCAGGCGACCGGGTCGACGTCTGCGAACTTCGCAACCTGGCCGTCGTCGGCCAGGCGTTGGTGACGGCGGCCACCGCTCGCCAGGAGAGCCGTGGTTGCCACACCCGCACCGACTTCCCGGACGCGTCGCCCGACCTGGCCCGCCGCCTGGTCCTGGCATGAGCGTCCGGGAGGCGGTCGCCGCCGCCCTGGGCGAGGATCTCGGACCGCTGGGCGACATCACCGCCGCCCTGCTCCCGCCCCACGTCGTGGCCGAGGCCGTCCTCGTCCCTCGCACCGACGGGGTCCTGGCCGGTTGCGCACCTGCCCGCGAGGCCTTCCTCCAGGTCGATCGCCGCATCGAAGTCGTGTGGTCGGCGTCCGACGGCGACGCTGTGCCCGCCGGCGCCGCGGTGGCCCGGGTCACCGGCCCGCTGGGCGCGGTGCTCACCGCCGAGCGGACGGCGTTGAACTTCCTGGGCCACCTGTCGGGCGTCGCCACCCTGACCCGCCGCTACGTCGACCTCGCCGCCAGCTCGGGCTCGGCGGCCATCCGTGACACCCGCAAGACCACCCCCGGGCTGCGGGGCATGGAGAAGGCGGCGGTGCGGGCCGGCGGGGGAGTGAACCACCGGGGCAATCTGTCCGACGGGATCCTCGTCAAGGACAACCACCTGGCCGGCATGTCGATCGCCGAGGCGGTGGGCGCCGGCCGGCGCATGTGGCCGGGGCGCACGGTGCAGGTCGAATGCGACACGGTCGACGAGCTCGAGCAGGCCCTGGCCGCCGGCGCCGACCTCGTCCTGCTCGACAACATGTCGCCCGCCGAGGTCGCCACCTGCGTGACCCTCGTCGCCGCCTCCGTGGCCGAACGGGATGGCCCGCGCTGCCTGGTCGAGTGCTCGGGCGGGGTGACGCTCGACACCGTCGCCTCCTACTCGGCCACCGGTGTCGACCTGATCGCCATCGGCGCCCTCACCCACTCCGCCCCGGTGCTCGACCTCGGCCTGGATCTGGTGGCGTGACCAGGCTGGTCGCCGTCGACGCCGGCAACACCCAGACCGTCGTCGGCCTGTTCGAGGGCGACGAGCTCACCGACCACTGGCGCATCGCCACCAGCGCCAACCGGACGTCCGACGAACACGCCCTGCTGCTGGCCCAGTTCCTCGCCCAGCACGGATCCGTCTTCGCCGACGTGACCGGCATGGTCGTGTCGTCCACCGTGCCCCGCCTCACCGCCGTACTGCGGGCCCTCGCCGAGCGCTATCTCAGCGCGGCCCCGGTGGTTCTCGAGCCGGGCACGCGCAGCGGGATGCCCATCCTTTACGACAGCCCCCGCCAGGTCGGCCCCGACCGCATCGCCAACGCCCTGGCCGCCTTTACCCGCTACGGCGGGCCGACGATCGTGGTGGATTTCGGCACCGCCACCACCGTCGACGCCACGTCGGCCAGGGGCGAGTACCTGGGCGGGGCCATCCTGCCCGGCATCGAGATCAGCCTCGACGCCCTGTTCGCCCGGGCCGCGGCCCTGTCGTGGGTGGAGCTAACCCCGCCTCGCCGGGTCATCGGCAAGACCACGGCCGAGTCGGTCCAGTCCGGCGTGCTCTACGGCTTCGCCGCCGCCGCCGACGGCCTGGTCCGGCGCTTCGAGGCCGAGCTGGGCCCATGCACGGTGGTGTCCACCGGTGGCCTGGCCGAGCTGGTCACGCCCCTCACCGAGCGTATCCAGCACCATGAGCCCTGGCTCACCCTCGAGGGGCTTCGCCTGATCCACGCTATGAACGTTTGATGAGCGAGCCGCCGTACCGCTTCGACCGCACCGCCACCGCCGCCGAGCTCCACGAGAAGTACGCCGGCCTGGCCAACGGGACCGAGACCGACGACACCGTCTCGGTCGCCGGGCGCATGCTCCTGCGCCGGATCCAGGGCAAGGTCGCCTTCGCCACCCTGGCCGACCCCACCGGCCGCGTCCAGCTCTTCGCCCACGCCGATCTGGCCTCTTTCGACGACCTCACCGCGCTGTCCCTCGGCGATTGGCTGGGCGTGACCGGCACGGTCATGAAGACCCGTCGCGGTGAGCTCTCGGTGCGGGTCGAGGAGTGGGTGGTCCTGGCCCAGGCCCGCCGCCAGTTCCCCGACAAGTGGCACGGCCTGACCGACGTGGAGACCCGGTACCGGCAGCGCTACGTCGATCTCTGGGTGAACGAGGAGGCGAAGACCACCTTCCTCCTTCGCAGCCGGGTCGTCAGCCTCACCCGTCGCTTCCTGGAGGACCGGGGTTTCCTCGAGGTGGAGACCCCGCTGCTCCATCCCATCCAGGGGGGGGCGACGGCCAAGCCGTTCGTCACCCACCACAACGCCCTGGACATGGACCTTTATCTGCGCATCGCCCCCGAGCTCTACCTTAAGCGGCTGGTGGCGGGCGGGATCGAACGGGTCTTCGAGATCGGCCGGGTGTTCCGCAACGAGGGCATCTCCCCCCGGCACAACCCCGAGTTCACCATGCTCGAGTTGTACTGGGCCTACGCCGACTACACCGATGCCATGGCCCTCACCGAGTCCCTGGTGTCGTCGCTGGCCGTGGATTTGCGGGGAACTACCAGGCTCACTTACGGGGGCCGGGATCTCGACCTCACCCCGCCGTGGCGGCGGGCCACCATGGTCGAGCTGATCGCCGAGCACACCGGCGTCGGCGTCGACGTGGCCATGCCCGTCGACGACCTGCGGGCCATCTCCGCCCAGCTCGGGGTCTACGTCAAGCCCTCGTGGGGGCCCGGCAAGGTGGTACTGGAGATCTACGAGAAGACCACCGAGAGCCAGATGTGGGGCCCGGTGTTCGTGTGCGACTACCCCCAGGAAGTGTCACCCCTGGCCCGTCCCCACCGCGCCAAGCCCGGCTACGTCGAGCGCTTCGAGCCCATCGTCGCCGGCCGCGAGCTGGGCAACGCCTTCAGCGAGCTGATCGACCCGGACGACCAGCGGGCCCGCTTCAAGGCCCAGGCCGCCGACAAGGAGGCGGGCGACGACGAGGCCATGGACGTCGACGACGACTACCTGCGCGCCCTCGAGTACGGGCTGCCGCCGACGGCCGGGCTGGGCATCGGCATCGACCGCCTGGTCATGCTCCTGGCCGACGCGGCCAACATCCGCGACGTCATCCTGTTCCCGACCCTGCGTCCGGAAAGCTGACCTGTGGGGTGCGGTCACCATTCGTAGGTGATGCCGAACCTCTCGTCGAATCGAATCAGTGGTCGCCGGCACCCATTCTGGGTGTGATACACCCAGAATGGGTATCCTGAGGCATGGTGAAGACCATCCAAATCCGCAACGTCCCTGATGACGTGCATCGGGCCGTCCGAACCGCGGCCGCAGCCGCCGGCATGTCGCTCTCCGACTATCTGCTGGCCGAGATCGAGCAGGTCGCTGCTCGACCACCGATATCCGAAGTGCTCCGGCGCGCGGGCGCAAGGGCTGGGGGGGTGCCGATCGTGGACATCGTGGCGGCCGTTCGTGCCGGACGCGACCGGTAGCGCTCGTGCCGGTCATCGACACATCGGCGGTCATCGCTACCCTCACGGCTGACCCGCCCGCACCGGATCTCGTCGTGCGAGTGTCCAGGGGTGATCTGCACGCCCCCCACCTCATCGACGTCGAGTTCACCCACGCGCTCCGGCGACTGCTTGCCACGGGTCGTCTGTCGCTCGAACGCGCCTCCGGGGCCCGGCAGGACTTCGTCGACCTACCGATAGTGCGCTATCCGCATGGTCCGCTCCTGGATCGCATGTGGGACCTCCGAGACAACCTCTCCTCCTACGACGCAGCGTTCGTTGCCCTCAGTGAGGTTCTGGAGATGCCGCTTCTTACGGCCGACGCCCGCCTGGCCGGCGCTCCCGGTAACCATGCGTTGATGGAGGTCTACCGAGCCATCGAATGAACGCAGGGGTGCCAGGCAGCGATATCTGCTTACTCGGCGCAGCTGGGAATGTTCTCGATCAGGTGGTCGCCCAGGCTGGCCAGGGCGGCCATGACCTGCTCGCCACCCTCCCCGCCCCCCGGTAGGTCGGCCAGGGCCGCGGCCGACTCGCCGGCGTAGCGTCGGGCGACGTCGATGGCGGCGCCGACCGCGCCGTCGGAGCGGATGATGGTCCGCACTGCGTCGACCTGGGCCGGTTCCAGCGGGGCGCCCAAGAGCGACCGCAACGCTTCCGACCCCTCAGTTGCGGTCAGGGCCCGGATGACGGGCAGGGTGTAGACGCCCTCGACCAGATCGTTGCCCGCCGGCTTGCCCAGCTCCTCGTCGGTGGCCACCACGTCGAGGATGTCGTCGACGATCTGGAACACCATCCCGACCCGCTCGCCGTACTCGGTGAGGGCCTCGATGCCGGCCCGGTCGATCCCGGAGGTGATAGCGCCGATCCGGCACGACGTGGCCAACAGCGCCGCCGTCTTCCCGGCGATCGAGGTGAGGTAGGACTCCTCCGAGCGGGTGACGTCGAAGGTCTGGGCCAGTTCGCGAACCTGGCCCTCGCACAGCCGGCCGATGGTGGTGGCCAGCAGCCCGGCCACCTCTGTGCCCAGCGAGGCGGCGATTTCCGACGCCCGGGCCAGCAGGAAATCCCCGGCCAGGATGGCCACCAGGTTGCCCCAGCGGGCGTTCACGCTCTCCACCGTGCGGCGGGTCCGGGCCTCGTCCATGACGTCGTCGTGATAGAGCGATCCGAGGTGGACCAGCTCCACCGCCACCGCCCCCATGATCACGTCGTCCGACGCCGGGCCCCCGGTCAGCTCCCCCACGGCGACGGCCAGCGCCGGCCGCAGCCGCTTGCCGCCGGCGGTGATGAGGTGGCTGGCCACCTCGGCCAGGAAGGGGTCGCCGGCGCGGACGCTATCGAGCAGGGCCTTCTCCACCCGGGCCAGATCGGCCTCCAGGCAGGGGAGGGACAGCAGTGGGGCGAGGCTGACCACTCTCGGACGCTACGTCAATCTGCCCAGGCACAGGAATCCGAAGAGGCCACTGCGTGTTCCTTGCATAGCGGGCACCACTACACTCGGCTTCCGAGAGCCTGCGTTACCAGAGGTCCCGCGTCAAGAGCCCGCCCCGTCCCCGTTAGGGGGTTCCCTTGTTCGAACGTTTCACAGACCGAGCCCGCCGGGTCGTCGTACTGGCCCAGGAGGAAGCTCGCCTCCTCAACCATAACTACATCGGCACCGAGCACATCCTGCTCGGGCTGATCCACGAGGGCGAGGGCGTCGCCGCCAAGGCCCTCGAGCAGCTCGGCATCTCCCTCGAGGCCGTGCGCACCCAGGTTGAGGAGATCATCGGCCAGGGTGGCTCTTCGCCGTCCGGGCACATCCCGTTCACGCCCCGAGCCAAGAAGGTGCTCGAGCTCTCGCTCCGGGAGGCCCTGCAACTCGGCCACAACTACATCGGGACCGAGCACATCCTCCTCGGCCTCATCCGTGAGGGCGAAGGGGTGGCCGCCCAGGTGCTGGTCAAGCTGGGGGCCGACCTTTCCCGCGTGCGCCAGCAGGTCATCCAGCTGCTGTCCGGCTACGCCGGCAAGGAGGGGGCGCCCGCCGGCGGACCGTCCGGCGAGGCCACGCCCACCGGCTCGCTGGTCCTCGACCAGTTCGGCCGCAACCTCACCCAGTTGGCCCGTGAGAAGAAGCTCGACCCGGTCATCGGCCGCGAGCGTGAGATCGAGCGGGTCATGCAGGTGCTGTCCCGCCGCACCAAGAACAACCCCGTCCTCATCGGCGAGCCCGGCGTGGGGAAGACGGCCATCGTCGAAGGCCTGTCCCAGCAGATCGTGGCCAACACCGTGCCCGACACGCTCAAGGGCAAGCAGCTCTACACCCTCGACCTGGGCGCCCTGGTCGCCGGCTCGCGCTACCGCGGCGACTTCGAGGAGCGCTTGAAGAAGGTGCTGAAGGAG
>JBBSIS010000192.1:0-6291 GCA_038231955.1 Acidimicrobiales bacterium
CGCCTCGACGGCCAGGCGGTCGACCAGGTCGTTGGACACGTCGTTGCTGTGGCCCTTGACCCAGCGAAAGGTCACCCGGATGGGGTCGGCTCCGACAGCATCGATGAGCGGTTCCCACAGATCCCGGTTGGCCACCGGCTTCTTGGCCTTGTTCATCCAGCCCCGGGCCAACCAGCCCTCCCACCACCGGTCGCGGAAGCAGTTGACGACGTAGGTGGAATCGCTCACCACCACCAGCGGCCCGTCGATCGACACGACCGCCTCGAGCGCGGCCTTGATCTCCATGCGCTGGTTGGTGGTGGCCGCGGCGGGGCCGCTGGCGAAGCGCCCACCGGGGACGGCCCAGGCCCAGCCGCCAGGGCCGGGGTTCCCCAGGCAGGCCCCGTCGGTGTACACCTCGGTCGGTCCCATAGTGCCCTCTTCCATCAGGCAATCCCATCATCCAGACGACACCCGTAACAGTCGAGCGGCGTTCCCGGTCCTATTCCGGTGAGTGAGAGACTGCCATGGTGATTTTCGACGGCTTCAGCCAGCAGCTGCCTGACATCGACCCCCAGGAAACCGCCGAGTGGGTGGACTCCCTCGAGATGGTCGCCGACGAGCGGGGCCGCACCCGGGCCCGGTTCCTGCTGATGAAGCTGCTGCAGCGGGCGCGGGAGCTGGGCGTGGGGCTGCCGAACACGGTGTCGAGCCCCTACATCAACACCATCCCGCCCGAGCGCGAGCCGTGGTTCCCGGGCGACGAGCACATCGAGCGGCGCATCCGGGCCTTCATCCGCTGGAACGCGGCGGTGATGGTGACGCGAGCCAACGCCCGGGCCAAGGGCATCGGCGGCCATCTCGCCACCTACGCCAGCTCGGCCGCCCTCTACGAGGTGGGCTTCAACCACTTCTTCCGGGGCAAGGACGACGGCCAGTCGGGCGACCAGGTGTACTTCCAGGGCCACGCCGCCCCGGGCATCTACGCCCGAGCGTTTCTCGAGGGGCGGCTGGACGAGGGCCAGCTCGACCACTTCCGCCAGGAGATCGCCGGCGGCCCGGGTGGTGGCCTGTCGAGCTACCCCCACCCCCGGCTCATGCCCGACTTCTGGGAGTTCCCGACCGTCTCCATGGGGATCGGCCCCATCAACGCCGTCTACCAGGCCCGCTTCAACCGGTACCTGCTGAACCGCGAGCTGGCCGACACCAGCAAGTCGCGCGTGTGGTGTTTCGTGGGCGACGGCGAGTTCGACGAGCCCGAGAGCGTGGCCGGCCTCACCCTGGCCGCCCGCGAGCAGCTCGACAACCTGATCTTCGTGGTCAACTGCAACCTGCAGCGCCTCGACGGGCCCGTGCGCGGCAACGGCAAGGTCATCCAGGAGATGGAGGCGCTGTTCCGGGGCGCGGGTTGGAACGTCGTCAAGGTCATCTGGGGCTCGGGGTGGGATCCGCTCCTGGCCCGTGACGTGGACGGGGTGCTGCTCAACAAGATGAACACCACGCTCGACGGTGAGTACCAGAAGTACGCCACCGAGAGCGGCGCCTACATCCGGGAGCACTTCTTCGGTCCCGACCCCCGCCTGCGGGCCATGGTCGAGCACCTCTCCGACGACGAGCTTCGCACCCTGCCCCGGGGCGGTCACGATTACCGCAAGCTCTACGCCGCCTACGCGGCGGCCATCGAGACCAACGGCGCCCCCACCGTCATCCTGGCCAAGACCATCAAGGGCTGGACCCTGGGCCCCGGCTTCGAGGGCGTGAACGCCACCCACCAGATCAAGGAGATGTCCAAGAAGCACCTGGCCACCTTCCGCGACCGCCTGCACCTCGAGGACGAAATCCCCGACGAGGCGCTCGACGCCCCCGAGCCGCCCTACTACCGGCCGGCCGAGGGCTCGGTGGAGTACGAGTACATGATGGAGCGCCGCCGGGCGCTGGCCGGCTCGCTGCCCAAGCGGGTCGTGCGCCAGCGCACCCTGCCGGCGCCCGACCCCAAGGTGTTCTCCGGCCTGCGGGACGGTTCGGGCAAGCGGGAGTACTCCACCACCATGGCCCTCACCGGCCTGCTCCGTGACCTTCTACGGGACAAGGGTGTCGGGGCGCGGATCGTGCCCATCATCCCCGACGAAGCCCGCACCTTCGGCATGGACGCCCTCTTTCCCGAGGTCAAGATCTACGCCCCGTTCGGCCAGCTCTACGAGCCGGTCGACTCCGCCTTCCCGCTGTCCTACCAGGAGTCGCAGAAGGGCCAGATCCTCGAAGAGGGGATCACCGAGGCCGGCTCCATGGCCTCGTTCGCGGCGGCGGGCACGGCGGCGGTCACCCATGGCACGCCCATGGTCCCCTTCTTCACCTTCTATTCGATGTTCGGGTTCCAGCGGGTGGGTGACCTCATCTGGGCCTTCGGTGACATGCGGGGGAAGGGTTTCCTCTGCGGGGCGACGGCCGGTCGGACCACGCTCAACGGCGAAGGTCTCCAGCACGGCGACGGCCACAGCCTGCTGCTGGCGTCGACCGTGCCCAACCTGGCCGCCTACGACCCCGCCTTCGCCTACGAGCTGGGCGTGATCGTCGAGGACGGCATGCGGCGCATGTTCGGGCCCGACCCCGAGGATGTCTTCTACTACCTCACCGTCTACAACGAGAACTACGTGATGCCCCCCATGCCCGCCGAGACCGCCGGCTCCGAAGGCAGCCGCAGTGTGGAGGAAGGCATCACCCGAGGCCTCTACCGCTTCGCTCCTGCGCCGGAGGGGCCGTCGCGCCGGGCAACGGTGGTCTTCAGCGGCACCGCCCAGGGCGCGGCGCGAGAGGCCCAGGCGGCGATGGCCGCCGACCACGACGTGGCTGTGGAGCTGTGGAGCGCCACGTCGTACAAGGCCCTCCGCGAGGACGCCCTGTCGGTGGAGCGCTGGAACCGGCTCCACCCCACCGACGCCGCCCGCACCCCGTACGTGACCGAGTCGCTGAGCGGCGCCCAGGGGCCGATCGTGGCCGTGACCGATTTCATGAAGGCGGTGCCCGACCAGATCGCCCGCTGGGCGCCTCGGACCTACCGGTCGTTGGGCACCGACGGTTACGGCCGCTCCGATACGCGAGCCAACCTCCGCCACCATTTCGAGACCGACACGGGCAACGTGATCGTCGCCGTCCTTTCGGCGCTGGCCGAGACCGAGGACGCCAAACCCCAGGAGGTGGCCGACGCCATCGCCCGCTACGAGATCGACCCCGAGAGCGTCGATCCTCGCACCGCCTGAGGGAATGGATCCGGCGGAGCCTTAGCCGGCCCTGGATTTCGGGCGGGCCACCGTCGCCACCGCCAGCCCGGCAACCACCAGCCCGATGGCCAGGCCGAGCAGTACCGAGGACCACTTCACTGCCGCTTCGCCCTTTGCGGCCTTCGTGAAGGCATCCTCGTGGATGACCTTGGCGAAGTAGGCGTCCTCGGTGGGGAGGTCGACGTTGCCGTTGCGCGAGTCCGACCAGGCGACGTAGGCCTCCTCGTCGGTCGATGCCACGCCCACCGGGCCCCGCAGGTCGTAGGACAGGTTCATGGCGAAGCCCTCGTTCTGGTTCATGCTCCGGTCGCTGATCCGGGTGTTCTTGGCCCAGGTGGTCCCGTGGTCGGCGGAGGACGTGTAGAAGACGTCGAAGCATGTCTCGTCGCGCCGGGTGGTGTTGCCGTTGCCGTTGGAGTTGTAGAGGGCGTCGGTGCGGAAGTCCCACCACGCCACGTCGACCCGGCCGTTGGGGGCGATGCTGATGCCCGGGAACATCTGGTCGTAGTTCGGCTTCCGTCTGGGGTCGACGTCGTCGTTGAGCTGGACCCGTTTGGTCCAGGTCCGCCCGCCGTCGGTGGACTTGATGAACCAGATGTTGCGGTCGTCACGCGGTCCGGGCGCGGGGCTGTCGCTCTGCTCGAAGACGACGTACACATCGCCGCTCTTGGCGTCGACGGCGGCCTCGGGCGTGGTCAGGCACGCCCCGCAGATCACCCCGCTGCTGTCGATGACCGACGCCTTCCAGGTCTTCCCGTCGTCGGTGGACTTCGACATGAACATGCGCGACCCCGCGCCGGGTTGACCGGCGGTCGGGGCGGTCGCCGGCACCGGGGAGGGGATCCATGCCGGGGCGCCGGGCGCCGACGAGGCGGCACGACAGGTGTTGGCCGGGCCCGGTGGGGTCGGGAGCTGCGCCTGTGTCGGTCCGGGGGTAGTGGCCGCCGGTGGGCGTTCCTTGGTGAAGGCGTAGATCGTGCCGTTCTTGTCGATGGCCATCCCGGGCTGGTCGGAACCCTTCACGTCGGTCAGCGGGAAGCTGCCCTCGATGACGTCGGTGAGTGGCCCGAAGGTGGCGCCGCCGTCGGTCGAGACGGCCACGACGGTGCGCTCCGACGCCTGCGACGTCGGCAGGAAGGCGCCCTGGCGGCGGAACCCGGCGTAGACCCGCATCGGGTCGGTGGGATGGACGGCGAGTCGGACGTAGCCGAACCGCTCGACATCGCGGACGCTGGTGCCGTCCGGCTTGGGGAAGTCGCGCTCCTCGGCCTTCCTGACGATCGAGTACTCCCACGTCCGGCCCAGGTCGTGGCTGCGGGCGACGAAGGGGTCGTTCGGACCGGTCGAGGAGGCGTTGAGACCGGCGGTGCCGGCCAGGTAGAGCGTGCCGTCGACGCCGAAGCGGGCGGCGAAGAAGGCGCCGAAGTTGGGCCGCACGCAGGCCTTGTAGCCCGGCGGCAGGGCGTTGGCGGCGGACTTGGACCACGTCCGGCCCCGATCGCGGCTGACGTAGACCTCGCACGCCGAGGTGTTGAACTCCACCGCCGGCATGACCAGGGTGTTCGGGTCGTTGGGATCGACGAGCATCTGCGGCTCGGTGTGGATGCGGCCGGGCGTGAGGTCTCGGGTGATCTGGATGTTGGGCGTGACCACCGGGCCGTCGGGTTGCTGGGCGGTCGCAGGAGCGACGATGCCCACCAGGAGTAGGCAGCCCACCACGGCTAGAAACACACGCCTACCCATACTGCGGACTCCCTCGTTGCCGAACTTGTTATTCCATCACTGGCAACGGCCCGGTTCAATAGATGTACCTCGCATCTAGTAGTAGCCCAGACGGGCGCAGATGCCGCGAGGATCCCTGTCCTCGTCGGCCATGACGTCGATCGCACCGAAGCCGAGCTCACCCAGCAGGTGGCGCATCGGCCCGGCCTGGTCGCCGCCGAGCTCCAGTAGCAACCACCCACCCGGGCGCAGCCAACCGGCGCTTCGTCGCGCCACTGCGGCCAAAAGGTCGGTGCCGTCGGGCCCGCCGTCGAGGGCACGCCGTGGTTCGAAAGCCTGCACGTCGCGCGGGAGGAAGCGCAGGGCGCCGGTCGGCACATAGGGGACGACAGCCGTCAGCACGTCGACGCGGTGCTCGAGCTCCTTCGGCAGCGGGTCGTCCAGACAGCCCTCCAATACCTCGACGCCGTTCCGCCGGGCACAGCGCGCCGCGGTCGGGTCCACCTCGGTGGCGAGCACCCGCGCCGTGGGAGCGGCGGCCATCACGACGGCGGCGATGGCGCCGGCGCCCGTACATAGGTCGACGGCGGCTCCGGTCGGCGGGAGGAGCGTTCCCGCCCGTGCCGCCAACGCCTCGGTCTGCCATCGCGGCACGTAGACGCCAGGCTCGACGAACAACGTGAGCCCGCAGAACGCGACCGTGCCCGTCAGCCAGGCGAGTGGCTCACCCTTGGTCCGACGACCCACCAGGTCGGCGAGCACAACCCGGTCCCCACCCGAGGCCCGTATGAGCTGATCGGCTTCTGCGCCGGCGGCGATGCAGCCGGCCTCCGCAAGTACCTGCATCACCGAGGTGTGGTCGGCCTTCACAGGTCGGTCCGATAAGGGTCACAGGGCAAGGTGGACATCTTCTTCGGGCAAGCTCACGCTCAGCTTCACACTTCTCTACTACTGGTGGTAGGGCGACAGGCGATCCCGGATACGGATCCCGGTATGTGTTTCGCATACGCAGCCAGCTTCGACAACCTTCGCGTCGTGCCGAAGTCCCACCTCGTCGAGCGCCTCTGCACTCTCGACGCCGCTCGGCTCCTCGAAGCCTGTGCTGTGCTGCGCTGCGGGCGGCCACCGACTGTTGAGGCGCCGCTCCTCTGGGCCCTTCCTTCGGTCGTGATCGCTAGGCTTCGGACGACATGAAGGGCACACTGCACGTCACCGGCGATCCCGACGCCGACGACCTCCTCAACACCGACGCCCTGGCCGCGTTGATCGGCATGCTGCTCGACCAGCAGGTGCCGATGGAGTGGGCGTTCCG
>JBBSIS010000193.1:0-6201 GCA_038231955.1 Acidimicrobiales bacterium
GACAGTCGACCAGCCGTCCTACGCTGCTGCATTCGATCTGGACGAGGCTCGGCGGAACGCACCCTCCTTCGACAAGTTCTATCGAGAGGTCGACCGGCTCACGGCGCCGCAAGCGCGTGGCATCCAAGCCTGAGTGAGTGGAGCTGGAGGGAATCGAACCCTCGTCCGCGAAGTGCCGACCTCCCGTGCTACGACCGTTCCCGTGTTACAGGCTTGACGCTACCAGCGAGCCGGGTCTCGTAATCTCGTCACGTCTTTCCATGAGGTCAGTCGGTCTTTCCCTACATGTCAGCGGTCTTTCCCGGCGGTCAACCCTCATTCTGTTCCCAAGGCAAAGGGTCGTCCTCGGCGTGCCCTTTCGGGTCGCGATTTGACTTGTCTACCGCAGTTTCTAGGCTGCGAGAGAGAAGCCAGGTTCCGTTGTGGCACCTGTGTTTGTGCCCCGTTTTACGAGTCTGAGCAACTCGGGTCGCACGACAAGCCAACGGTCTCAACGTCGAAACCAGTCAGCCCCGTGATGAAGCAGATCCTGTCAAACATCGGCTTACGACCACCATGTTACCGGCCCTTCGGCGACATGGCCCGCGCCGCCTCCCGTGTCGCGTCGCGCTCGGCGATGGCGTGGCGCTTGTCGTAGTTCCGCCGACCCCGCGCCAGGCCCAGCTCCACCTTGGCCCGACCCTCGAGGAAGTAGACCGCCAGGGGGACGACGGTCAGGCCCTCGCGGGCGGTGCGCTCGCCCAGCTCGTCGATCTCCGAGCGGTGCAGTAGGAGCTTGCGTCGCCGCTCGGGGTCGTGGCCGCCGAAGCCGTCGGTCAGTTCGTAGGGGGCCACGTGCACCCCGACCAGCCACAGCTCGCCGTCTTCCACCCGAGCGTGGGCGTCCTTGAGCACCACCTTGCCGTCCCGAATGGACTTCACCTCGGTCCCGACCAGGGCCATACCGGCCTCGAAGGTGTCGAGGATGTCGTAGTCGTGACGGGCTTTGCGATTGCTGGCCACCACTTTCACACCCTTGCGGGAGCCGGGCACACCCTTGGGAGCCATCGGGCGGAGAGTACCGGGTACATTCGGCGCACCGTGCTCCGAATCAGCCGCGCCCACTGGCAGTCCCTCATCGACCACGCCAAGGCCCAAGCCGCCATCCCTGCCGAGGCCTGCGGGCTGTTGGCCGGTGAGATGGGCGACATCGACGTCAAGGCCGTCTACCCGTGCGCCAACGCCGCCCCTCCCGACCAACAGAACGTGGTCTACGAACTGGACTCGGGCGACTACCTGAAAGCCGATCGCGACGCCCAGGCGAAGGGCTTGGAGATCATCGGCGTGTACCACTCCCACACCCATACCGAGGCCCTGCCGTCGCCGACCGACATCGCCCAGGCCCCCGACCCGGCGTGGCACTACGTACTGGTGTCGCTGCGGCTGCCGGCGCCGGTGGTGCGGTCGTTCTCGATCGTCGACGGAGCGGTGGCCGAGGAACCCTTGGTCCTCGAAAGGCCGGTAGTTCCCCCGGCCGAGAACCGCAGGCCGAGTCAGTAGGATTTCCCAGGTTCTCGATCTGAGAAGCCTTGCTGTTCACCCACTGGAGGCCGCCCGCCGTGCCCGTCGAAGTGCGTCTGCCCACCGTCCTCCGCCAGCACGCGGCCGGACAGGCCTCGGTCAAGGCCAACGGCTCCACCATCGGTGAGGTCTTCGAAGACCTGATCCGCCAGTTCCCGTTGCTGGCCGGCCAGGTGACCACCGACGACGGGTCGTTGCACAAGTTCGTGAACGTCTACCGCAACGACGACGACGTGCGTTTCCTCGACAAGCTGGCCACGCCCGTGGCCGATGCCGACGTGGTCACCATCCTGCCGGCCGTCGCCGGCGGCTGAGGCCGCCACCGCCGCCCCTTGGCCGCGTTCGCATCGATCCTCGACGCCATCGGCAACACGCCGCTGGTGGAGGTCAGCCACCTCAGCCCCAACCCGGCCGTCCGCATCCTGGCCAAGCTCGAGGGCCAGAACCCCGGGGGGTCCATCAAGGACCGCATCGCCCTGAACATGATCGAAGTGGCCGAGGCCGACGGCACGCTGAAGGCGGGCCAAACCCTCCTCGAGCCGTCGTCGGGCAACACCGGGATCGGCCTGGCCATGGTCTGCCGGGTCAAGGGCTACAAGCTGCGCGTCGTCCTACCCGAGAACGTCTCGATCGAGCGCCGGCAGCTGCTCGAGATCTTCGGCGCCGAGATCGTGACGTCGCCGGGCTCGGAGGGCTCCAACGGCGCAGTGCGGATGGCGGAGCGACTGGCCGAGGAATCGCCCGAGCTGGTCTTTCTCTTCCAGTACGGCAACCCGGCCAATCCGGGCGCCCACATAAAGGGAACGGGGCCGGAGATCTGGCGGGACTGCCCCGAGGTCACCCACATCGTCGCCGGCCTGGGGACGGCCGGAACCCTGATGGGCCTGGGCCGCTACCTCAAGGAGCGCAACCCGGCCATCCAGATGTGGGCGGTGGAGCCGCCGGCGGGAGAGATCGTCGAAGGGCTGCGCAACCTCGACGACGGCTTCATCCCGCCCGTCTACGACCCGGAAATGCTCGACCGCAAGATCATCGTGCGGCCTCGGGAGTCGATCGAGTGGACCCGTCGCCTCACCACCGAGGCCGCCATCTTCGCCGGCATCTCGTCGGGCGCAGCCATGGCGGGTGCGGCCAAGGCCGCGGCCCAGCTCGACGAGGGCGTGATCGTCACCGTGCTGGCCGACGGCGGATGGAAGTACCTGTCCACCGGCGCCTGGACCGACGACATCGACGACGTCATCGACCGGGCCAAGCGCATCATCTACTTCTAGATGGCGGGTCGAGTGGACGACCGGCCCATCGGGATGTTCGACAGCGGCTTCGGCGGCCTCACTGTCGCCCGGGCCGTCATCGACCTGCTGCCCGGCGAGGACCTCGTCTACTTCGGCGACACGGCGCGATACCCGTACGGGCCCCGGCCCCTCGACGAGGTGCGCGACTTCGCCCTCCAGGTCACCCGCCTGCTGGTCGAGCGCCACAACGTGAAGATGGTGGTGGTCGCCTGCAACACCGCCGCGGCTGCGGCCCTCGACCTGTTGCGCGCTGAGTGCCGCGTCCCTGTCGTCAGCGTGATCGACCCGGGGGCGCGGGCGCTCGTCGGAGCGACCCGCAGCGGCCGGGTGGGGGTGATCGGCACGGTGGGAACCGTCGGCTCGGGCGCCTACCAGCGGGCGGTGGCCGCCACCGGGGCCGAGGTGGAGCTGCGTTGCGCAGCCTGCCCCGGTTTCGTGGAGTTCGTCGAGCGCGGTGAGACCGAGAGCGATCAGGTCCATGTGCTGGCGGAGCGCCTGTTGGCGCCGCTGGTGGAGGTCAAGGTCGACGCCCTCCTGCTGGGCTGCACTCACTACCCGTTCCTGGCCCGGACCATCGGCGACGTGATGGGCCGTGACGTCGTGCTCGTCTCATCGGCCGACGAGACGGCGTTCGAGGTCCGCTCGCTCCTGGCCAGGAGCGGCCTGTCCCGGCCGTCGACGGCGACGGGCGTTCACCGGTTCGTGTCGTCGGGCGACGTGGCCTGGTTTCGCGCCCTCGGCAGCCGGCTCCTCGGCCCCGAGCTCGACGGAGTGGAGGGATGGGAATGGGGCTGAGCGAGGACCGAAGCGCAGCGGAGGCCCGCACGGACCAGTGTGGATTGTCATTGACCATTCTGGGCTGTTCGGGTTCCTATGCGGGGCCCGGCGGGGCGTGCAGCGGGTATCTGGTCGACGACGGGACGACGCGGGTGTGGGTCGACGCCGGGTCGGGCACGTTGGCCAACCTGCAGCGCCACCTGGCCCTGGGCGACGTCGATGCCCTCGTTCTGAGTCACGAGCACCCCGACCATTGGAGCGACATCGAGGGTTGGAACAACGTCCTGCGTTTCGAGCTCGGCCGGACCGGCTTCCCGGTGTACGCGCCCGCCGGACTCCGGCGCCTGACCTACCGGGGCACGGAGCCCCAGATGGCGTGGCACGACGTGGCCGGTGGCGACACCGTTACGGTTGGGACCATGTCGCTCACCTTCTCCCGCACCGACCACGGCCCTGAAACGCTGGGCATGCGCATCGACGCCGGTGGCCGGTCCCTCGGCTATTCCGCCGACACCGGGCCGGCGTGGTCTCTCGAGGCCCTGGGCGAGGGACTCGACCTGGCCTTGTGCGAGGCGACCTTGTCGCTCGAAGAGGAGGGGACGCTGAAGCACCTCAGCGCTCGCCAGGCCGGCTTGTCGGCCCGAGCCGCAGCGGTGGACCGGCTCGTGCTCACCCACCTGTGGGCCTCGCTCGACCTGGAGCGGTCGGCCCACGACGGCTCGGAAGCCTTCGGGGCGGTGGTCGAGGTGGCCACCGTCGGCGCCAGGTACGAGGTATGACCCGCAGAGACGGTCGCCAGGCCGACGATCTCCGTCCCCTGACCTTCGTGCGGGACTACACCGAGATGGCGGCGGGATCGGTGCTCGTATCGATGGGCAAGACCCGCGTGCTCTGCACCGCCTCCGTCGACGAGCGGGTGCCGCCGTGGATGCGGGGGAAGGGCTCCGGCTGGGTCACCGCCGAGTACTCGATGCTCCCCGGGGCCACGCCCGAACGCAACAACCGCGAGGTCAACAAGGGCAAGCCGTCGGGGCGGACCCAGGAGATCCAGCGCCTGATCGGCCGTTCGCTGCGATCGGTGACCGACATGAAACTGATGGGGGAGCGCCAGATCCTCGTCGACTGCGACGTCCTCCAGGCCGACGGCGGTACCCGCACCGCCTCGATCAGCGGGGCCTACGTCGCCCTTCACGACGCCTGCACCCGGCTCGTGGCCGCCGGGAAGCTGCCCGCCCATCCGCTGACCACCGCGTGCGCGGCGGTGTCCGTGGGCGTGGTCGACGCCACCGCTCTCCTCGATCTGGACTACTCCGAGGACGTGCGGGCCGAGGTCGACATGAACGTGGTCATGACCGGCGGCGGGCGCTTCGTCGAGGTGCAGGGGACGGCGGAGGGGCTGCCGTTCACCCGGTCCGAGCTCGACGACCTGCTCGGCCTGGCCGAGCACGGGATCGCCACCATCCTCGACGCCCAGACCGAGGTGCTGCTCACACCGCCGCCACCGCGGGTGTGAACGAACGCAGGATCGTTCTGGCCACTGCCAATCCCGACAAGGCCCGCGAGCTACTGGCCATGCTCGAGGGGTTCGACGTGGTGCTGCGGCCCGCCGGCCTGCCCGATGTCGAGGAGACGGCGGGCACGTTGGCGGGCAACGCCCGCCTCAAGGCAGCTGCGGTGATGGCGGCGACGGGGGAGCTGGCCGTGGCCGACGACACCGGATTGGAGGTCGACGCCCTGGGCGGGCGACCGGGTGTGTATGCGGCCCGCTACGCCGGCCCGGGTGCGACCTACGCCGACAACGTGGCCAAGCTCCTCGAGGAGCTGGCCGACGTGCCGCCCGTGGGGCGTACGGCGCGGTTCCGCACCGCGGCTGTCGCCCTGTTCCCCGACGGCGGGGAGATCGTGGCCGAGGGCGTTGTCGAGGGGACGATCTCCCGCCTGGCCCGAGGAGATGGCGGCTTCGGGTACGACTGCGTGTTCGTCCCCGACAGTGGTGACGGGCGGACCTTCGCGGCGATGAGCCAAGCCGAGAAGGCCGCCATCTCCCACCGGGGTCGAGCCCTGCGCACCCTTGCCGCCCAGCTCTGAACGGTGGAGCTAGCCGAGGACGGTGCCCTCGGGAAGGAGGCGGGGGCCGTAGTACACCTGCCAGGCGTGGTAGCCGAGATAGGCGCGCTCGTCGGCGGTGATCTGCCCGGCGTAGTAGGTGACGGCGGTCACGTACCGGGCGCTGTTGTTGTACGCCCGCAGCGCCCGGGCCATGTTCGAGGGGGCGCCGCTGGCCCGTAGTAGACGGGCGGCGGCGAAGATGGCGTCACGGTTGGACGTGATGTCGCCGCCCTGGCCGTAGAGATCCCAGGTGGACGGGATGAACTGCATCGGCCCCTGGGCGCCGGCCGTGCTGTCACCCTTGATCCGGCCCATGCGGGTCTCGACCAGGTGGATGGCGGCCAGATACGGCCACGGTACCCCGGCCGCGGCCCCGGCCGCCTTGTACAGTGGGAGCAGCTCGTCGGCCGGGTCGGGCGCCACGATCCGCCACTTGGGCGGCGGTCGGTCGGGCTCGACCGGC
>JBBSIS010000194.1:0-6195 GCA_038231955.1 Acidimicrobiales bacterium
ACGGCGCGCAGGGTGGGTACGGTCTTGTCCACGGTGGTGGTCCCCTTCCGTTGGTATTCTGGCGAACGCCCAGTACCTACCAGCCGGCAGGTCTCAGGCGGGGGACCGCCACCTCACTTCAACAAGCTCCGGGACAACCTCCTGCTCATCGGCTACCTGCGTTAGTTCGGCATGAGACGCGTCCACCGGCTTTCCCGCCTAACCGCGGTGGGGTCTCCTCAGTTGCCGTTCAAGGGAAAGCTGAGACAACACCTAAGGTCGGTCGTCTTCGCAATTCGTGACCCAGATCGCCTCGGCCGGCCAGCGGCGGCCCCACTCGAAGGTCACATAGCCCTCGTAGGCGGTCGTCCCCCGCCGGCTGGCGCAGTTCGACGAGGGCTTCGACGCTCAGGCCGTTGCGACGGAAGAGGCGGATCCACTCGCCGTAGCCGAGTACGAAAACAAGAGCTTTTGCCACCACCATGAGCAAATTCGGCACTTCCAAGGTGACCGAGGTCAGGCGGGATCCTGAGCGCGGACCGTCCACCGCGCTCCGACGGCACACGTCATCGGCGCAGGCTTCGCCGGTCGAGCAGAGGGCCCGATCACTGCGTCCGCGATCAGTTGTTGTCGCGACCCTGGTCGCGACTGCGCTTGCTCCCTGTCGAGGTAGCGAGGGTAACGGCCCCAGCGATCAGCGCACCCGTGATTGCTTCAAGCACAACTCCGCCGACGCCCTGTCCCTTGCTCAGGCCAATCAACGCGCCGAGGATAAAGCCGAGCACGAGAAACGTCACAACCAGGCGAAACCTTCCTTTGTCCGGGCTCAACAATGCTCCTTGCCAGCCCAATCGGCGCGCATCATGCTTCTCCACGATCCTTGTGCGCCTTGTTGATGGCCTTTGGTGAGGCGGCCGGCGCGCCCCAGGCGAGCGGCCGGGTGTCGAGTTGTGGGCCGTGCCGGGCCTGATAACGGTCGCTTATGAGGTTCCACGTCGACCGGTTGCCAGCCGTGTGGGGCGAGGGGAGCACTCACGCCGACATCCTCGCGCCGGCCTGGCAAGGGCGCTGCTCCCTAACCGTCGCCGGGGCGGAGCGGACTTGCTCGGATGGCCGCCCGGTCGCGGCGGAGCGCAGTGTCTCCTCATGCTGTGCGGCCAGGCGTGACAGGGCGGTATACCGGAACGCCTCCAGCTCGGCCGTCACGGCGTTCGCCCGAGAGAGCCGATCCTGGAGGCCCATGACCTCGCTCTTCAGCCGCTCGACCTGAGCCCGGTGCGGATCGGGCTCCTTGCCGGCTTCTCGGAGCCGGCCGAGGTGCTGGTCGAACTCGGCCTCGAGATGCGGATACGTCCGGTAGAGGGTCGCCCTCGGCACGTTGGCCAGGGCGCTGAGACTGCTGACGTCGCACTTGAAGCCCGTCGGCACGTCGCCGGAGAGCAGTTGCTTCATGACGGCCCTGATCCTGGTCTCAGCCTCGGCTCGTCGGTCACTGGCCACGCAGGCCATCCGCTCCGGATGCATCGATCGCGGCCACGACCGCCGCCGCTCGCTCCGACGCGACTCTCGCCCGTTCCCGCTCAAGCCTGGATAGCCGAGGGTTGTCGACGAGCACGACCATCGTGGCTTCGGCGTGATCGGCCCAGGGCTGGCGGTGCTGGGCGTGATGGGTGGCCTGCGGACAGCGGGCCGAGTCGCACATCCCGATCAGCGGCTCGCTCGCCTCCGGCGTGCCGGCCAGCTTCAGGCACAGGGCCCTGCGCGGGTCGGAGAACCAGCAGTAGTTCGCGATCCCTACGTGGAGCGTCTTTGCCTTCGCATGTAGGAGCCGCTCGACCCGGCGGTCGTCGATCACCGTGACCGCGCCCGCCTCGTGGTTGCCCAGGGCGTGATCGACGGCTTCGAAGCACGAGAGGAGTTCGCGTGCCCCCTTCCCCGACGGCAGGACGCCCCGGCGGTACTCGTCGTAGGCGGCGATGGTCAGCCTGGTGTGTTCGGCCTGCTCCTCGGTGGCGACCTCGGCGAGGAAGGCCGCCTGGTGGCCCCCGGGCCGAGCCGCGTAGCCCTCGGTGGTGGCCACGCTGACGTGCTTGAGGTGGACCTTGGCCGCCATGAGCCCGTGCGGGCGCTGGGCGATGCTGAGGGCGAGGGTGCGGCGGAGGGCCCGGGGGTTCACCGGGCCGTCTGGGATCTCCAGGAGGCCGAGTCGCTGGCCCATCGGCCCGTTGACCCAGTCCTCGCACAGCCGTCGGGCCGACGGCCGGCCGTCCACGGTGAGGCGGGCCAGGAGCCCGAGGGAGCCGATCAAGCGGCGGGCCGTCGCCTCGTTGGGGAAAGCGGTCAGGCCCAGGAGCAGCAGCGACGCGACCCGCTCCGGCCACCGGGCGGCGAGAGCAGCGGCCAGAATGGCCCCCGTCGAGTGGGCCACCACCACGGCGCGCTCGGGCAGGTGGGGGGCGAGGGCGGCGAGGTGGCAGACATCGTAGGAGGCGTCAGGCGGGCTGGGCGAGCGCCCGAAACCCAGGAGGTCGGGAGCGGTGGCCAGGAAGCCGGAGCTGGTCGCGGCCAGGCTCTCCCAGTACCAGGAGGAGGCGCCGAGGCCGTGGAGGAGCACCACCTCCGGTCCCCGGCCCCACGACGTGACGAACAGGCTGTCGCCGCTCACCGGGGCCCCGCTCGGTCGAGGGCCACCAGGTAGGCGGCCAGCGACACCAGGAAGACGGCGTACCAGGTCAGGTTCCGGCCGGCCACGTAGTGGCTGGAGATGTGTCCGAGGAACACGTCCATCCACCGCTGGTGAGCGCGGCCGGCGATGAAGGCCAGGTCGGGGGCCATGGCGAACAGGTGGGCGCTCAGCACCCACACCAGCGGGTACGGGACGGGCCGCCCGGTTCGGGCGGTGACGACGGCCATGACCACCAGGGCGGCGCTGGCGCCCACGAAGAAGTGGGTGAACCAGTGGAAGCGGGCGTCGTGGCCCCGATAGGAGAGGTACAGGCCGACCTCGGCCACCACCGCCGCCGCACACCACAGGCACAAGCGAAGTGAACGCGCCGCCAACGCCGAGGAGGCGGGGGTCACGGCAGGGCCCGCAGGATCGTGGCCACCTCGGCCAGATTGTCGGCCACTTCCGGGTCGAGGGTGCGGTAGCGGACCAGCCCGTCGCGGTCGACGACTGCGTAGCCCACCGGGTTCCCGCCCGAGCGGGGGTGGGGCAGGCCGTAGGCGTCGGCCAACCCCGCTGGTCCGTCGTTGACCGTGGCCACGCCGTTGCAGCGGCCGGTCCCCGACACCACCACGACGAGCTGGACCCGCATGCCCAGGGCCGCGCCCGCCAGCGACCGGCACAGTCGCGGCACGTCCTCGGGGCGGAGGAAGAACACGACGGTCGGCCGTTCCCGTCGGGGCAGGCCACCGGCCAGCGACGGGGCGGGCTGGGGAAGCCCCCCGGCGTCGAGGAAGCCGGGCCGCTGGCGGGCGGGGTCGGGGTCGTCACGACCTGACTCAGCGGAGCGCGCCAATGCCACCAGTGAGCCGAAACAGAGCGCCGCCGCCAGCCACACGGCGACGAGCACTCGCCGTCGTCGATGAGGGCCCTCGGTCAGGGCCGGTCCCATCGCAAGCCCCCGTCGCGGCTGACCAGCACCCGCACGTCGCTCCCGTCGTGGACGCCGGCATAGAGCACGTTCGCCTCCGCGGGGTCGGCCTCCACCAGGCTGGCCCCCTCTGGAAGGCTCAGCGTCGCCCACGTCCGGCCGCCGTCGGCGCTGCGGGCCGCGCCTTGGCGCCCGGAGACGAAGAGGGTGGCGGTGCCGCGGCTGACCCAGGTCGCGCTCGGAGGGCCGCCAAGAGGGGCCCAGGTCCTTCCGCCGTCGGTGCTCTCGGTCGCCCCGCTCCGTGCGTCGGCGGCGACCAGGTGCTGGTCGTCGTCGGGGCCGGTGAGGATGCGTCCGAAGAAGGCCTGGCCGGCGGCGCCCGTACGCCGCTCCCAGCTGCGGCCGCCGTCGGTCGAGGCGACGACGCCGTTGGCGGGCCCGGCGGCGTAGAGCGCCGAGGCCCCGGCGCCGAAGGCGTGCACGTCGGTGCTGGGCAGGCCGTCGTTGGCCCGGGCGAAGGTGGCGGCGGCGTCGGTCGACCGGGAGATGCCGGGGTGGCCGGTGACGTAGACGGCGCCGCGAGCAAAGGACCATCCCATGGCGTCAGCGCCGTCGAGGGAGTCGACGCGCGACCAGGTCCGGCCGCCGTCGGTCGACACTGACACCGCTTCGTGGCCGCCGACGAAGAGGCGCCCGGGGTTAGTGGGGTCGACCACCAGGGAGTGGAAGTCGCCGCCCACGAAACCCGCCGACTGCGCCATCGGGGAGTCCCCGTCACCCCCCCGGGAGACCACCACGACGACGACGAGCGCGGTCAGCGTCGCGATGCCCAGCCACACGCCGTTGCGCTTCGGCCAGCTCGGGAGAGGGGGGCGTTTCGGCGCCGGGCGGCTGCCGGGCAGTCGAGCGGGGCGGGTCTTAGCCATGCTGGGCCTCCGCCGGGTGCGCCGACTGCGGGCTCTTCTCGGCGCACGCCGTAGCGGCGTCGATCGGCGCCGGGTTCGGGCCGCTGGTGCGCCGGCGCCGGCGCACGGCAATCACCGCCATCCAGGCGGCCATGCCGAGGACGCAGCCGCCAGGGCCGAACAGCCAGTACACGATCGTGTCCATCGCTACTCCTTCTCCATTGTTGTCTGGGACGGTGGGGACTTGGCCCGGGCCAGTAAGTCCTCGAGGTCCGAGGCGCGGACGCCACCGACGATCTTGGACACCACCACCCCGGCTGGATTGATCAGGAAGGACTCGGGCGCCGAGACATAGGACAGGTAGCCCGGCACCAGTGGCAGGCAGCACGGAAGCTGAACGATACGAAGCCGGCGACCAGGGCCAGCACGGGCAGGGCGGGCGGACGCCGACGGCGTCCGACGCGCGGAACCTGTGGGGCCAGGAAGGGCGCGGCGCGCCCGGGCCCGGGCGCGCCGGGGCGCGCTCAGGCCAGGCGGGGAGGTCGCTCGAGGACGAAGCTGTGGAGCGACAGGCGCGCCATCCGGGGGCGGCGCCGCAGCCGCAACCCGAGGAGGCCGATCGCCAAGGCGACGCCTGCCGCCAAAACCGCCGCGATGCACAGAGGCGCCACCGCGGGGCCGCAGTCCGGGCAGCCAGCTGCGCCGGACATGCCCGCCATGAGGGGGAGGCCGGTCACCACCACGACAACGACCAGGAGGATGAGGATCGCCTTCTTCACGACCGGCCCCACCGTAATCGGCGCGCCCGGTCGGGCGGAAGTCTCAGCCTCGGCGTCAAGGACCTCGCACACCCTTCGGCCGGGCGGAGGCAGGTTGGTCGGCCAGCGCCGCCGTCCGGTGAGCCGAAATGCAAGGCGCCGCAGCGGCGCCAGGGCCGGGCAGCCCGCACCCGGCCTCGGTAGTTGCCGGTGCCGTCGACCAGGCCGACGGCGTCGAAGAGGGCCAGCTGGAACAGCCTGTAGTTCATGGTCGGGCGCGTCGACCACCGCCTTCGCCCCGAAAGGCCACGGCGAAGCGACGGATGGCGTGGCGAACCTCGGCATCGGTTCGTTCTGCCACCAGCACGCTTCGGGAGGAGAAGCGGCATGGAGCGTCGAGCTGCAGGTTTTGTCCCACCACCGACGCCCGTCGGCGGGCGAGTGTCGGACCTCGATCGCCCTGATCCAGCAGCGAATCTCGGCAACCCGCCGCCGCTCGCTGGATCGGCGGGCGTAACGGAGCTGCTGGGCCGACGGTGCCAGCAGCTCCTCATCACGGCTCGTCGCCGGCTGCGGCGCAGCTGATGCGACCGTCAACCAGCGCGCGCCGCGGCACACCACGGGGGGCCGTGTGATGATCTCGCATCGCCCGGCCGAGGCGGCGGACCGGGCCGTACCCGGGCACTGGAGGGCGACCTGATAATCGGCAAGGCCAACACGAGCGCCATCGGAACCCTCGTCGAGCGAACGACACGATTCGTGATGCTGCTGCACTTGGGCGTGACCGCCAGCGCTGACTCCGGGGCCAGCGACGGCCCACTAGTGCGGCGAACCGCTGAACACACGCGTGTAGTTTCACTCCTGTCATTCACAGGAGGGAGCCGAGTATGCCCTATGTCGCTGCGCCGATCGTGTTGGACGAGACCACCCGGGTCGAACTGGAGCGCCGGGTGCGGG
>JBBSIS010000195.1:0-6127 GCA_038231955.1 Acidimicrobiales bacterium
AGGCATCGGTGTCGTGACGTCGGGCGCAGGCACCGCCGTGGGCGACACCGTGGTCGTCAACCGCCAGGGCCCCATCGACGTCCGCAACTCCCCCACCGTGGCCCGGAACCCCACTCGAGGCGACAATCTGGTGGCCACCTACCGTATGGACCGGCCGGGTTTCTCCGGATTCCTCTCCTACAGCAACGATGCCGGACAGACCTGGCAACAGACGGTGCTGCCATTGCCGGCCGACGTGCCCAAGTGCGCGGCGTCGCCCGAGGGCCTCCCCTGCCCGTTCGGCCCCGACGTCGCCTTTGGCGCCGACGGGACGCTCTACGTGCTCTACGTCGCCCTCCGGGGGTCCGGCAACGACCCCGGGAGCCTGTGGCTGTCGACGTCCACCGACGGCGGGCGCACGCTGGCGCCACCGGCCCAGGTCTCGGGTGAGCTCGCATTCCAGGCCCGCTTGGCCGTCGATCCGAAGGGGCCCGTCCACATCACCTGGCTGCAGGCCTTCGGCACCGGCAACCTGAGCTTCACCGAGCCCGTCCCCTACGTGGTTTCCGTGCGCTCCGACGACAGGGGCCGATCGTTCTCCCCCCAGGTACGTGTGAGCGAACCGGC
This sequence comes from Acidimicrobiales bacterium, assembly GCA_038231955.1. Taxonomy (GTDB): domain Bacteria; phylum Actinomycetota; class Acidimicrobiia; order Acidimicrobiales; family AC-14; genus CADCTB01. The sequence goes on from JBBSIS010000195.1 coordinate 607, forward strand.
CCGGCTCCGCGTCGGCGGCCCCAGCCCGGTGGTCGACGCCAAGGGCCGGCTCCACGTCCTTTACACCGACTACAAGGACAACCGGCGTGACTTCTCCGCCCTGCCGGGCCCCCCGGCCGAGGCGCCGTTCTCGCTGGTCCTGTCCACCTCCGCCGACGGGGGGAAGACGTTCGGTCCCGGCGCCGAGGTCGAGACCGGCCTCCTCCCCACCCGCCGCTTCCTGATCTACCTGCCGGAGTTTCCCCAGATCGCCGCCGGACCGGGCGACCGCCTCTACGTGACCTGGGCCGACGGGCGCAACGGGGACGACGATGTCTTCCTCCGCCGCTCGGAGGATGCCGGCCGGTCCTGGTCGGAGGCGGTGAAGGTCAACGACAACCCTCCCGACGGGACCGCCCAGTTCCTCCCCAAGGTCGACGTGGCGCCTGACGGGCGAGTCGACGTGTTGTTCCTGGACGGTCGCAACGACCCGTCGAAGAAGCTGCTCGACGCCTACCTGGCCTCCTCGGGGGACGGCGGCACGTCGTTCGACAACGTCCGCGTGTCGGCGCAACCGTTCGACTCCACCGTCGGCCCGACCTTCGGCGCGGACTACGGGACCGACTTCGGGACCAAACTCGGGCTCGCCTCGGCGAACGACGGGGCGTACGCGGTGTGGACCGACACCCACCTCGGCACGCCCGCCACCGGTCGTCAGGACGTAGCCTTCGCGTCGGTCAGCCTGGGTTCCGACCGCTCCGGTCTGCGGGTGGTGCTCATCGTGGTCCTCCTTCTCGTGATCGGAGCCGTCATCGTGTTCACCCTCAGATCCCGCCGGGCCAGTGGCCCGTCCAGCGGGCGCGCCCTTCCCAGCGAGGCCGAGGTGGCGGGCCCATGAGGCTGGCGTTCGTGGGTAAGGGTGGCGCCGGCAAGTCGGCCATCGCCGGCACGTTCGCCCGTACCTTGGCCCGCCAGGACCACAAGGTGCTGGCCATCGACTCCGACCCCCTACCCGGCCTGGCCTTCTCCCTGGGCCTGGCCATCGACCACAGCCCTCCGATCCCCGACGACGCGGTCATGGAGCGCCAGGAGGGCGAAGAAGGGCCCCGCTGGCGGCTCAACCCCGACGTCGACCCCTTCGACGCGGTCGACCGCTGGTCGGTCGAGGCGCCCGACGGCGTGCGGTTCCTGCAGTTCGGCAAGATCAAGGGCGACCCCAAGAACCTGTGGCGGTCGCAGATCGCCTTCCGGTTCATCGTCAACCAGCTCCCGGCCGGGCGCTGGAACGTGGTGGGCGACCTGCCGGGAGGCACCCGCCAGGCCTTCACCGGCTGGGGGAGCTGGGCCAACACCATCGTCGTGGTGGTCGAACCGACGGCCAAGTCGCTGCTCTCGGGGCGGCGGCTGGCCCGTATGGCCGACCTCGATCCCGAGAACCCCAAGCGGGTCATGGCCGTGGCCAGCAAGGTCCGCCAGCCCGACGACGTGGACATGATCGCCCGGGGGACGGGGCTCGAGGTCATCGCCTCGGTGCCGTGGGACGAGGATCTGGCCGAGGCCGAGCGCCGCCAATTGGCGCCCATCGACTTTGCCCCGGACTGTCCGGCGGTCCGAGCGGTAGAATCCCTGGTGGAGCGCCTGAGCGAAGAGAGGGTCTCATGATGATGAAGGTCGCAGCATGAAACTGGGAATCGCCATATGAAGCTCGCCGTCGTCGGCAAGGGGGGCTCGGGCAAGACGACCACGTCGTCGGTCATCGCCCGCACCCTCGCCCGCCAAGGCCTGGCCGTGGTCGCCCTCGATTGCGACTCCAACCCCAACCTCGGCATCTCCCTCGGCGTGGGCGACCAGGAGACCGAACGTCTGGTCTCCATGCGCCAGGCTCTCGACGAGGGCGAAGAGGCCCACGCCCCCACATGGGAGACCCTGCTTTCCCGCTACGGCTCCGACGGCCCCGACGGAGTGCGGTTGGCGGTGGTGAGCCGGATCGACAACCCCGAACCCGGCTGACTTTGATGTGGCTTGTCGCCCGAGCAGTTGCTCGGCTCCGTTGATTTCAATGAAGAAGACGTCGTCGTCGCTGACTTCGAGGCTGGCGTCGGCACGCTCACGCGCCTCGGCGAGGAGCACGTCGACACCGTCGTGATCGTCGTCGAAGCCACCCCCAAGTCCCTCGAGGTCGGCGCTCGTGCCGCGGCCCTGGCTGCGGAACGCACCGTCGCCCGGATCATCGTGGTCGCCAACCGGATCCGCCACGACGAGGATCTGGAGACGGTGAAGTCCGCCTTCCCCGGCATGGAGGTCGTGGGCGTGCCCCACGACATGAAGATCGTCGAGGCCGACCGCAAAGGGATCGCCCCGATCGACCTCGACCCGGATGCGCCGGCCGTCAAGGCCCTCATCGCCATGGCCTCCACCCTGCGCCCGGCGTCGCCCTCGTCGAACTGAAGGAGTGTCGTCTACATGGCCGAAGGTTCCCGCGTCCCCTCGTCACCGGAACCTGAGGCCGAAGCGGTCGTGTCCCGCCCGGCGGGGGCTGGCCCGGACCTGGCGGCGCTGATGCCGATCGTCGGGGTGGCCGTGGCCCTGTGGGCGTCGTTGCCCCAGTACAGCGGGCCCAAGCTGAACGTCGAGCCGGCCAAGGAGGTGGCCGACCACATCATCCCGGCGGCGGTGGTGCTGGTGGCCGCGCTGGTCGGGATCATGGTCGGCCGCCGGTCCAGGGGGCCCGGGCCGGTGCGGTTCATGGCCGGGCTGGGCGTCCTGCTCGCCGGGCTGTGGATGATGGCCACCCACCTCCCCCTCGTCGCCGAAGCCCTCCGAGGCGAAGCGCCATGGCCGGCCACGATCTACCACACCTCGGCAGCCCTGGCCGTCTTCGGTCTCGGCCTCCTGTGGGCCACGGTCACCTGGTCCGAAGCCGGCACCGAGGAGCCGATCCCGACCACCAACACCTGAACCGGGTTCACTCAAGGTCGCCCTACGACACTGAGTGAAACCAGTTCCACAGAGGGACGAATCACACGGTGAGGAAGACGCCCTCCCAGTGCTGGTCGCCGGTGAGGGCGGCGGGTTCGAACCCCCGCACCCGGGGCGAGACCAGCCATTCCGACTTGAGCGAGGCCAGCGAGACGGCGGTGACGCGCTCGGTGGTGACGACCTGCATGATGTCGGCGGCGGCCCGGCGGGCGGTGTCGATGGCCGGAGAGCTGAAGATGCGGTCGTAGAGATCGTCGACCTTGGGCCCGCCCCCGACCGAGCCCGAGAAGCTGAGCTGGCCGCCGGGGCGAATGGTGAAGAACCGACACATTGCGCACGGGTTGGCGTCGTCCTGGGCCCGCACGTCGAGATAGAGGTCGAAGGTGGCGTTGTTCACCTTGGTGGGTGGCGTGTCCGCTCCCGGATCTTGGACCGCCACGCCGATACCGACGTTGGCCAGCTGGGTCTTGATGGCGGTGGCCGCCAACTGCTGGTCGACCGGCCGGGACAGGAGCAGGTTGAGCACCAGGGGGCGCCCGTTCTTGGCCCGCATGCCGTCGGGGCCCGGCGCCCAGCCGGCGGCGTCGAGGGCCTTCTTGGCCTCGTCGAGGTTGGTCGGGAGCGGCTTGATGCGATCGGCGGCGTCCTGGCCGAGGACGATCTCCGGGATCAGCGTGGTGCCGGCGTCGCCGATCTCGTCCCAGCCCGCCGCCTTGGCCACCTCCTTGCGGTCGATCGTCTGGGCTACGGCCCGGCGGACGTTGTCGTCCTTGAGCGTGGTCCATTCGTCGGTGCCTCCGGTGTTGAGCAACACATAGGCGGCGATGCCGGCGCGCGACTGCACGTTTCGATCGGTGCGCCCCGAGACCGACGAAAGGTTGCTGTGGGCGATCATGCCGACCACCTCGACCTGACGAACGGCCAGCAGGCGGCTGGCGTCATTCTCGGGACCGAAGCGGAAGGTGAGCGTCTTCAGCTGCGGGGCGCCGTTCCAGTACTTGTCGTTCCCCTTCATCTTCAGCTCGGCGCCCTTGGTGTAGGACACGAATGCGAATGGTCCGGTACCCACCGCGGTGTTCTCAGGACTGTCGCCGCCCGCAGGGCGGGTGCCAGGGGCGATCACGGCCATGCTCGGGTTGGCCAACTGCTCCGGCAGACGGGTGTTGTCGACGGTCATGTCGACCTCGACCACGTCGTCGGCGACGGCCTTGGCCGTGCCCGGGTCGAGCCCTCGGGGGCGGGTCTGGCGACGGGCGAAGCTCTCAAAGCTCGAGACCGCCGCCGCTGCGTTGAACGCCGTGCCGTTGTGGACCGTCACGTTCTTGCGCAAGTAGAACCGCCACACCTTGGGCGAGGGCGACTCCCACCGCTCGGCCAGGCCGCCCTCTACGCCGTAAGTGGGGCTCATGCGGGTAAACGTCTCGAAGATGCCGGGGTTGGGACCGTTGGTGCGGATGCCGATGTCGGCCGCCGGTGGGTTCCCCGCCATGAACGGATCCTCGCCCACCGCCACCCGCAGGTCCTGGGCGTTGGAGCGAGCCTCGGCGGGCTCGTCGACGCCAGCCTCTGCGCCCCCTCCCCCACTGGAGCACCCAGCGGACAGGATGGCCATGGCGAGTAGGAGAGCGAAGAAGCTGCGGCGGCGCGTCACCGGCGGGCACCCTACCGGGTACCCGCCGCCTGAGTGGACCGCGTGGATGCTCAGACGTTGAGCCGGGCCCGCAGCCAGCTCGAGAGGCGGGCAATGAGGGCGTTGTCCCTGTTGTCCGCCGGCTTGGCCGCGGCGCCGTTGTTGGCGTGGGTGTGGCCCTCCACGGTGACGGCCAGGTTGTGGTCGCCGTCACTGGCGCCCACCATGACCTCGCCCGCCCTGGGCAGCGTCTCCAGCAGGCGTCGGCCATCGTCCGCCGTCGTTGTCTGATCGGCGGCGCCCCGCACGACCAGGGCGTCGACGGTGACCGCCTTGGCCTCGGTCAGCGGGTTGAGCGCGAACAGCGCCTGCAAGTACGCCTCCTGGCTCGGCGGGACAGCTCACGCAGTCCCGCCGGCACCGTCTCGGGGGCGGGCGCCTTCCCGGTCGCTTGCAGCGTGGCCACCGAGGACCGCACCTGGTCGACGAGCGACCCGCCCCCGAAGCGGACGAGGTCCTCGGCCAGAACGTCGCCCAAGGGCCGGCTCGGCGTGGAGACGAAGACTGCGGCCTTCACCCGCGGGTTGGCGGCCGCCAGCCGCATGGAGATCAGGCCGCCGGTGTCATGGCCGAGCACGCCGAGATCCGACGAGCCGACCTCCTGCCGGGCGCCGAGGAAGTCGAGGGCGGCGCGGGCGTCGGCCACCTCGTCGTCGAAGGACACATGTTGGCGGCGCTGCGCTCCTCCGCTGCGCTTCGCTGCTCGCTGGAGCTCACGAGGTGCCGGCTCCCGCCACGGCGCCGGCGATGGGTGCGGCCGGCTCCATGCCGGTGATGTTGAGCAGGAGCTCGTCGAGGGCGTCGCCCTCCAGGGACTCCTGCTCCATGAGGGCATGGGCGACCTGGTCGAGGGTGGTGCGGTTGACGGTGAGG
>JBBSIS010000196.1:0-6125 GCA_038231955.1 Acidimicrobiales bacterium
CCCCGCGTAGGCCGCCACGTTCGCCTGGGTCGACAGAGCGATGGCCAGGGGAAGATCCGTCCCGAGCTGGAGTGCCCGATCGAGGGTGTCCTCGGCCATCAGCCGTGCATCGGCGAAGTTCCCGCGCCAGCACTCGAGGACGACGGTGTGGAAAGCACTGAACATCAGATCGCTTTCCTGGCCGCGCTCGATACAGCGCCGGCGGACGCCCAGAAGGCCCTCCCGAGCCTGGTCCAGGCGGCCCGTCCACGCAAGGAGCAGGCTATGGATCAGGCTGGGTCGGAACATGACCGGAAGGGCCAGCTCGACGTTCTCGAGGTCGACGGCCCGCTGGATGTCCACCTCGTCGAGCCCGTCGCCGCTCAGGAAGCGGATCATGGTCGTGCAGGCGAGGGCGGTTGCCAGAAGCTCCTCGTCGGCGAGGCGCTCGCTCTCGGCGAGCGCCTCGTTTGTGAGCGCCTTGGCGTCGGGTATGCGACCGAGGTTCACGAGGACGAAGAGGAGGGCGATAAGAATTAGGACGCGAAGGTGGAGATCCTGGCCCGCCTCGCGAAGCGCCTGCTCCAGGCAAGCGGCAGATTGGCGGTAGTCGTCGTCATGAAGCCGCACCATCGCCAGCTGGCGCAGCGCTTCAGCGCGAAGAAGGCCGGGCCCGGTGGTCTCGATCAACGCCTCCAGTACCGACCTGGCCTCGAGCGGATCGCCGGCGTCGAATTGGTGCTGGGCCAGCCGAATCCGTCGCTCGGGGGTGCCGCCACCGAGCCCGATCGCCAGTTCGAGAAGTTCGGCAGCGGCGGCGGGAGCGCCGCGGGACTCGGCTTGCAGGGCAGCGTCGTCGAGCGCGGTGAGAGTGTGCTCGTCCCCTCGCATCGTGGCGAGCGCAAGGTGACGGGCGTGCTCTTCGGTGTCGCCCACGATGCCCGCGAGCTGCCTGTGAACTGCGCGCCGGTCTCCGGGTGAGGCCGACGCGTAGACGCCCGCCGCGAGCAAGGGGTGTGTGAACCGGAGTCGCTGGCCCTCTACCGAGACGATGCCCGCTCTCTCGGCCTCCTCTACGACGGAGCCGATCTCGACGGCATCAGCGTGTATGGCCAACTCGGCGAGTCCAACTGTCGGCTCGGCAAGTGCCGCCATCACCAGGAGCGCCTCTTGGACGCGGGCGCTCGACAGTGCCCGCAGACGTGAGCTCACGAGGTCGGCGAGAGTTGTCGGCAAGGGTACGTGCGACGTTGTGGCGCCGGTGGCCCGTGCGGCCCTGGCGAGCTCCAGCGCGTAAAAGGGATTGCCGCCGGAGACCTTCTCAATGCGCGCCATCGCTGGTGCCGGCAGAGGGCGTCCGGCGTGATTCCCGATAAGCCGGCGCAGTGTGTCACTGGGTAGCGGTCCAACGCGCAGGTGCCTCACGGCCCCGGGCGTTGGCAGCTCGATCGACTGCGACGAAGGAGCGCCAAGTTTCGTCCGAACCGTCGCCAGCAGAGCGACCGGTGATGCCAGCCGCCTGAGAGCGAAGGCGATCGCATGGAGGCTGGACCGATCCACCCACTGGAGGTCGTCCAGGGCGAGTAGTACCGGAGCGTCCTCCGCCAACGCCACGAGTATGGAGAGCAGCGCCGCACCGGTTGCTCGCTGGTCTGTGGGGGAACCGTCCGCAATGCGCAGCATGACGACATCCAAGGCGCGGCGCTGAGGCTCCGGCAGCTCCTGGCGTATGCGTTCCTCCACCTGTCTGAGCAGATCGGCCAGCGAGGCGTGGGCCAGCTGCGCCTCAGCCGCTACTGGACGGGCGATCAAGACTCGAAAGCCGAGGTGGCGAGCTTGTTCGAGCCCGGACAGCCACAGCGTGGTCTTCCCTATGCCCGCCTCGCCACCGAGGAGGAGCGCCGCTGGGTGTCCATTCAAACCATCGAGAAGGTCGGCGATCGCCTCGAGTTCTGCCTCCCGGCCGACGACCTCGACAGACACAGAGACAGTCTTGCATCTGAACCATCCGCGTCAGCGCCGACGTTGGCACCTGGGAGCTCCCGGTCCTTGGCGGGATCGCTGCTCCTCCCTCCTGATGACTCCTCAGCAGTGAAGCAGGTCGACGGCGGACACCGTCAGCTCCTTCGACGTCGTGAGCGATCCCCGGCCCGTACCGCAGAAGGTGCCGTAGGTGGGCGCGACGTCGGCGTAGTCACGCCCGGTGGCGATGGTGAGGTAGGTCGGGCCGGCTCGCCGATCGTTCGTCGGGTCGAAGGCGACGGCGCCCGCCGACGGGTCGAGCACCTCCACCCACGCATGGCTGCCCCCTTCGCCCCGGAGATGACCGGACACATACCGGGCAGGGAGCCCGAGCAGTCGGCACAGTGCCAGCATGACGTGGGCGTAGTCCTGACAGACCCCCGCACCCACGGCCAGTGCCTGAGCGGCCGTGGTGCGGACGCTGGTGACGTCGTGGCCGTACCGCATGGCTGCGAAGACCCACGCGTTGACCCGGTCGGCCAGGTCCAGGCCATGGTCGCCGGACCGGGCCAACCGCGTTGCCGCGGCGCGCAGAGCGGTATCCGGCGCGGTCAGCGCCGATGGGACGAGCATCACATCGGCGTGACCAAGGCCGGCGAGCACCTCGGGGCCGGCGATCAGTTCTTCCTCCCGGCCCCGCTCGACCACGGACCACGCCTCGAACTCAACGTGATCGGCGACCCGCCAGGCCCGCAGGTCGATCACCACGTTGCCGAACCGGTCGACGCTCTCAACCGCCTCGACGGGGTTGCCGTGGACCTCTATGCGATACGAAAGGCGGGTCTGATCGCCATGAACGGCCGGCGGCAGGACCATGAGCCGGTGCTGCAGGCGCCGAACGGGCGACGTGTAGTCGTACCGGAGCCGCTGATGGAGCGAGAAACGTTTCACGGGCCGACCTGCTCGGCCCAGACCTGCATGGTCTCCAAAACGGCGGCGCCGTAGGTGGTGACCATGGCCACGTCGAGGGCGTCGCGCCCCCGGCCGATGACCACCCGGCCGGTGCGGGGCACGTTGTTACGGGGATCGAACGTCCACCACCGGCCGCCGAGGTACACCTCGAGCCAGGCGCAGAAGTCCATGGGCTCGCCGGGATCGGGCACCCCGATGTCGGGCAGGTAGCCGAAGACGTAGCGGGCCGGGATGTTCATGGCCCGGTAGAGCGTCACCCCGAGCTGGGCGAAGTCACGGCACACTCCGATGCGGCTCTCCCAGACGTCGACCGCCGTGGTCATAGGGGTGCTGGCGCCCTGCTGGAACCGCACGTTGGAGTGCACCCAGTCGGCGACGGCCTGGGCCCGGGCCCACCCGGGCTCGACGTCGCCGAAGAGCTCCCACGCCTGGTCGTGCAGCACGTCGGATAGACAGAACCGGCTGGGCAGGAGGAACACCAGGGCCTCGTCGGGCAGATCCTCGATGCGGAGCTGGGCTGCGGACTTGTCGGCGGCGTCGTAGTCGGAGGTGACCTCGACGGTGGCGTCGTAGCGCACCACGTTGTCGCCCTCGACCAGGCTGAGCCGGTCGCACACATTGCCGTAGGCGTCGAGATAACTCGACGCCGGCAGCGGCGGAGTCGTCTTCCACGTGTGAGAAAGAAGCCAGTGCGGGCCCTCAGGGCGGGGCCTGACCTGCCAGATGGCCGGCGTGGACGCTGGGGCCCGGTAACGGAACTCACATCCGACTCGCACATGCATGGCCTCGATCCTGCCCGTCCCTGATGAACGGCATGTGCACGCCCGTGTCACGTTTGCGTGAACTGCCGGGTTGATTGGGGAGGAACCCGATTGGGGAGGGCGTAGGTGTAGCTCGTGCCGGGCCCCCGGTTCAGGACGTTCAAGGAGGAACTGCATGACAGTAACGATGCCAAACCCGGTCGACCTCCAGGGCCGGACTCTCTTCGACGTCCTCGGCGACGAGATCGGTGTGATCGAGGGCATCTACCTCGACAACGTGACGCGGGCCCCCGAGTGGGCTGCCGTGCGCCTCGGGCCCGAGGCTCTCGCGCTGGTCCCCATGGCGGACGCCGCCATGGTCACCGGCGGCGACCTGCAGGTGGCATTCAGCTGCGACGCCGTTTTCGGCGCCCCCCACCAGCTCACCGGGCTGGACAACCAGGTGACCGAGGCCACCGAAGAGCAGCTCTACGGCTACTACGGCAGCGTCGACGGCACCTCGTCCGACGGCGAGTTCTTCGACGGCACGGACCCCGCGATCGAGGACCGGGCCGCGAATGCAGTGAACGAGGCGAAGGACATCGCCGGGCAGGCGGCCGACGTGGCCGAGACGGCCAAGGACGAGGCGCTCGACCTCGCCGGCGAGGCCGAGGACCAGGTCACCGATGTGGCCGCCAGCGCCCGCGACCAGGCGGTCGGGGTCATCGAGACGGCCAGGGAGGAGACCGTCGAGGTCGCCCAGCTGGCCTCAGCAGAGGCCCGCGAGCTCTACGAGACCACAAAGACCGAGCTGCAGGCCCAGGCCGAAACCCAGTTGGAGCAGTTGGCCGAGGCGTTGCACCGCTTCGCCGGGCAGGCTTTAGCGCTGGCCCGGGGGAACACGGCCCAGGGTGGCCAGGTCGGCGACCTCGTCGGCCGGGCCGGACGGGAACTGCAATCGGTGGCGCGTGACATCGGGGCCAAGGGTTCGCCCGGTCTCCTGGAGGACGCCCAGCGGATCGTCCGTCAGCGGCCGCGTGCCGCCATCATTGGCACCGCGGCCGCAGTGGTGGCCGGCGCCCGGCTCATGGGCACCCCAGCCGGCGAGCGGCTGAAGGAGCGTTTGGCGCCGTTGAAGGAGCAGGCCATCGAGGCCGGCCGCACCGTGGCCGAGGAGATGAAGCCCCGGGCCCAGCGGAGCGTCGAGCAGGTACGGGCCGTCGCGTCCGAGGCCATGGACCAGGTGGCGCAGGAGGCGGAGCACGCGGCCGACGACGTGAAGGAGACGGCGACCCAGGCCGGGCGTACGGTCAAGGGTACGGCCAAGCGGTCGGCTGTCGACGTGAAGGGAACGGCCAAGCGCGCCGCGGCTTCTCGAACGGCCGCTCCCCGACCCACGGCCCCACGAGCGGCGGCTCCACGTGCGGCAGCGCCCGGACGCAGGGCGACGCCGCCGGTACGAACCTCAACCACCGTTCGCTGAGACCCACGGCGGCCGTGGCGACCAGCCGATTCGCTCGCATGGCGCCCGCGGTGGCCTCGGCCGTGGTGGGGGTGATGGCTGTCCGCCAGAACCGTCGCCGCTGGCGACTGGCAGCCATTCCCGTCCACAGCGCCCCGGTGATGATGGCCCGGGCCACGGGCGACCGGCCGGCGCCGAACCTGCCACCGGCGCCACCGGGCGCCGACGCCGGCCCGCCTCCCGGGGAGGAGGAGCCGGTCCCGGTACAGACCGGCGAGGGCCCGGGGCCCGACTCCCCTCTGGAACTGACCCAGCCGGACTGGAAGGCCAGTCTCACGCGCGCTGCCAAGGATTTCAAGGACGACCGGGCCACCCTCACCGCCGCCGGCATGGCGTTCTACTGGTTCCTCGCCGTCTGCCCGGCCATGGTGGCCTTCGTGGGGTTGCTGGGCCTCTTCAACGCCAGCGGCGCCGCCATCACCTCCATCACCGGCGCGGTGCAGCGGGCCCTGCCCGGCCAGGCCGCCGGCGTGCTGGTCGCCACGCTCAGGGGCCCAAAGAGCGGCACTTCACTGGTGGCCACCATCGTGGGCGTGGCCCTCGCCCTGTGGAGCGCGTCAGCGGGCATGGTGGGCCTCCAGATGGGTCTCGACGTGGCCTACGACGTGGAGGCGGACCGCACGTTCGTGAAGAAGCGGTTGGTGGCCTTCGAGCTGCTGGTGGCCATGCTCGTCCTCGGCGGCCTGGCCACCGCGTTGATCGTCTTCGGGGCGCCGCTGGGCGAGGCGCTCAGGGACAATCTGCCCTTCGGCAGCGCCTTCGTGGTGCTGTGGACGCTGCTGCGCTGGGCGCTGGGCCTCATGGCCCTCGTCGGCCTGTTCGCCACCATCTACTACCTGGCTCCCAACCGGGAGAGCCCGAAGTTGGTCTGGGTCAGCCCGGGCGGGATCGTGGCCGCCGCCATCTGGCTGGTGGCGTCCCTGGGCTTCTCGTTCTACGTGTCCAGCTTC
>JBBSIS010000197.1:0-6057 GCA_038231955.1 Acidimicrobiales bacterium
CTAGGTGGCTGGTGTGAAAGGCGGGTCCGGTTGACCTGCGCCCGCTGACCGGACGCCGTGGGGAAGGTGTCGACCCAGGCCCGGTGGGCCGGGCGGTGGTGTCGGGTTGGCCCGGAGGGGAGCCTGGTGGGCCGTCTGGGGTCGTCGTGGGGGCCTTGGGGGCCCGGTTCAGGCGGTCTGCCAGCCGGTTGGTGTGCTGGTGAGACCGAGGGTGGCGAGTCGGGCGAGGTTGACGGCGGCGGCGAGGAGGTTGAAGTCGGCGTCGATCTTGGTGGTGCCTCGCATGCGGGCCCGTCGGCCGCCGTGGGGTCGGCGCATCAGGTGGGCGAGCTTCCGTTCGATCTTGGGACGGGTGGCCCGGTAGTCGGCTTTCCATTCGGGTTCGGCTTGTCGGGCGCGGGCGGCGGTGAGGAGGTCGTGGTAGCGGCTGACGGTGATCGTCCGTCCGGTTTTGGCGGTGGTGCACTGGGCGGCGAAGGGGCAGCCGGCGCAGGCCGTCCCGAAGCGGGCGGTGCCGTCACCGGTGCCGTTGCCGTCCAGTCGGATCGGGGCGGTCTCCCCGGCCGGGCAGGTCACCGTCCCAGCCTCGGTGTCGACGTTGAAAGCGTCTTTGGTGAACAGCCCGGAGGTGTTCACGGGCGGCTGGACCTTGGTGTTGGCGATGATCCCGGCCCGCAGGAGCAGTCCGAGGAACAGGCCGGTCCCGTAGGCGGCGTCGCCATAGACCTCCGGTCGCCCACGACCGCCTGGGGCGGCGGCCGGCTCGGCGTCTGCCGGGTCGGTGCCGGCGGGGGCTGGCTTGTCTGCAGGGGCCGGGACCGGATCGCCGCCCACCGTGTCGTCGTCAGCCGCGTCGTCGTCAGCCGTGTTATCGACGGTGGTGTCGTCGTCAGCCGTGTCGTCGTCAGCCGTGTCGTCGCTGGCCCTGTCGGTGTTCTCGGGTTCGTCGTTGATGAGGTCGTTGATGAGGTCGGTGGCGGCGGCCGCGTCGGGGGTGTGGGCGGGGGTGACCCGGGTGTCGGTGACGATCTCGCTGTCAGGGTCGGCGGCGGCGTGGCCCTTGTAGCCGTCGTAGTGGCGGGCCGCGGTCTTGTGGCCGTGACGGGTCTCGGGGTCGACGATCGAGATGACTCGGTCGGCGGCGGTGCCCCGGATGATACGGAACGTCCCGTCCTCACCGGTCTCGATGTCCTGGCCGACGACGGTGGCCACCAGCCGGGCGGCCTCGGCCACCTCCGGGGTCACGTCCCGGCCGTGGAGGAGGCCGAGCACGGCGTAGGCGTCTCGGGCCAGCTCGTCGACCAGCGCCGTCCTGGCCTCTGCGTCGTCCCAGTCACACGTCGGCTTCCCGGCCCGCCGGTAGTCGTCGTGCCGCACCAGCACGCCCCGCAGGTCGTCCTCCAGCTGCGGGTCGGCCACCTTCAGCAGCCCACGGATCGCCGAGCGGACCAGGGTGACGGTGTCCATCGTGGCCACCGCGTCATACAACGGTGTCGAGTCGAGGACCCGCCGGTGCCCGACCAGCCCGGCTTCTTTGGCTGCGCCCAGCGTGACCTCGAAGATCCGGCGGGGCCGCACCGAGGCGGCCAGCCGGGCCCGCATGTCGACCAGGACAGTGTGGGCGAACCCGCCGTAGTCAAGGTCGAGTCCCCCGGCCGCCCACTTCCAGCGGGCATCGAACTCGAACGCCTCGACCGCTTCCCGGTCCGACAGCCCGAACAGACGCTGCAGGACCATCACCGTGGCCACGATCCGCGGAGGCACACTCGGCCGGCCCCGCGTCGAGAACAAGTCTGCGAACAGCTCGTCACCGAACAGCGACCCTCCCTCAGCATGCAGCACCGAGAAGATCGACGTTTCCGCCAGCCTGCCCTCACACACCGACCCCGACCCGGCCCACATCGACCGGGCCGACGGCGTCAACCCCAGACTCACCGAAACCCCACCGTCAGCATGCCCACAGCATCCCAGACCACGGGAACGTTTCGGTGGATCCTCAGCGGGGTTTCACACCAGCCACCTAGACAGACTCACGCTGAGCTTCGTAGTTCTGATGCTACCAGGGTCGGACACCTGATGCTACCCGCTGCCTACCGGGGGCTCGTGTGCGAGTCGGTTCTCGACGGTGGTGATCGTCTTCCGGAGTCCGTCGAGCCCGCGCCGCTAGCCTCATCCGGCCATGCGGGCGCCCCTTTCCTGGCTGTGCGACTTCGCGCCCTTCGACCTGGATCCGTTGGAGCTGGGACGGGTGTTCGACGACCATCCCGAGGGGATCGAGCGGGTGGGGGAGGGGCTCGACGGCGTCGTCCTCGGCCGGGTCCTCGAGGTGGCGGCCATCGAGGGCGCCCGGGTGCGGCGCACCCGGGTCGACCTCGGCCCCGAACACGGGCACGACGTGCAGATCGTGTGCGGGGGCCCCAACGTCGCCGCCGGCCAGCTGGGGCCCGTGGCCGTGGTCGGCGCCGTGCTGCCCGGTGACTTCCGCATCGGTACCCGCAAGGTCTTCGGCCTCGAGTCCCACGGCATGATCTGCTCGGCCGTCGAGGTCGGCCTCGGCGACGACGCCGCCGGGATCATGGTCCTCGACGACGACCTCGGCGCCCCCGGTGATCCCTTCGCCGCGGCCATGGGCATCGAGCCCGACGTGGTCTACGACCTGGCCATCGAGACCAACCGGCCCGACGCCAGCTGCATCGCCGGCATCGCCCGCGACGCCGCCGCCCGCCTCGGCCTGCCCTTCTCCCTGCCTGCCTGTCCGGCGCTCCAGACCGACCTGCCGCCGCCGGCCGCCGGGCCCGCCGTGGCCTGCCCGGAGCTGGCCCCCCGCTTCGCCGTGGCCGTGCTGGAGGGGGCCACCGTCGGCCCCAGCCCGGCGTGGCTGGCCCGCCGCCTCACCCTGGCCGGGATGCGGCCCATCTCCAACCTTGTCGACATCTCGAACTACGTCATGCTCGAGCTGGGCCAGCCCACCCACCCCTACGACCTCGACCGGCTGCCCGGCGGCGGCCTTGGCGTGCGCGTCGCCGGGCCGGGCGAGGTGGTCACCACGCTCGACGGCGCCGAGCGCCGCCTGGGCGGCGGGCCCAGCCCCGACGTGCTCATCACCGACGCCGAGGGGACCCCGGTCGGCATCGCCGGGATCATGGGCGGCGCCTCGTCCGAGGTTCACGGCGGCACCACCCGGGTGCTCCTCGAGGCCGCCCACTTCGACCGCCTCACCATCGCCAAGACCTCGAAGCGGTTGGGGCTGCGCAGCGAGGCGTCGGCCCGCTTCGAGCGGGGCGTTGATCCCTGTGGCATCGAGGCCGCAGTTGCCCGCTTCGCTCAGCTGGCCGCCCAGGCGGCCGGAGCCACGGTCACCGCCCTGGCCATCGTCGAGTCGCCGGTGCACGTGCCGATCCCCCGCCCGATCCCGGTGCGAACGGCCCGGGTGAACGCCCTGCTGGGCACCGATCTCGATGACGACCGGATCGTGGGTCTGCTCACGCCGATCGGCTTTGCCACCGAGACCGAGGCGCCCGGCCGCTTCCGGATCACCCCGCCCAGCTTCCGCCTCGACGCCGAGCAGGAGGCCGACGTCATCGAGGAGGTGGCCCGCCACCTCTCGTACTCGGCCATCCCCCGCACCGTGCCGTCCTCACCGCTGGTCGGCGGCCTGTCGGCCCACCAGCGGGGCCGCCGCCTGGTCGGCGAGATCCTGCTCGGCCTCGGGTGCAGCGAGGCCGCCACCGGCCTGCTCCTGGCCCCGGGCGACCACGCCCGGGCCGGCCTCCCCGACCTTGAGGCCGGCGCCCTCCGGGCCGTCGACCCGCTCGTGAAGGAGGAGTCGGTCCTGCGCCGGTCGCTGCGGCCCGGGCTGTTGCGGGCCGTCGGCTTCAACCTCGACCGCCGCCAGGACCGGGTGCCCCTCTACGAGATCGGCACCGTCTTCGTCCCGGCCGACGGCACCCGGGGGGCGGGCCGGGTCGAGGCCGAGCGGTGGCTGCCCGACGAGCCCGAGGTCCTCACCGTCGTCCTGGCCGGCGGCGGCGCCGACGCCACGACGGCCACCCGGCTGTGGTGGTCCCTGGCCGACGCCCTGCGCCTCCGCGATGCCCGCCTGGCGGCGCGGCCGGGCGCCCCCGGCCTCCACCCCACCCGCACCGCCGCCGCCGTCGGCGCCCGCGGAACCCCGCTCGGGCTAGTCGGCGAGATCGACCCCGACGTGCTCGCCGGCCTCGGCATCGCCGGCCGGGTGGCCGTGGTCGAGCTCGACCTGCGCCTCCTCCTGGCCGAGCCGCGCCGGCCCGAGGAGGCCCGGGCGGTGAGCCGCTTCCCGAGCAGCGACATCGACCTGGCCTTCTCCGTCCCCGACGAGGTCCTGGCCGCCGACGTCGAGGCCACCCTGCGCCGGGCCGCCGGCCCCCCCCTCGAGCGGCTGGCCCTGTTCGACGCCTACCGGGGCCCAGGGCTGGCCGAGGGGCAGCGAAGCCTGGCCTTCCGCCTGCGCTTCTCCGCCGACGACCGAACCCTCACCGACGCCGACGTCGCCGCCCTCCGCCAGGCCTGCATCGACGCCGTCGCCGGCGCTCACCGCGCCTCGCTGCGCTGAGATGCGAGCTGGTGCCCGCCAGCGCCCTCGCCTCAGCTCGGGCGAGTCGCCGGGTCGCCTCGATGCCGTCGACGTCCGGCATTCGGATGTCCATGAGGACAATGTCGGGTTCGATCTCGCGGGCCAGGGCGACCGCTGCGGCACCTTCGGCGACCTCGCCGACGACCTCGTGGGTGCCCGCAACACCGCCCGCACCATCGTGGTGCCGGCCTCAGCAGATTGACCCTTCGATGTCGGTAATCCGCCGGTAGAGGCGCCGGCCGGCGAGGGGGAGAAACCCGTGGTGGGTGTAGAAGCCGATGGCACTGTCGTTGATGGCGTCGACGATGACTGCTCTGGCTCCGTAGTGGCGGGCCCCGGCGACAGCTCGAATGAGCGCGTCGAGGAGCAAGTCGGCACCGACCCCGCGGCCTTGCTCGGACTGGTCTAGGGCGAGCCTGGCCAGCAGGAGAACGGGAACTGGGTCAGGCTGGCCGCGCCGCAGACGCGAGGGCACGGCGCGGTGGTCGACGCTGCCCATCGCCAGCGCGTAGTAGCCGACGACCCGTTCCCCGCGACAGACCACCCAGGTCGCCGCAGTGCCCGCGGCGGCGGCGACCGCCGAGGTGTGCTGCAGCCAGTCGTCGAGTTCGCCGACCCCGCTGGCGAAGACGTCCAACTGATGGCGGTCGGGGTCGAGGAGTTCGACTGGGCGAAGCGGCGGTTTGCTCAAGAGGCTGGGATCTGAGTGCGGCGCTTGGCGAGCGCCACCAGCTCAGGGACGACCTCTGCCGGCTTGGCGAGTTCGTTGACGAAACGCTCGAACTCGATGGCGGACAACATGATGTGGTTGGCCCGCTCGAGGATCTCCTGGGCGTGCTCGACCGCGGAGGAGAGTACGAACCCCGAGACTGACTGGCCCGTGATCGAGGCCGCCTGACGTAGAGCGCGTTCTTGGTCAGCGGCGAGCCTGAAGTTCAATCGCCCGGTGAGCGTGTCAGCCATGTACGTATCGTACACGTACAGGAGGTGGGTCGTGTCCGAGGCATCGCCGGGAATCGACGATGCCCTGATCCACCCTGCTCGGGCCACGCCGCCCGGACGAGCGTCGGCCACCAGCCCCCGGTTGTTCAGCCGGCGGTCTCCTCCTGCTCGATCTGGGTGAGGAGGTCGAGACGGTTCTGGTGGCGGCCGCCCTCGTAGGCCGTGGCCACGAAGACCTCGGCGATCTCCAGGGCCACGCCGGCGCCGGTCACCCGCGACCCCATCGAGCAGACGTTGGCGTTGTTGTGCAGGCGGGCCATGCGGGCGGTGAACTCGTCGTGGCACAGGGCGGCCCGGCAGCCGTGCACCTTGTTGGCGGCCATCTGCTCGCCGTTGCCGCTGCCCCCGAAGACGAAAGCCAGCTCGACGTCGCCGCTGACGGCGGCCCGGGCGGCGGCGGCGCAGAAGGGCGGGTAGTCGACCGACGCCTCGGAGTCGGTGCC
>JBBSIS010000198.1:0-6046 GCA_038231955.1 Acidimicrobiales bacterium
AAGGCTCGCGACGACAAGCCCTTCGCCGTCATGGTCCCCGACCTGGCGACCGCGCATGCTCTGTGCGACCTGACACCCGAAGCCGACGCCGCCCTGGTCTCCGTCCGGCGACCCGTCGTCCTCGCCCCCCGGAGGCCGGGCCCCACTGTCGCCCCCGGCGTGGCGCCGGGCCTCCCCGAATTGGGCCTCATGCTGGCCTACACCCCGCTGCACATCCTGCTCATGGCCGCCGTCGGCCGTCCCCTCGTGATGACCAGCGGCAACCTCTCCGACGAACCCATCGCCCATGACGACACCGACGCCCTGGGCCGCCTCGGCCCCATGGTCGACGCCATCCTCACCCACAACCGGGCCATCCACATCCGCTGCGACGATTCCGTCGTCCGAGCGTCATGTCCGGCGGCGGGCACTCGGGGGCAGGCCACCGCTCCCGGCGGGGATCCCGACCCCGCCGGAGGAGGCCAGCCCGCGTGGCGTGCCGGCGTGCAGATGGTGCGGCGTTCACGTGGGTACGCGCCGGAGCCGATCGCCCTCCCGACGGCGGCCCACCGCCATGTGCTGGCCGTGGGCGCCGAGCTGAAATCCACGGTGGCGGTGGCCAAGGGCGCCAACGTGATCGCCAGTCACCACATCGGCGACCTCGAGCACTTGGCCGCCTACCGATCCTTCCTCCAGGCCGTCGACCACCTGTGCCACCTGACCGGCGTGACGCCGGCCGTGGTCGCCCACGATCTGCACCCGGAGTACCTGTCGACGAAGTTCGCCGCCGAGCTGGATCTTCCGACGGTGGGCGTGCAGCACCACCACGCCCACATCGCGTCCTGCCTCGTCGAGAACGGCTACTCCGATGCGGTGGTGGGCATCGCCCTCGACGGCCTCGGCCTGGGAACCGACGGCACCGCCTGGGGGGGCGAGCTTCTCGTCGCCGACCTGGACGGTTTTCGTCGGGTCGGTCACCTCCGCCAGGTCGCCCTGGTCGGAGGCGACAGAGCCGCCCGGGAGCCGTGGCGGATGGCGGTGGCGTGGCTGGCCGCCGCCCTCGGCGACGAGGCCGCCGAGCGCTACGGGCGCACGGTCGACGAACGGTGGCCGACGATACTGACACTGGCCCACCGTCCCGATGCTCTGCTGACCTCCAGCGCCGGCCGGCTGTTCGACGCCGTGGCCGCCATCCTGGGCCTCCGAGCGCGGATCACCTACGAGGCCCAGGCCGCCATCGAACTGGAAGCGGCGGCCTCCGGCCAACCCCTCGCCGGGCCCGGGGGCTACGACCTGGCGCTCACCGACGGGGCCGACGGGATCGTGATGGACCCGGCGCCCCTCCTGGCCAAGGTCGTGGCCGACGCTGACACAGGCGTGGCGCCGGGCGTCATCTCGGCCGGTTTTCATGCCGGCCTGGGCCGCGGCGTGGCCGCCGCCGCCATCCGGGTCGCCTCCGAACACGGGCTGGGCACCGTCGCCCTCAGCGGCGGTGTCTTCCAGAACAGTCGATTGACCGCCGTGGTGGTCGATACCCTGCGGGCCGCCGGCCTGGCCGTGCTCGTCCATCGTCACCTGCCACCCAACGATGGCGGGATCAGCATCGGACAAGCGGCCGTCGCGGCTCGCGTTGTGTCCTGAGCGAGGGCCCGGGCTAGAAGGGATCAGGCCCAACCGTCTACGCTCGGTCCCATCATCACGGCGCGCGCATCCTTCGACGGCGCGCCGGTTCGAGAGGAGCGACACATCAACATCAAGAGTGGTTCACACGCGATCGGTCCGAGCAACGGCAAGCTGCTTATCAAGACCTACAAGGACGGTATGGGCGCAAAGTTGGCTCACGACCTGGTCCTCACCGCCAACCAGTGGAGCGGCACATTGAACGTTGACGCCGACAACCCGGCGGCGTCCAGCGCAGCACTCTCCATCGACGCCCGCTCGATCGACATCGTCGAGGCCAGCGGCGGGATGAAGGGCCTGAGCGACAAAGACCGCAAGGACATCGGTAAGAACATCGACGACAAGGTTCTGCAGACCTCCAAGTTCTCGGAGCTCACGTTCCAGTCGACGTCGGTCAGCGGGGCGGAGCCCAACTTCAATGTCGCCGGCAACATGACCATCGTCGGCAACACCCGACCGGTCAACGTAACCCTCGCGGTGAGCGGCACCGACGTCACGGCCAAGACGACCATCTCGCAGAAGGACTTCGGCATCAAGCCCTTCTCCGCCATGCTCGGCGCCATCAAGCTGCGCGACGACGTGGAGTTCGAGCTGCACGTCTCACTGCCCTCGGCGTAAACGCGATCCGAGGCTGGGGGTCGTTCCCCCAGCCTCGGATCCTCCGTCGCCGCCGCCCTTGCGTTACCAGCCCTTGTTGCCGCCCAGCTTTCCGTAGACCGAATGGAGATGATGGGTGGGCTGCCGCCTCCCCTTCTCCGAGGGACGTGGCGCCTTCTCGTAGTCCCGGCGCAGCAGCCGGTAGTAGATCCGCGCATCGGTGTTGAAGGCGTCGCCATCGACATAGGCCCCGCCCCTGGGGTCGGGGACCAGCTCGCCTTGGCTCTGCTCCAGAATCCGGGCCGCCTCCTCGGGACTGGAAGCGTCGGGCACCGAGGCCTGCAGGAGGTCCATGGCCGGCGCCAACATCTGCTGGAACTCGTACGCCGCCTGGCGGGCCCGCTCGTCGGCCGACTGCTCGCCGACATCGCCGTACATGCGGTTGAACAGCCCAGCGGCACCGGGCGCCGACGACGCGCCGCCTTGGCCGTTGCCCGGAGCCGGCGGCTCCCAGGTGGCGGCCGCCGGAGGAGCCGAAGGTGAAGCCGGCTCCGGGGCCGCCGTCACGACGGCCGTCTCGCCTATCAGCACCGCCCCGCCGGCCTCCCCGGGCGCCGTGGAGCCCCCGTCTGCGGTCGCCTCGATCGGGGCCGCTTCCTCAGCGACGGTGGCCCCGCCCTTCTTTTCCCGGCGGAGCTTCATCGTGGGCCCTCCTTCTCCGCACCGCTTCGTGCGACGTCCGTCCCCCCGCGGTTCACGTGGCCGCCACGCGACTCGTGGTGCCGTAGGCCCCGGCGAACTCGGCGCCCGAGCGCTCACCCCATGCCAACAGCTGCTTGGCCGCCTGGTCGATGGCGGTGACGTCGTTGAGGATGATGCCGACGTACTTGGGCACCGGGTCGGTCTGGTTGACGATGGCCTTGACGCCGATGATGACCGTGCCCAGCGTGTAACTGACATGGTTCAGAGTGACGGCGATGATGATCAGGTAGAGAGCGATGGCGGCCACGATGATGGCCACCCCCAACAGCGTCACGATCGTGGCAGCGCCCATTCGTGTCCTTTCAGGTCGGTGATGAGTGGGATTACTGGGGCAGGAGCCGGGCGAGGGCCAAGCCGTACCGGGTGACGTTCAGACGGGCCATGCCCGTCAGCTCGCACGAGCGGATGAGGTTCGGCACGCAGTCCAGCGTGCCGGTGAGCTTCACGCCGTGGTCGAGCACGTCGTCGACGTACTTCTTGATCTCGAACGTAGGCCGGAGGACCCGGTTCAGGAACAGGAGGCATACCGGTGCCACGACGGCGATGAGCACGATGTTGCCGATCCACCACAAGATCACCCGCGAAACCTCCATGTCGATGCGTTCTCTTGATGCCACCGGATTGTATGACGGTTGCCCGAATGAGCGAAAGAGTGTTCACGACATAGAGCAATGCCTGCCAGTGTCTGGAACATAGAGTTGGCAGACACCGACGGGTTTCTCGTCGAACGACGGATGCCCGGCGCGAAAAGCACCGGGCATCTGGGGCCAGAGAGCAGTGAATTCCCTGAAGCAGGTGACTGTCAGGGCCGGGGTGAACCCGAAAGGTCAGCGGGCCAGGATCAGCCGGGAGCAGATGGAACAGTAGAAATCGGTCCCGTCGAGGCTCTCCCGCCATCCGTCGGGCAGCCACTGGATGCTCTTGCACTCCCGGCAGGTGATCTTGTTGGTGTGCAGAGCTTCGCCCATGCCGGCCAGAGCCAGCTTGGCCCCGCCGGTCTTGGCCCGGGAAATGGCCTTCCCTTGCAGCGCCCGCTCCTCTTTGGCCCGACGGACCTCCTTGGCCCGGGCCTCGGCCTGGGCCCGTCCCCGGACCACCTCGTGCCAGGGCGTGGCTGCAGCCGCCCGGGCGGCACGGTTGCGGGCGACGGAGTTCTCGCCGGCGCTGTTGTTGCTGCCCCGGAAGAAGGCGTAGGCATCGTTCACCTCGCTCATGCGACGCTCCGCCTCCTTCTGCACCGCCGCGGGCGCACCGGCGAACTTGTCGGGGTGGAAGATCTGGGCCAGGACGCGAAAGGCAGCCGTGATCTCGGCCGGCTTGGCCTTGGGCCCGATCCCCAGGATCTCGTACGGGGTCATCGCAACGTCACCGCCCTGCGCAGCCGAGCGGCGCGGCTGTGCCGGTCCGGCGGGCTCCACGCCCGTACCCGATGCGGTCCTTCGTGATAGCGGTTGCGAGCAGCAAGTCCTCGATTCCTCCGGAACCCTCGAGAGCGTACCGTTCCCCTACCCGTGCCTCGGTGTCGGAACCCCGTCACCGTCGATGGGACGCCCGCAGGAGCCCCGTCGGGCGGGTATCCTCGCCCCGCGATCGAGTTCACCGGGGCCTTCGAGTCCATCTACCAGCCCGCGTTCGACGTGGACGTGGCCGAGACCACCGGCCACGTGGCCCGCTGGCAGACCGACCTCGAGCTGCTCGTCGCGACCGGCGTCAGGCGCGTGCGCTACCCCGTCCGCTGGCATCGGATCGAGCGGGAGCGAGGCCGTTTCGACTGGCGGGAGACCGACAGGGTGCTCGGCTGGATGCAGGACCATGGGCTGCGTCCCATTGCCGACCTGCTGGACCACACCAGCTATCCCCGGTGGCTCAAGCGGGGGCTTCGCCGACCGCCGGAAACGAGCGGCTCGCCCGACGTCACCGCCTAACCTGGGGACGTGGCGAGGACCGATTCGCAGCGATGGCTCGTGGAGTCGGGCGGGAAGGTGGACCTGGGGGCGATCGACACCCGGGGTACGCCGGGGGCGCCGGGCGACAAAAGCGATACCGAGAAAGACTTTGCCGGCATGCACGCCGCACTCGGCGGCCTTCAGGAGCGGCTGTACGCCGCGGGCACTCGGTCACTGCTGGTCGTCCTCCAGGCCATCGACGCCGGCGGCAAGGACGGGACCATCAAGCACGTCTTCGGCGGGCTGAACCCGGCGAGCTGTCGGGTGGCGTCCTTCAAGGTGCCCTCCGAGGAGGAGCGCAACCACGACTTCCTCTGGCGCGTTCACGCCCGCGCACCGGCCACGGGCGAGGTGGTGGTGTTCAACCGGTCGCACTACGAGGACGTCCTCGTCGTCCGGGTCCACGAACTGGCGCCGGAGACGGTGTGGCGGCCGCGCTACACCTTCATCAACGACTTCGAGGCCAACCTGGTCGCCGCCGGCACCCGCATCGTCAAGCTCTACCTGCACATCTCCGAGGACGAGCAGGCCGAGCGCTTCCAAGCCCGGCTCGACGACCCGTCCAAGCGGTGGAAGTTCCGCACGGGTGACCTCGACGAGCGGGCCCGGTGGGACGACTACATCGCCGCCTTCGAGGAGGCCATCGGCCGCACGTCCACCGAGCACGCCCCGTGGTACGTCGTTCCCGCCGATCGCAAGTGGTACCGCAATTGGGCGGTCAGTCGCATCCTGATCGAAGCCCTCGAGGACATGGATCCCCGGTACCCGCCGGCCGAGGACCTGACCGGCGTGGTCATCACCTAGGCGCCACAGGCGTCGCGGCCGGATCGCTCCGCCGGTACGGCATGGTGGTCGCATGAACGACCATCCTCAGGACGAGCGAGCGCCATCGGTGTATGCGCCGCTGAAGATCCGCTCGACGAACGACCGTCCTTACCGGAGAGCAGCCGGCATCACTGCTGTCGTGCTGGGCATGCTGGTGGTGGCCTGGCTCGTCTTCCGCTTGAAGAGCTTGGTCGTACTGGTCCTCATGGCCGGGCTGGTGGCGGCGGCCCTGGACCGACCCGTCACGAGCCTCCAGC
>JBBSIS010000199.1:0-6025 GCA_038231955.1 Acidimicrobiales bacterium
CTGGCGGCCACCACGAACACGGCGATGAGCAGGCCCAGGGTGTCGACCACCCCGAAGGTCTTGCGGCCGGAGATCTTCTTGCCCGCGTCATAACCCCTGGTAGAGCCGGTGACTGTCGCCGCTCCCCGCACGCTGCGGGCGTCCACGATGCCCGCAGAGGGTTCCTCCACCCGCCCTTCTTGGCGACGCACGGCGGCGGCCAGGCGCTCGGCAACGGCCTCCCAGGTCCCGTTGCGCGACCACGCCAGGTGGTAGCGGTGCACGGTGTTCCAGTTGGGGTAGCAGGCAGGCAGTGCCCGCCACTGACAGCCGGTGGCGGCCACGTGAAAGATGGCGTTGACGATGTCGCGGCGGTCGTTCTTGACTGGCCGGCCCATCCGGCCGCCTCCGGAATAGGGCTTGACCAGATCGGCGATGAGTCCCCACTCCTCATCGGTCATATCACCGTGCGTCGTTCGCCAGGTCAAGCTCTTTGCGATCGGGTCGGAGTCCACGATTTACAATCTATCCCCTCCGGGTACTCGAGTGGTGGCAATCTGGGCCTCCAGCAGCAGAAACTTCCTGAACAGGCTCTGAGGCATCCGTCGGCGAGCCGGACGTTGAGCTCCGGCGCAGAACGGGCATGCAAGAGGGCGTTGGTGACCAGCTCGCTGGTTAGCAGCACCGCCGAGTCTTCGAACTCACTTGCACCCCAGGCCTCGAGCACGTCGCGGACAAAATGCCGGGCGACGGCTGCGCTGGCCGGCTCGGCCGGCAGGGACACTCGTGATTCGATAGCCAGACGGTACCCGGGACGACGATGGGGGAAAAACCCCTGTTGCCGGGGCCACTGCGGCCCTAGGCCCGGGGCTGCAGGCGGGAGGTGAGCCAGCTCACGCTCTCGGGCGCCGCCATGGCGTCTTCCCAGCCATCGAGGAGCCCTTCGATCTCGGTGCCGTCGGGGATGTTGGCCAGAACCCGTACGCCCAGGTGATCGGGGGCCACGGGCATGGAGACCACGTCGCCGAAAGGATCGGCCCACACCATGGGCGGGTCGTCCTGCATCACATACAGCTCACCCGTGGCGGCGATCCAGTTGAGCTCGTAGCGCCGTCCATGGACATCGTGCCAGTCCTGGCCGAACTGCAACTCGTCGGAGGTCCGGCGGCGTTCGTCGGCGTCGTAGAACTCTTCGATGTCCAACTGTGCTCCCTGCGTGGCGTGCTGGACGTACGACACTACGCGCCCTGAGTATTCCGTTCGGGCACGGAGCCGCCAAGCCGTTCGGGCACGGAGCCGGTGGTCGTAGGTGGTCTCGGGCACCGGTACGCTGGGTAGCTCCCATGCTTGATCCCGCCATCCGCAACGTCGCCCTGGTCGCTCACGTCGACCATGGCAAGACGACGCTCGTCGACACCATCCTGCGCCAGACAGGCACCTTCGCCGCGCACGCCGCCCTGGTGGACCGGGTCATGGACTCGAACGATCAGGAGCGGGAGCGGGGCATCACCATCCTGGCCAAGGCCGCTTCGGTGCACTGGCGGGGCACCAAGATCAACCTCGTCGACACCCCGGGCCACGCCGACTTCGGAGGCGAAGTCGAGCGGGCGCTGGCCATGGTCGACGGCGTGCTGTTGCTCGTCGACGCCGCCGAGGGCCCGTTGCCCCAGACTCGCTATGTCCTCTCGAAGGCCGTGGCCGCCGACCTTCCCGCCGTCGTGGTGCTCAACAAGGTCGACCGGTCCGACGCCCGCCCCAAAGAGGTGCTCGACCAGATCTACCAGCTCTTCATGGACCTCGAGGTCCCCGACCGCCACATCGACTTCCCCATCATCTCGGCCATCGCCCGCCAGGGTCGCGCCATGGAGGGCGTCGGTTTCCCCGACGACGACGCCACCCTGGCGCCCCTGCTCGACGCCGTGCTCCACACCGTTCCGGCTCCCATCGGCGACCCCGATGCACCCCTCCAGGCCCTGGTCACCAATCTCGACGCCTCGGATTACCTCGGACGCTTGGCCATCGGCCGGGTCATGCGGGGAACGCTGCGGGCCGGGCGCCCGGTGGCGCTGGTGACGGCGGGCGACACGTCGCCCCCGCCCCGCAAACCGGCGCAGCTCCTGTCCGTGGAGGGCCTCGGTCGAGTTCCGGCCGCCGAGATCGTGGCGGGCGACCTGTTCGTCCTCGCCGGCTTCCCCGAGGTGGAGATCGGCGACACCCTGGCCGATCCCGCCGACCCCGACCCATTGCCCCGACTCACCGTCGACGAGCCCGTCCTGCGTATGACGTTCGGGGTGAACACCTCCCCTCTAGCGGGCAAGTCGGGCCGGTACCTCACCTCTCGCCACCTCCGCGAGCGCCTGGCGCGCGAGGTGCTCGGCAATGTCGCGATCCGGGTCGAGGAGACTGCCTCCGCCGACGTGCTCCAGGTGGCCGGTCGGGGCGAGCTGCAACTGGCCGTGCTCATCGAATCCATGCGCCGGGAGGGTTACGAGCTGGAGGCAAGCCGGCCCGAGGTCATCACCCGCCAGATCGACGGCGTCACCCATGAACCGGTCGAGGAGGGCATGATCGACGTTCCCGACGACCACGTGGGCACCGTCACCCAGATCCTCGCCCCCCGCAAGGGTGTCGTCCTGGACATCCGCGGTGGCGACCCCGGCCGAACCGTGTTGTCGTTCGAAGCTCCGGCTCGGGGGTTGCTGGGTATGCGCTCGCAGCTGCTCACCGCAAGTCGTGGGACGGCGCTGTTGCACACCCGCCACCGGGGTTGGGCACGCTGGGCGGGCGAGCTGCCGCACCGCAAGGGGGGGGCCATGTTGGCCGACCGTGCGGGTACGGCCACCGGTTACGCCCTCGACGGGCTGCAACTGCGCGGCGAGCTCTTCATCGGGCCGAACGACGAGGTCTACGAGGGCATGATGGTGGGCGAGAACGCCAAGGCGGGCGACATGATGGTCAACGTGGTGCGGGAGAAGCAGAAGACCAACATCCGGACCCATGCGGCCGACGACGCCATCAAGCTCACTCCGCCCCGCGTGCTCACCATCGAAACCGCAATCGAGCTGATCGCCGAGGACGAGTTGGTGGAGATCACTCCCGCCGCGGTGCGGGTACGTAAGCGCCTTCTCCTCGAGCACGACCGGCGGCGATCCGCCCGCCGGTAGCCGCCCTGTCGCAGCAACGAAGATGAGGGCCCATTGCCGCGATTTTCGGTGATCCGGGTGGGATCATGAGGGTGGTGCGCTCCCGAACGATTGTATTGGCGGCTATCGCCCTGGGCCTGGCCATCGCCACCATCGCCCTGCTGGCCCGAGCCGACAGCGCCGTGGCTGTCGATGTCGACGGCCACTCGGTCACCTTGGCCAAACCGTCACCTACCGTCGCCGACGCTCTCGCTGCCGCCAAGGTGGCGGCCAAGGCGGGAGCCGTGCGGGCTGCGGTGACCGGGCGCCCCGTCGAGCCCGACGCCAACCCGGCCAAGATCACCGTCAACGGCCAACCGGCTGCACTCGACACCAGGCTCAGGCGTGACGACAAGGTGCAGGTGATCCCGGGAGCCGACACGGTCGAGCCCGTCGACGAGCGTGAGGCCCCGGGACCCATCCCCGGCCTCCCGGACGTGGAACGCGAGCTCTGGCAGCCAGGGCGGTCCAGTGTGAGCCGTCAGATGGTTGGGCGGATCAGTGGCGAGGTGGTCTCCGCCACCACGGGAGCCGTCGAGGTGGCGTCCCGTGCCGTCACCGCCAAGATGGTGGCCCTGACCTTCGACGACGGCCCTGATCCGAAGTACACCCCATCGATCCTGGCCACTCTCAAAGAGGAGGGCGTCCCCGCCACCTTTTGCGTGGTGGGCTATTCGTTCCGGCGTTATCCGGATCTCCTCAAAGCCGAGCGTGACGCCGGCCACGCCTTCTGTGACCACACCCTCGACCATGCTCATCTGCCCAAGCTGGCCCACGACGCCGTGGTCAACCAGATCCAGGGCGCTTCGGACCAGCTTGTCGCCATCCTCGGTGGGGCTCCACCCGCGGTGATGCGGCCGCCCTACGGTGAGGTGTCACCGGACGCGATCGCCGTTGCCCATGCCATCGGGATGCGGGTCCTCGCCTGGAACGTCGACTCCCAGGACTACAACAAACCGTCCGCCGAGAAGATCGTGGCGAACGTGATGAAGACGGTGAAGCCGGGTTCGGTCGTGCTGATGCACGACGGGGGAGGGGACCGTTCGCACACGGTGGCCGCCCTGCAGCCCCTCATCCGTGCCCTCAAGGCCCAGGGTTACACCTTCGCCACCCCGACGTCGGTACCTGTAGTTCCCTGAACTGCGGGAGCCACCCGGGTTGAGCAGGGCAGAGGTGACGTGGGCGTCGTCGGAGCGGTCAGCGGTAGTTGCCGGTATGGCCCAGGCTGAAGCGGCCGGGTTGGGGGAACAGGGCCAGGCCGTGTGCACCCTTTCCGACCGGGATGCGGTGCAGAAGCTCTCCCGTGCGGGTGTCGATCACGTAGACCTCGGCGTTGTTGCGGCCGGTGATCCAGAACTGGCTGCCGTCGGCCGACACGCCGCCCATGTCGGGACTACCGCCGGGGATGTCCCAATTGCCCGTTACCGTGTTGGTGGCCACGTCAATCACCGACACGGTGCCGCCGAGGCGGTTGGTGGCGTACAACGACTTGGCGTCCCGACTGAAGTAGAGGCCGTGGGTGCCTTTGCCCGTCTCGATGAAGCTCGTGGCCTGCATGGTGTCCCCGTTGACGACGTGAACGCCGTCGCGGTGGCCCGGACGGTCCTGGTTGGCCACGTAGAACGTCTTGCCGTCGGGCGCCAGCCGGGTGTCGATGGGTGAGCCGCCCACCTGGAGCTCGCCCACGACGGTCATGGTCTTCAAGTCGACCTTCACGATCCATCCGGAGAACTCACAGGAGATGATGAAGTAGCTCCCGTCGGCCGAGAAATCGAGGTGGTCGGGGCCCGAGTGGTCGATCGTCACTGACTTGATCAAGTCCCAGGTCTTGGCGTCACGGAAGTCGAGCTGGCGATAGCGCTCGGCGACGACGATGGCCACCGACCCGTCGGGCGTGAAGTACAGGTTGTACGGGTCGCGGATGGGAAAGGCCGTGCCCGGCTTGCCGGTCATGGGGTCGATGGGCGTAAGCGAGTCGCCGGCGGTGTTGTCGACATAGAGCGACTTCAGGTCCCAGGACGGGGTCACGTGCTGAGGACCGCCTCCGACCGGGTAGTGGCCGATGACCTTGTAAGTGGAAGTGTCGATCACGTCGAGGGTGTTGGCCAGGCTGTTGGGGACGTAGGCTCTGGTGGCGACGCCCTCGACCGCCGGGCTGAGCATTCCTGCGCCAGTTGCGGCGTAGACGTCGGTGGGTGGCGCGGTGGTGGGAGTGGTGGTTGGCGCCGGCGCCTGGCTCGTCGACGGGCCCTTGCTGGTGGTGGGACCGGTGGCGCCTCGACTGCTGGCGCACCCGGCGGCGACCACCAGGACGGCCACGACGAATCCGCTGAATCGAGTGAGCACCGGTGAAAATCTAGGGCGTGGTCGGAGTGGGCGTCAGAGCAGGCCGCACATGCGAGCGGTGTTCGGCCATGGGCTCCAGCCCTCGGCGGCCTGAAGCTGGCGGGCGGCAGCGTCCTGCACGTCGGGCGGGTAGTCCTGGGCCGACCCGCTGTAGCCCAACGAGTGCCATGTGCCGTCCTCGAACTGGTAGGCGCCCCCGCCGGGGCTGCTGTAGTTGTTCCCCGACTCCAGCTGGCGGATGCATGCCCAGGCGTCGCCGTTGGACGACGAAGCGGGTGCGTTCGCCGGTGCCGGTGCCGGTGCCGGTGCCGGTGCCGATGCCGACGCGGGCGCCGGGGAGGCCTGGGCCGCCGGGGCGGCGGGCGTCGGGCCTCCTGAGGTTGCCGGCTTGGCCCCGCCCGTGGTGGCAATGGCGAGCACGGGCGCAGGTCGGGCGGCCGCTGCCTCGGCCAACCGGCGGGCCTGCTCGGCTGCGACCAGGGACGTCACCTCGCCGTTCACCTTGCTCAGATTGGCCC
>JBBSIS010000200.1:0-5964 GCA_038231955.1 Acidimicrobiales bacterium
AGCGCTCCTGGTCGTTCAGGAGATAGCCGTCCCGACCCCGGGAAGTGGGTGCCTCGATGCCGGCCATGGCCGCGGCCCTCAGGAGACCGCGGTCGTAGCGGTCCAGGTCGGCGGCGTGCCCTCCTACTTGGTGGGCCAGGTGTGGAGATTGGCGCTCCGGGCGTCGATACGGGCGCGCAGGATCCCCAACTCGGCTGTGACGCTCTCGATGCTCACCGCCCGGCCTCAGCGAGGGTCGTCGATCCCGGCGTGCGTCCAAGGCCGTACCCGGCCATGAAGGTGGCGAGACCTGCTTTCCCGTGGCGCATCATCAGCGCGTGGTTGGCCACGAAGGCGGGACGGGCCGCTGGCGACAATGCAGGCGCGTGTGGGTCACGACCTCCTGGTCGTAGCTGAGCGCAGTGCTTGGGCCATCGGCAGCGACGGTCCAGCGTGACCGGCCTTCGAGGTCGCCGGAGAGATGCGCCTCCAGAACGCCGTGTTCGGGGTCGATGAGGGCCTGCTCGATGACGAATCGCAGCGCATAGGGCAGCAGGGAGCGGCATACCGTGTCGAACCGCCGCCCATCCAGGCGCCGCATCGAGCGGACCTCCGGCCACCACGCCGGATACAACTCGACGTGGCAGAGGACCTGGTAGACCGCCGCCGGCGCAGCGGCGAGTCGCCAGAGGCTGTGGAAGGTGTAGCTCGTCGGCCTGCGCACTACGCCCGGTCCTTCACGGCGCCATGACCCCGCCGTCGAGGGCCTGGCGGGCGGGCGGCGCCCATCGCGTGCTGAAATGGGGGTTGATCGCCAGTGCCGTCGCCAGCTCGGCTCGGCCCGGCTCGGTATCGCCGAGGGCCAGCTGGATCATCCCGGCGTGGAAATGGAACAGGGCATTGCGCGTGCCCAGCGCCAGCGCCTTCTTCGACCACGAGAGCGCCTCGGCATCGCGACCATTGACGTGGAGGGCCCAGGCATAGCCGTCGTCCATATCAAGGAAGCCACGAGTGGCGATGCCGGCCTCGGCGGCCCGGAGGGCAGCGGCGGGATCTCCGTGATCGGCGAAGAACAGCGCTTGCTCGGCGTCGAGGGTCACGCCGTTTGACTGGAACAGGGTGGCCTCGGTCTCGAAGAGGCTGTACTGGGCATCGGCGTCGCTCTTGCGCCCCAGCGACTCGAACAGCTCGCCCAGCTGGACCAGATAGCTCGGTTGGGGAACCCGCTCCACCAGCCGGGTGTAGTCGGTGATGGCCGCGTCGGTCTGGCCCAGGGCCGCCTCCGCCTTGGCCTTGCCTTCGAGGAGCGGGGCGTATGCGGGCGCGATGGCCAGCCCGGCCTGGTACTGAGCGAGGGCGGCCGTGGCATCCCCGGCATTGAAGGCCAATTCCCCCAGGTAATAGCGGGCGAAACCCTTGTCGGCGGGCGTGGCGGCATCGTCGAGGGCCCGGGTCATGTTGGCCGTGGCCTGCTCGATGTCACCCCGCAGTTCCCACACATAGGACACACGGGCCAGCGATGCAGTGGTGGGCGCCAGGTCGACCATACGTTGCGTGGCCTCGAATGCCTCCGGGTAGTGGCCGAGTTGGATCTGGGCGTCGGCCAGGGCGCCGTAGAGGGTGGCATTGGCACGGTTGATGGCCAGACCTCGCTGCGCCCAGTCCAGGGCGCCGGCGAAGTCGTGTCGTGCCGCCGCCAGCGCAGCCATGCCCGCCGCCGCCGCGTAGTTGTCGTCGGTGTTGATCGACAGCGACCGCTCGAGAACCCCCTGGGCCTTGGGGTAATAGGCCGGGTCGACGCCGACCCGGGCCTGCTCGACGTAGGCCAGGCCCAGGCCGGCCCACGAGCCGAAGTCGCCCGGGACCTGTCGCACCCGCGACTGGAGCGCGGCGATGCGTGCGGTCAGGTCCGCACCGGAGGGGGCCAACCCGAGTGAGGCCACGCCCTCCGCCGGTGCCGGCTTCTCTGCGGGCCTGAGCAGGCCCAGGCCACCGGCGACGAACAGCACCGTGGCCAAGCCGAGCAGGGCCGCCCCCTTCCACCATCCCCGGCCCCGTCCGCTCATGCCGGTGCCGAGCCCTTCTGGGGGGCGTCGGCCGCGACGAGATGGGCGAAGACGACCACATTGTCGTCGTACTCACCGCGACGGCGGTTGAAGCGGCCGCCACAGGTGATGAGCCGCAGCGTGGCCGTCGACGTCGGCCCGTAGACTTCCTCGGCGGGGAACCGGTCCTTGGAGAACTGGCGGACCCGGTCGACGGCGAACCTGACGACGGAGTGGTCCGAGCGGGTGACGCTCACCATCGCGCCGGGCTTGACGTCGTCGAGACGGTAGAAGACCGCAGGTCCGGTCTTGGAGTCGACGTGGCCTACCAGGACGGCGGGGCCGACCTTCCCCGGCTCGGCGCCCTCGGCCCACCACCCGGCCACGCCGAAGCTCCCGGGCGCCTCGAGTGCGCCGTCGGCGGCGACGTGGAGCCGGATGAGGCTGGTGGCGATCCCGACGCTGGGGACATCCACGGCCAAGGGCAAGGCGCCGGATACGACTGCGCTTCTCGCCGATAGCGGCCCGGGGACCGAGGAGGCGGCCGACACCGCTCCGACGTTGCGGGGCCCGTTGGAGGAGTCATAGCCTCGGACCAGGGCGACTCCGACCCCGGCGGTCGTCTGGATCACGGCCAGCACGCCCACCATCCAGGCCAGAGGCCACGACCGCCCAGCGGGTGAGGGCTGGGCGGTCGTGGGACCGAGGGACAAGCCCCGGTCGATCATGTCGCTCAGATGCGGCTACGCCGCAGCGTCACGACGCCAGCGCTGGCGATGACGATGGCCAGCAGGCCGGCGGACATGGGCAGGATGGGCAGCGACGATCCACCGGCCGTCCCGCCACCGCCGGCGGCGACGCCGCCGGCGGGCGCCGCGCTCTGCGCCGATCCCGAGCCGGCCGCACTGCCGGTGGAACCGCTGGCCACCGACGGCCGGGCCGTCCCGGTGCTCGCCCGGTTGACCGCTGCGTTGTGGGGCAGGGCCACGTAGGGGAAGCTCTGGCCGAAGGCGAGGTCGTTCTGGTCCACGCCGTCACCGGCGGCCAAGGCCGCCACCAGGGTGCTTGTCTGGGCCGCACCCTCAAGGGCCTGGATTTCGATGTCGACCACGTCGTCGGTCAGGCGCCGGCCGTTGGGGAACCCGGCCAGATCCTTGGCCAGCACGCCGAGGCGGTTGGGGCTGGCGGTCGGGGCGATGCCCATGTTGAGGCGCAGCTCCTCGGCGGGGGTGAAGTCGGCGCCTTTCTTGCCGTCCTTGTTGAGGAGCTGGGAGTTCAAGTCGATCGGGATCGCCACCTTGCCGTCGGTCGACTTGCACTCCTTGCAGATGCCGGTCAGGAAAATCTCGAAGATGTCGTTGCGGGGCGTGGCCGGGGCGGGCACCTTGTAGATCTTCTCGATCAGCGCCGGCAGGATGGGCGTGAGAACCTTGTCGACCACGGGCTGCACCGTGTGGTCCTTGTCCGGGGTGAGCCCGTTGAAGGCGTCCTTGAACTTGAGGGGGACGACGACCTCGTTCACCAGGGGGTTCCCGAGGCGGGAGACCTGGACGAAGCCGTTGGCCGAGGCCGCGCCCTGAGGGGCGGACGTCACGCTGGCGCCCTTGCGCTCGGTGGTGCTCCACACTCCGATGACGGGGTTGCCCGCGGCGTCGCCCTTGATGGCGAGCTCGGACTTGGGCACCTGCACCGAGAGGGTGTTCACGTTGTAGCCGGCCAGGGTGTCCTGTCCGGCCTCCTTCAGCGTCGTGCCGTAGAGCAGGTCGAAGACCCGCAGGTCCAAGAAGAAGGAGTCGTCGGCCTGGCCGGCGAAGGTCTGGCCGCCACCGGGCAGGGCCTTGACGGCCTGGGCGCGCAGCGATGCGTAGTCGGGCATGGAGGCGACGCCGGTGTTCGACGGCGCCACGATGGCGTCCTTGATCAGGCTCTTGGTGGCCGTCCCCGTGGTCTTGGTCAATTCGTAGGTCTGGTAGAAGTTCAGCGTCGGGTCGTCCAGCTTTGTTACGGGGCCGGTGTTGTAGAGGAACTGGCCGGAGTCGTCGCGGATGTGGTCGACGAAGGTCCAGGTGTAGACGACGTCGGCCTTCCCGTCACCGTCGTTGTCGACGTTGAGGTTGTAGCGGGCGTCGGTGGCGAAGGGGTAGAAGTTCGGCCCGCCATTGGGCTCCTCGAAAGGGATCCAGTTGGCCGACAAGGTGACGGTGTCGGGCTTGTCCGGGCTCACGAACGCGTAGACGTCGGTGTTGTCGACCTTGGGGTCGCCGGCGATGAGCGGGGCTTCCCGGTGGCTGGACGCGCTGCTGACGCCCGGGCCGAGCAGGGTCGATGACCCAGCGGCAATCAGGGCGAGGGCCGAGCCGGCAGCGGCCAGGCGGGGGACCATCCGCCTCAGCGGGGGTCGGCCGCTGGACGCGGCGTGTCGGTGGGTCATGATGGCCTCCTGGCTCGGGCGGTTTGCTTCGGTGTGTGGAAGGGTTCGGGCGAGCAGCCCTGTCGCAGTCACGTTGAGCAACGGGGAACCTCGGTGGTCGCCTCGTCGCGGGAAGCTCATTCCCCGCTAGTTCTCATTGCAACCGCATGTGCTCGAGCGAGGTCTTGACGCGAGTAATGCTGCTCCCTCAAGTTCGGAGCTACGGCGGCCTTTGGATGATTGGCCGGCGCAGTCAGGCCCGGGGACCACGGCAGTGGAATCGGCTCGATATGGTGGCCCGAACTGACGGCCACGCTCCTCGCCCGAGGTGCCGCACGCCGATGGAGATGACGGAGCCAGTTGACCAGTCGGGTAGTTTCCCTCGATCGTCGCCTCTACTGGCAAGCCCTTCTCGGGACGGACGGGCTGCGGCGGGTCACCATCCCGGTGAGCCGGGCCACCGACAAGATCGTCCTCTGGGTGGGGATGGGCGCCGCGCTCGCGCTGGCACCCAGCTACGTCGGTCGGAGGGCGGCCGCCCGGGCGCTGGCCTACGCCGGGATCGCTTCAGGCCTCGCCAATGGACCGGTGAAGGTGCTCGCCCGCCGCCGGCGACCGGCCGGCGTCGCCGCGGCTACCCGCCTGCAGGGCATGCGCCCACCGCGCACGACATCGTTCCCGTCGGGCCATACCGCCACTGCCTTCGGGTTTGCCATGGGTGCTGGTCACGAACTGTCGGCGCTCACGTCCCCGCTGCTCGCCATGGCAACCTTCGTCGGCTTCTCTCGGGTGCACACCGGGCTGCACTACCCCTCCGATGTGGTCGGTGGCGCGCTCATCGGCGTTGGGGTCGGTCTGGTCGGGCGCCGGATCGGGGCCCACGGCGGCGGGACTTCCGTCGAGGCGCCATCGTGAGCCGGCGCCGCGGTTCGACCCATTGTCGCCGCGTGGCCGCTCCGTTGGCCGTCATGCTGCTCGCCGCGGTGATGGCGAGCTGCGGCGGCGGAAAGGCCACGGTTGCCACCCCTCTCCCCACCGCGCCCGAGCCGGCGGTGTCTCCGCCGGCGAGCGACCGGCTCCCGGGCACGGTGCTGCCCCTGGCCGGCGCACCGGAGGGTGTCGCGGTGATTCGATCGGGGGCGGCGGCGGTGAGCGTGCGCGATCCGAACGCCCTCGTGCTGTTCGACCTGGCCAACCCGACCGCTCGGCGCACCGTCGCAATGAGCGGCTCGGCCCGTCACCTGTTCCTCGGAGGACCGGATGGGCCCCTGCTCGTCCCCCAGGAGTCCGACGATCGGTTCGTGGCCGTGGACCTGCCCAGCGGCCGGATCCTCGCCTCGGTCCCTGTCGGCCGCCAGCCCCACGACTCCATCGAGGTCGGGCCGGACACAGTGTTCGTGGCCGACGAGCTGGCCGACACCATCCACATCGTGCGCAACGGCGCCGTCACCAAGGTGGTGGGCGCCCCCATCCAGCCCGGCGGGATGGCGTCGTCGCCGGACGGCTCCGTCATGGTCACCGTCGGGGTCC
>JBBSIS010000201.1:0-5916 GCA_038231955.1 Acidimicrobiales bacterium
TCGGCGGGTGTGGGCCGAGGCGCGCCGGGCTCGCACCCTCCCGGACACGGTCGGGCCCGGGCTGCGGATCCCGTCTGCGGCCTGAACCCAAGCGTGGTGTCCGCCGACGCCGGGATGGGCTTTGCCGGGCCGTCGAACCGTTTCTGGCCGGCCGCGGTGGCCGCCGGCCTGGTCACCCGGCCCCGCGATCCCCTGGGCTGCGTAGTCGCCGACCGGGTGGGCATGACCGACCTGGTCAAGAGGGCCACACCGAGCGCCGCTGGGCTCACAGTGGAGGAGTACCGGGCCGGCGCCGGCCGGGTGCGGCGGCTGGTGGCGTGGTTGCAGCCGGGCCTGGTGCTGTTCGTGGGGCTCACCGGCTGGCGGGCAGCGGTCGACCGCGCCGCCACCGCCGGACTGCAGTCCGAGCCCTTCGCCGGCGTTCCCGCCTACGTCATGCCCTCGACCAGCGGGCTCAACGCCCGGAGCAGCGCAGCCGAGTTGGCATGGCACATGAGCGAGGCCATGGCCGCGGCGCGTCCCGCCTAACGTCGCACCTGTGCCCGACGTCCCCGCAATCCAGGAGCGTCCCAAGCCGTCCCGGCGGACCCTCGTCCTGCTGGTCAGCCCCATCGTGGTCATCACCGCCATGGGCCTCATCGCCACCGCATTCACGCCGGCGTTGGCCGCCCGCCATCCGCTGCTGCTGATCGCCCTCGACGCCCGGAACCGGTTCCTCGTGCTGGCCCGGGGGGTCGACCTGGCGCCGTTCGTCATCGTGGCCGTGCTCCGACGGTCCTTCAGCGACCCGCTCTTCTACCTTCTCGGCCGCCTCTACGGCGAAGGGGCATTGCGATGGCTGGAGAAGAAGGGAGGCGGCGGCCAGCTGGTGGTGATCACCGAGAAGATCTTCAAGCGGGCCGGCTACCCGATGGTCTTCCTCTTTCCTGGGTCCATAGTGTGCGCCCTCGCCGGCCAGACCGGGATGTCGCCCGTGGGGTTCGGGCTGGCCAACCTGGCCGGCACCCTCACCTCGGTACTGGCCGTGCGGGTGTTCAGCGCCGCCATCTCCAGCCCCGTCGAGGGCCTGCTGCACTTCTTCGACCGCCACCTGGTGGCCACCACGTCGGTGACCGTCGGCCTGGTGCTGCTGTCCCTCGTGCTCAACCGGGCTCAGGGCAAGCTCGACGCCGGCCTGGACGAGCTCGACGGCGCCAGCGAACCGGGCGTCGGCGGAGAGCCGCCAGGCCGCTCAGTGGTCTCCGGCGGCTCAGATGTCCAGCAGGGCGTCGAGGCCGACGGTGACCCCGGGATGGTCGGCGACTGACTTCACGGCCAGCACCACCCCGGGCATGAACGAGTCCCGGTCGTAGGAGTCGTGACGGATCGACAGGCTCTGCCCGGTGGTGCCGAGCAGCACCTCCTGATGGGCCACCAGGCCCCGCAGGCGCACCGAGTGGATGTGGATCCCTCCTGGGCCCACGCCGCCCCGAGCGCCGGCGACGACA
Organism: Acidimicrobiales bacterium; assembly: GCA_038231955.1. Taxonomy (GTDB): domain Bacteria; phylum Actinomycetota; class Acidimicrobiia; order Acidimicrobiales; family AC-14; genus CADCTB01. The sequence goes on from JBBSIS010000201.1 coordinate 1,488, forward strand.
GTCTTCGTCGTTGGGTCGCCGCCCCAATCCGCCGACCGGGCCGCCATGCGGTCGGCGGTGAGCATGGCGGTGCCCGAAGGGGCATCGACCTTCTGATCGTGGTGAAGCTCGAGAATCTCGGCCGTCTCGAAGTAAGGCGCCGCCAGCTCGGCGAAGCGCATCATCAGCGCCGCCCCTATAGCGAAATTTGGGGCCAGGAAGCAGTTGCTGCGGGTGAACCGGGTGGCTAGTTCGTCGTAGTCGGCGGCGGTGAACCCGGTCGTGCCGACCACTGCGTGCACGCTATTGGCCGCGCACCATGCCAGGTTCTCCCGGGCGGCGTCGAGGTGGGTGAAGTCCACCGCCACCTGGGCCTCGGCCCGGGTCAGTGAGCCGATGTCGGGCGACACCTGTAAGCCCGGAAGATCGGCCCCCGTCACCCCCCGGAGGTCGATCCCGGCGTGAAGCGGATCCACGGCGGCGACGAGATGCAAGCCGGCGTCGGCGACGACGGCCCGGCAAACCGTCGAGCCCATGCGGCCACCGGCGCCGAACACCCCCACCCGGATCATCGGGGGGACGGGGCGGGCGTCGACAAGACCTGCATGGAAGAAGACTGGCATAGGCCGGCGCCGGCGGTATCCGGCCGCCCACGGGCATAGCCCGCCTCAGGCCACCCGCTCGGCGAAGTCCTCTTCCTTGAAGGGGCCCACGACGGCCAGCACCCGCTCGTTGGCCAGCACGCGGTCGGCGACCCGGCGAAGGTCGGCGTGGGTGACGGCCTCGGTGCGGGCCACCAACTCGTCGAAGCTCATCACGCTGCCGTGGATGAGCTGGCTGCGCCCGACTCGGCTCATGCACCCAGCCGGGTCTTCCAGCGACAGGGCCAACGAGCCCTTGATGTGGCCCTTGGCCACCGCCAGCTCGCGGTCGGTGACCGCCTCGGTGGCCAGCTTCTCCAGCTCGACGTCGATGAGGCCGAGAACCTCCTGGGCCCGGGCCGGGGCAGTGCCGGCATAGATGGCCAGCGCCCCGCTCTCTTCGTAGGCGGCCCGGTAGGAGAACACCGAATACACCAGGCCGCGCTTCTCCCGGATCTCCTGGAACAGCCGGCTCGACATGCCACCGCCCAGGATCTGGTTGAGGATCGACAGGGCGAAGCGGTCATCGTCGTGGCGGTCGAGGGCCCGCATGCCCACCACCAGGTGGGCCTGCTCGGTGGTGCGGTGGTGCACGATGAGGGGCCGGGACGGCTGCAGCGGCGGCAGCACCCGAGGCGGCGCCGAACCGGGGCGACCGGCGAAGCGGCGGTCGATGCCGGCCACCACCTCGTCGTGGTCGAGGTTCCCGGTGGCGGCGACGACGATGCTCGGCGGCTTGTAGCGCGTGGTGAAGTAGCCGTCGATCTGGTCCCGGGTCATGGCCGTGATCGTCGACCGCTCCCCCAGGACCTCTTTGCCCAGCGGGTGCCCGGGATAGAGGGCCTCGTGGAGCAGCTCGTGCACCAGGTCCGACGGCTCGTCCTCGTGCATGTTGATCTCTTCGAGAATCACCTGGCGCTCGGCGTCGATCTCGTCGGGCCGGAACGCCGGCGCCCACATGATGTCGCTGAGGATGTCGAGGCCCAGCTCCAGGTCTTCGTCGATGAGGCGAGCGTAGAAGGCGGTGTACTCCTTGGTGGTGAAGGCGTTCATGTCGCCCCCCACCGCCTCGATGTCCTCGGCGATGGAGTGGGCGCTACGGGTCTCCGTCCCCTTGAACAACAGGTGCTCGAGGAAATGTGACGCCCCGGCCTCGGCCGGGGTCTCGTCCCGGCTGCCGGCGTCGACCCAGAAGCCGACGGTCACCGAGTGCGCGTCCGGCATCGCTTCGGTGACCACCCGCATGCCGCTGTCGAGCGTGTCGGCCCTGATCCCTGTGTTGGTACTGGCTGACGTTCGAGGCACTAGCGGGAGCGCCGCCGGTCGCGGTCCCGGTTCCGCCGAGGAGCGTCCCCGGCTGCACCCTCGGGGCGGCCGGCGGCGACGTCGGCGGGCCCGAGGTCGCCGAACTTCTCCTTGGCCTGGGCCTCGAACTGGTCCTCGAAGCTGACGAACTCGCGACCATCAGGGGCCGGCGATGCCGGAGCCGGGCGGTCCGAGGAGGGCGTCCGCCGGTCGGGGCCAGACGACGACCGGGCGGGCGGCGAGCCGGCGGCATCGCCGTCGCTGCTGTCGCCGACCGGGGACAAGGACACCTTGCCCTGGGGGTCGATGTCGTCCACCCGCACCTGGATCTCGCTGCCGAGCGACACGACGTCCTCCACGCGCTCGACCCGCTTGCCGCGGCCGAGCTTAGAGATGTGGACCAGGCCGTCGCGGCCGGGGAGAATGTTGACGAAGGCACCGAACTTGGTGATGTTGACCACCTTGCCGGTATAGACGTCACCCACGTTGGCCCGGGGCGGGTCCAGGATCTGCTCGATCCGCTTCTGGGCCTCGACCACGGCGGCGCCGTCCTTGGCCCCGATGGTGACGGTGCCGATGGTGCCGTCATCGTCGACGTTGACGTCGGCGCCGGTCTCCTGCTGGATGGTGTTGATGACCTTGCCCTTGGGCCCGATGACCTCGCCGATCTTGTCCATCGGGATCTGGAAGCTGACGATCTTCGGGGCCGTCTCGCGGACCTCGTCACGGGGGGCGGCGATCGCCGCCTCCATCACGGCCAGCACCTGGAGGCGGGCGTCGCGGGCCTGAGTCAGGGCGCCGGCCAGCACGCCGGCCGGGATCCCGGCGATCTTGGTGTCGAGCTGCAGGGCGGTGACGAACTCAGCCGTGCCGGCGACCTTGAAGTCCATGTCGCCGAACGCGTCTTCGGCGCCCAGGATGTCGGTGAGGGTCGTGTATTTGCCCTCGGCGAAGACCAGGCCCATGGCGATGCCGGCCACCGCCGCCTTGATCGGTACGCCGGCGTCCATCAGCGAAAGGGTGGAGCCGCACACCGACGCCATCGACGTGGAGCCATTGGACGACATGCAGTCCGAGACGGTGCGCAGCGTGTACGGGAACTCGTCGACCGGGGGGACGACGGGCAGCAGGGCCCGCTCGGCAAGCAAACCGTGGCCGATCTCCCGGCGCTTCGGACCACGCATGAACCCGGTCTCGCCGGTGGCGAAGGGGGCCATGTTGTAGTGGTGCATGTAACGCTTCGAGTCGTCGATGCCGATCGTGTCGAGCATCTGCTCCATCCGGGGCATGCCCAGGGTGGCGACGGTCAGCACCTGGGTCTCGCCCCGCTGGAACAGGCCGGAGCCGTGGGCGGTGGGGAGCAGGCCGACCTCGGCCGACAGGGGCCGGATGTCGGTGGGCCCGCGACCGTCGATGCGCATGCCGTCCTCGACGATGCGCTTGCGGACGATCTTCTTCTGCAGGGCCTTGACCGCGGCCTTGATCTGCTTCTCACGACCCTCGAACTCGGCACCGAGGGTGGCGATGATGCCGGCGGCCGCTTCGTCGGTGGCCGCGTTGCGCTCGGCCTTGGCCACGATGGTGGAGGCCTCGGAGACGGGCCCGGTGCCGACGGCGACCACCCGGTCCCACACGTCGTCCTCGTAGTCGACCTGGGTCTCGAAGGAGATGGCCGGCTTGGCCCCGAACTGGGCGACGAGCTGGCGCTGCAGCTCGATGGACTGCGCGATGGCGACCTTGGCCGCCTCCAGCCCGGCGGCGATGACCTCTTCGGTCACCTTCGGTGCGCCGTCCTCGTAGTAGCGCCAGGCGTCCTCGGTGCCGCCGGCCTCGACCATCATGATGGCGACATCCGAATTTCCGTCAGCATCGGCGTCCAGGGCGCGGCCGGCGACCACCAGCTCGAAGGTCGACAGGTCGCCCTCCTGGTAGGTGGGGTGCGGGACCCACTCGCCGTCGGTCGTGTACGCCATGCGCACGGCGCCGATGGGGCCGTCGAAGGGGATGCCGGAGAGCATGAGGGCGGCGGAGGCCCCGTTGATGGCCAGGACGTCGTGCGGGTTCTCCTGGTCGGCGCCCAGGATGGTGGCCACGATGTGGACCTCGTTGCGGAAGCCGTCGGGGAACGACGGGCGCAGCGGGCGGTCGATGAGGCGGCAGGTGAGGATGGCCTGGTCGGTGGCCCGGCCCTCCCGGCGGAAGAACGAACCGGGGATCCGGCCGGCGGCGTACATCCGCTCCTCGACGTCGACGGTGAGGGGGAAGAAGTCGACCCCTTCGCGGACGCCCTTGGATGCGCAGGCGGTGGCCAGGACGACGGTGTCGCCCAGGCGGGCCACCACAGCGCCGTTGGCCAGCTGGGCCAGCTTGCCGGTCTCGAAGGACAGGGTCTTCTCGGTGCCCGATACCGGACCTGACACGGAAACAGGTTCCGTCATGTGTGTGCTCCTCTGATGTGGAGCGGCGACGGCCAGTTCCCAGTTGTCGGCCACCCGGGCCCGCAA
>JBBSIS010000202.1:0-5901 GCA_038231955.1 Acidimicrobiales bacterium
CGATCTGGTATCGAAGCTCATGCGTTACATCGCCTCCTACAACGAGACGGCCAAGCCCTTCGCTTGGACTTATTCCGGTCAGCCCTTGAAGGTGGCGGCGGCGTGAACACGCGCGGAACTAACGCGCGGGAGCACTAGGTTATGCCGGCGGGTCCAGCTATCGCCACGTCGAGTCGGTCGCCAAGAAGGCCAGCCTGCTTCTGCTCCTGCTGGTCGTCGTGGTCGGGGGAACGGTCTACCTGGCTCGGCGGGTCGCCCGTGACCCTGAGCGACTCCATGCTCTTGGGGACCGGCTGGCCAGCCTGGGTCTGGTCGCAGCGATCCGGGAGCGCTACCGGAGCCAGCTCGACTTCCTCATCCGACGGCTGCGCCCCGAAGGGGCACTCGGGCTGTCTCTTACAGGCTCCCTGGTGCTGATTGCACTCACTGGCTGGGGCTTCGGGATGGTGGTCCAGGACGTGCTGGCCGGAGAGTCGTTCAACCCGCTGGACCGACCCCTGCTCTCCTTCTTCATCCGCCACCGGGAACCGTGGCTGACCACGGTTGCGTACCTCGTGACCTCCTTCGGCAGCTCGGCGGTGCTGGTTCCACTACTTGTCGGAGTGGCCTTGCTCTGGCGCTGGCGAGGCAAGACCTGGCGACCTGCGGTCGTGTTGGCGGGTGGCTACGGCGGCGCCGTCATCCTGTACTGGTTGGTCAAGGTGGTGGTCCGGCGGCCGCGGCCCAGCGTTGACCTCCTTCGCCACTTCAGCGGGTTCTCGTTCCCGTCGGGTCACGCCACCCAAGCGATCGTGGCATGGGGGTTGCTGGCGGCCCTGGCCTCAGGAGCGGCCGCGTCCTGGCCCAAGAAGGTTGCGGCGTGGGCTGGCGCCTTCCTCCTAACGTTCATGGTCGGCGTCAGCAGGGTCTATCTCGGCGCCCACTGGCCCACTGACGTGATCGGGGGTTGGGTCCTCGGGGCACTGTGGCTGTCGGCCCTGCTCACACTGGCCCGTACCCTGCCGGGCCTGCGCAACCAGGAACGGGACTCCAGCCCGGCCGGTGAGCACGCTGCCGTCAGCTCGGGCGGTTCGGGACCGTGAAGGAGGCAGCTCCTTCGCGGCTCGGCACCCGACGCCAGCTCCGAACGCTCTACGCCGCTGGATTCGTCACTGCGTTCGGCGCCCATGCGGTGGCTGCCAACCTCGGACGCTATGCCAGCGGGCGCCGCACGTCGCTCATGGAGTTGGGCATCCTGCTCGCCCTCTACGACGGGGCGGAGGTCGTGCTCAAGCCCACCTTCGGGATCCTGGCTGACCGAGTCGGACCCCGGCCGGTGCTCATCGGGGGCCTGGTCGGGTTCGCCCTGGCCTCGGCTGCGTTCGTCCTGGCTGGCGATCCGGATGCGCTCGGCCTGGCCCGACTGGCCCAGGGGGCATCGGCCGCCGCCTTCTCCCCGGCGGCAGGGGCGATGGTTGCCGCCTTCGGAGGAAAGAGGGGCAAGGGCCGGACCTTTGGCGGGTACGGGGCGGCCAAGGGTCTCGGCTACGTGGCCGGGCCAGTGGGTGGAGGTGCCCTGGTTCTCGCCGGCGGGTACTCCCTGCTCTTCATCGTCTTGGCCCTGCTTGCCGCCGGGGTGGCGCTCGCCAGCCTTCTACTGTTGCCTGCCGAGAGGCCGGCGCCCCGTGCACGAGAGACCGTGATCGGATTGCTGCGACGCCTGGGACAGCCCTCTTTCGTTCGCCCCACTATTGCGTTGGCCGGAGCGACGGCGGCCCTGAGCGCCGGAGTGGGCTTCCTTCCACTGGTCGGCGCTCAATCCGACCTTGGGCCCTTGGCTACCGGGATCGTCGTGTCGCTGTTAGCCGGAACCGCAGCGCTGGTCCAGCCGTGGGCAGGGAGGGCGCTGGATGCCCGAAGGATCCGAGCTGGCGACGGTCTGGTGATGGGGCTGATGACCAGCGCAGGTGGATTTGCCCTGGCCATCGCACCGCTCGGGGTCGTCGGTCTCGGAGTCGGTGCGATCTTGGTGGGAGCCGGGGTGGGACTTGTCACGCCGATGGGCTTCGCCATGGTCGCTGACTCTGCCCCCGAGGGCCGGGTGGGCCAGACCATGGGAGCGGCCGAGGTGGGGCGTGAGCTTGGCGACGCCGGTGGTCCTCTCCTGGTCGGCCTCGTTGGAGCCATCTCGCTCGTCGCCGGAATCGGCGCCCTCGCCGGTGCGCTCGCTGTAGCTGGGGGAAGCATCGCCGTCATGACGTTCGTCGTCGCAAGTGGCGGCGAAGCTTGTCCCCCGGTCGACGACCGGGATCGTGAACGGTAGGAGACCACAAAAGGTCGCCTCGGCGAGTCCGTCCATGGCGAAGCCAGGACGGCAGCGGAGGCACGTTCCCGGTTGCGGCCCATCCACTTGCGGACCTCGGCCGCTCGATACGCTGACCCGGCATTGGTCCGAGAGAAGGGAAGATCCGTGCCGGGAAAGTTCGTGATCAAGAAGGGCACGACCGGGAAGTTCCGCTTCAATCTGCTGTCCACCAACGGCCAGGTGGTTGCCACGAGCGAGGCCTACAACAGCAAGGCTTCTGCGATGGGCGGCGTCCGCTCCGTCAAAAGCCTGGCTGCCGATGCCGCCATCGAGGATCAGACCACGAAAGAGTGGGCCGCTGGCGAGCCGGCCCGGAGGGCGGCTGCTACAGCGAAGAAGGCGACGGCCGCCGCCAAGAAGAAGGTGGCCAGGAAGGCTCCTTCGACGTAAAGGGAGCTGAGGACTGGCACCGTGGGATGGAGTGGGTGGTGGCGGCCACGACTTCCCGCCAAGGACATGCCAAGCCGATCGCCCACAGCGCTCGCAAGCGGGACACGACGAGGGCCAGACGAGCGTCCCCGGCTCCAGTGTCAGGACGCCATCCAAGATTATCCAGATCAACCAGTTGCTGGCTTTGGTCAGGGTCCTCGTCGGGGCTGAGCTGTTCGGCGTGGTGGGGGCGTTACTCGGCCTGTCGGCGGCGGGGATGGTCCAGGTGGTCGTTCGCGACCTGTTGGGACCACCGGCGCGGCCAGCTCAAGGCTGAGCCGACGGTCGGGGTCGCCGCTCGGCCAGTCGGCGAGGTCACCGGCGGGTGATGTCGCTCGCGCTCGCCCGTCCGCATGCGCTGGATCCAGCATCGATGCCGCTGTGTAGTGTCCGGTCGGCTCCGTGCTCCGCATGGCAGGGTACGGAATAGTGCCTCACCGCTTCCACCTTCTCGCCCACCCTGAGGTGATCCTGCTCAGCCTGGGGGCGGCGATGCTGCTGGGCCTGACATCGGTCCTCCAGCACTCGGCGGCGACCACGGTGGACACCAAGCACTCGCTGCGGCCCAGCCTGGTGCTGGAGCTGCTGCGGCGGCCACGATGGCTGCTCGGCAACCTGGCCGACGTGGGCGCCTTCGCCCTCCAGTTCCTGGCCCTTCGACGGGGATCGTTGCTGGTGGTCCAGGCCCTGCTGGTGACCGGCCTCGCCTTCGCCCTCCCCATGTCGGCCCGCCTCAGCCATCGGCGCCTGAGCCGCAACGACTGGATCAGTGTCCTCGCCCTGATCGGAGGCCTTGCGGTGTTCTTGACCTCGGCCAACCCGCGGCGAGGGCGGCCGTCGGCGTCAGGTCTTGGTTGGGTCATGGTCATCGCCGGCGTGGCCCTGGCCAGCGGACTGCTGATCCGGAGCGCACCGGCACAGCCGGGCCGGGCCCGGGCCCGCCGCCTGGGAGCGGCGTGCGGAATGATCTTCGGGCTCGACGCGGCGCTCGCCAAGGCTGCCGGTCACGTTGTCGGCCAGGGTCTCCTGGAAGGAGTCACTTCCTGGGAGCCCTACGTTTTCGTGGCCTGTGCGGCCGCCGGCTTCCTTCTGGCCCAGAGTGCCCTCCAGGCCGGACCGCTCGATGCCTCCCTGCCGTTGCTGGCCATCGGGGACCCCCTGACGGCGGCCATGATCGGCCTGTTCGCCTTCCACGAACACGTCGCCCTTCGGCCCACCAGGGTCGTCGTCGACGTGGTTAGCGTGGCGGTGATGACGGCCGGGGTCTTTGCGCTGGCCCGCTCGCCCCTGGAAGTGGGCGAACCGGTCGGCGGCGACGATGGCGGGGACGTGGCTCGGCCGTAGCGGCGTCGAACTACTCGATCGTGCGGGGACCAGGCCCGGGCCAGTGCCAGACTGGCCCGTGCCACCCGCTCGGCATCAACTGGGGGGAATCGACGGGTGAAGAACGACGAGCGTGACGCCATCGACCTGGTCGATCTGCTGCGGCTGGGCTGCCTGGCGGGAGGCCTGGATCGCCCAGCCGCGTTGCGCGAGCTGCGGGATCATCTGGTCCGTTTCAAGCCAAGTGGTCGGGATGCGCACCAACTGCAAGGGCAGGTGCGAAGGTGTCGGGGCGGCCCATCACCGTTTCGATGCCTCGTTGAGAACACGAGCCGTCGGTGCGGGTGAGTGGTCTTGAGCGCGTTGAACGAACAGAAGCAGCATGATGGTGATGAGTGAGGCTGCTATCGCCAGTGCCGCACCGAGCTTCGGTCCCGCGCCGACGCCGGACCAGAAGGCGGGGATGGCGCCGAGTATGTCGACAGCTCGAGAGCCTATCCCGAGCTTCGCCGCCCATGGAGTGCCTCGACGCAACGCGACGGCTGCGATAAGGCTGGCGGCGGCGCAGATGATGGCAATCACGGGGATGAAGCTCGGCGGACGGTGATCATGGGTTGTGAGCAACACCGGAGCCACTGCAAAGCCTCCGATCGCCGTGACAATCAGTAGAACGATTGATGCGGTACGTGTTCGGCTCATTCCTGGTTCCTTTCCCTAGGGGCCGATCGGTCGCGATCGCGCCACGATGTGGTCTGGTGTGTCTGATTCGGAATCGGATCGCGCATCCGGGCGGCGAATGCGGCACCGCACTCAGGTCCTCGAGCAGAAGGCTGTTCGCCAGGTTCGATGTCAGGACGGGAGGTTGAGAGTGCCTTGTAGACGCAAGACTTCGACAGTGAGGAGCGGCGGCTGATCGACCTGACACCCCTGGGGCCCTCGTGCGAAAAGAAGCGTGAACCGGACGGTGTCGTTCGTGGATCCGCTGGCTCCGGCAAAGATGCCGGTTCCGCCGGTGAAGGTGGTGGTAGATGTCTCGAGCCGCTGACCCACACAGGTGCGGGGGTCGATCTGGAAGCTCACTACACGCCCGGCCACGGTGGCGAAGAGATTCCCGCCCGGGCATATGGTGGTCGTGTCGATCGTGAACGTGTTGTCGGGCCCGGGGCGGAAAGCTCCGGCCCCCTCCGTGCACACGGCATTGACGACGCCGGTCAGTATGACGGTGGAGGTTCCGGCGGGTTCGACGTTGACCGCGGTTTCTTGAAAGTTTCCTGAGGTCTGGGCGATTGCTTGTCCGGCCCCACCGATCAACGCCCCGGCCGACAGAGCGACCAATGCGATGGCGTTTTTCAGGACCCGGTGCTTCCCTGCCGCTGCTGCCGGGATCTGCTGGGCGGCGCCGTGCCGTCGGGTCGCCGCCGTGAGAGTGCGTCCCGCCAGAATGTTGCGGTCGGGAACTACGCGTGAACGGGACAATGGAACCTCCAGATGGGTGGGACGTGTGACGGTCATGTTGCGCTCGAACCCCTCCCGCTGTCATGACCTCGGGTTCCCGGCTCCTAAGGAGGATCTCCCGTCCGATGCGGGACCACCGAAGGGGGCCGCGCCCCATCTGGCGGCGATAGACACGGGATGTGTCGCTCGGCGCAAGCGCTTCTCGTTGGTCTAGTGCGGCGAACCGCTGAACACACGCGTGTAGTTTCACTCCTGTCATTCACAGGAGGGAGCCGAGTATGCCCTATGTCGCTGCGCCGATCGTGTTGGACGAGACCACCCGGGTCGAACTGGAGCGCCGGGTGCGGGCG
>JBBSIS010000203.1:0-5896 GCA_038231955.1 Acidimicrobiales bacterium
CAAGAGGCAGGCACCGAAGCGGGTGGCGAGCTGACGGTGCACCGACGAGGACCGGCGCCAGGATCACACCGGTCATCCTTGCCGTAGGGCGTCGACGTGCCGGTCCGGTTCCTCTCGGAGGCGCAGCGGGAGCACCTGTCGACGTTTCCGGCGGAGCTGGGGCCCGGCGGCGCTGGACCGCACTGAGTGCCGCCGACCTGGCCGAGGCCCGAGGCCGGCGCGGCGACGGGAACCGCCTGGGATGGGCGTTGCAGCTGTGCGGGCTGCGCATGCTCGGGTTCTGCCCGGACGATGGGGCCACGGCGCCGGCGAGCGGGGTGAACTTCCTGGCCCGCCAGCTCGGAGTCGACCCGGACGCCCTCGCCACCTATGGCGAACGGGCCCAGACCCGGACCGACCACGTCAACCAGGTGAAGGCCCATCTGGGCGTCCGGTCGGCCTCGGCCGACGATCTGGGGGCCGTACGGGAGTGGCTGGCGGCCGAGGCGTTGGCGCAGGACCGCCCGATCGTTCTGTTCCACCTGGCGTGCAAGCGCCTCTACCAGCTCCGTCTGACCCGTCCCGGGCTGACGGTGGTGGCCGAGCCCGTCATCACTGCCGTGACGCTTGCCGAACTGTCAGTCGGACCGCTCGTGGCTGTGACCGACGGGGAACGTGCCGCGCGGCAGCTTCGGCTTCAGCAGGCCGAGGCGGCATTCGAGCCACTGCCGTTCGACGCCCAGGCGGCCCGATCCTTCGGTGCGGTTGCCGCCTCGTTGCGACGGTCCGGCCGGAAGACGTCTGCGCGTGCGTTCGACGCCATGATCGCCGCAACCGCGTTGGCCAACGGCGTGCCCGTCTACACATGCAACCCGCGCCACTTCGAGGGTATCGATGGGTTGCGGGTTGAGGGCATCCCACACCCGGACAAGCAGCGCTGAACGGGGCCGCCCCCGGGTGAGTTCACGCCGGCGCCGGGGCAACGTCGAGCGGCACCAGCGGGAGGTCTTCTCAGGCCCGGGCCGGGTGCCGGCGGAGCTCCGGGCAAGCATCCGAACCGGATGGCTCGATTTGTACGGTACGCTTCCAAGCTGCTCACCGTACAAGTAGGAGAGGTTGTGCCGGGACGCCCGAGCCGCGACCAGATCTACCGCCGGCTCGATGAGGCCATCGAGGAGTTGCGCCAGAGCATGGGTGGTCTTCCCACCCCCACCGAGGCACAAAGCATCTGGACCGACATCTGGTACCGGGAGGCGCACAACTCGACCGCGCTGGAGGGCAACACGCTCGTCCTCAAACAGGTCGAGGTGCTTCTGCGTGAGGGCCGGGCGGTGGGGGACAAGGAGCTCAGGGAGTACATGGAGGTGAAGGGGTACGCCGACGCCGCCCTCTGGGTCCATGGCCAGGCCATGGAGCCGGGCCCCTGGACCGACGGATCGCTCCTCACGCTGACCGAGGTGCGCCAGGTCCATCGGATGGCACTCGGGCCGGTGTGGGACGTCGCCCCTCACCCGAACGCCACCGGGCGGGAGACGCCGGGCAACATGCGGGAGCACGACATCGCGCCGTTCCCGGGCGGGATGACGCCGCCGGCGTGGCCGGATGTCCCCGCTGCCATGCGGGACTGGCTGCGCGAGGTGGGCCGGCTCCGAGGCGTGACGCGGCCGATTGTCGGGCTTGCCGCCGCCCACAATGCCTTCGAGTGGATCCACCCGTTCCTCGACGGCAACGGCCGGACCGGCAGGCTCCTGCTCAACCTTGTCCTCGTCCGCCTCGGCTACCCGCCCGCCATCGTCTACCTTCGCGACCGGGCCCGGTATCTGCGGATCCTGCAGGCCGCGGACCGGGGCGATCCGGGGCCGCTGGCCGAGTTGCTCGCCCGATCGGTGCTCGACAACCTGTACCGGTTCGTCGTCCCGGCCGTCGCCGGTCCGGACGGGCTCGTTCCCCTGAACGCCGTGGTCGACGGCGATCTCACCGAGGGTGCCCTTCGCGTCGCCGCCAACCGCGGGCGCCTGCGGGCGCAGAAGGATGCCGACGGTCAGTGGCGGACCACGCCGGCGTGGGTGAAGGACTACAAGGCGACGCGCCATCGGCGCGAGCCGTAATCCGAGCCGGTGTCCACGGGCGGCAGCGGTGGCCCTGGGACCGCTGTTGGGCGGTCGTCGTTCGACGGCTTCAGCGCGGGGCATGGCCAGAAGCCGTTGGACGATGACGCCGCCGTCCGGGTCGTGCTTTGTCCTTTGGGTGGCGGGGCCCGAACCGCCACAGCCTGCGGCCACTATGGCCTCCAAGGCTGTCCTCGCTTGATCGTTACCACGCATCCGGGGCCCGACGGTCGGCGATACTGCTGGGCATGACCGATCGCAACGTATTGGGTGGCGACCTCGAGCCGTGCGGCACCGACCCGCTCACCGGCTTCTACCGTGACGGCTGTTGCCACACCGGCCCAGAGGACCGGGGCAGTCACACGATCTGCGCCGTCGTGACGTCGGAGTTTCTCGAGCACCAGCGTGGTATCGGGAACGATCTCAGCTCGCCGGCGCCGCGCTCCCGGTTCCCCGGCCTCGTGCCCGGTGATCGCTGGTGCGTGACGGCGGCGAACTGGTTCCAGGCCCACCTCGACGGCGCCGCCGCCCACGTGGTTCTGGCGTCCACCCACGAGCGGGTCCTCGACATCGTCCCGCTCGTCGCCCTCGAGGAGCATGCGGTCGACGTGCCTGCCGACCCGGGGCTCCTCGAGGGTTGAAGCCGACGCGCCTCAGGCTGGGCTGGAAGTATCGATCAGCCGCCGTCGGGCTCCGCGTTGGGGGCCATCTCCATCTCGTCGAGGTACCGGTCGGCCTCTTCGACGCTGCGCCCTTCGGCCGTCAGCCGGCCGTGAAGGAAGGCCCGGAGCTCCTCGGCAGACGGCTCCCGCTCCCCGAAGCGTTCCTGGATGCCCTCCATCACCTCGGCGAGCTCCTTTTCGTAGTGCTCGTCGTCGACAGGCGATCCCCCGTGGTCGTGGCCCTCGTGGCCCTCGTGGTCGTGACCGTCGTGGTCGTGATCGCCGGGGACAATTGCCAGACCGAGCAGGCGCCCATCGGAGGCGGTCACCAGTTGCTCCCCCTCACCGGACTCGACGACAGAAGCGACCGTCACGCTCGGGCGGACGGTGGAGGGTACGGGCCGGAGGATGTCGAGGAGGAGCACGTCGTCGGCGTGGCCTTGCAGCAACTCGTGGTCGACTTCGCCGACGGCAAGCCCGTCGTGCACGAGAACAGCCTGGTCACCTTCCGACCGATCGATGACGCGACCGGCGTCGGCCACCGTCAAGGTCACGTCACAGGTGGCGACGGAGGTGAGGTGGCCGCCGAGAAACGGCCCGTCGTCGCCCTCAACGGGAAGGCCGTAGGCCATCCAATCGACCTTGCCGTCGACATAGTCGTACACCTCGGTGAAGCCGTACAGCTCGAGCAGGCACGCTGCTCGGGGGCTGAGGTCTCAGAGGGTGTCGAAGCAGTAGACGACCACTGGCCGACTGCGGTCGAGCTCCTCGGCCCGCTCTCTGGTCAGCTGCCAGGCCGGGATGTGCACTGCGCCGGGCAAATGCGCCAATCGGTACTGCCGGCTCTCGAGGACCTCGAGTAGTTGGGCACCCCCGTCCACCAGCTGGCGGACCTTGTCCCTGTCGATGCTCTCGAACATTCCCGACCTCCTGGTAGTGATCTCTCGGCCTACCCATGCGGTCGGGTGCCGGGTGCATCGCTGACGTGGGCGATGTGGGTCTAGCTCTTCGCCTTCGCCATGCCCAGGAACCTGGCGACGATGACGCTCATGGTCCTCCCGTCCATGGTACGTCTTTGTTCTTCCATCGTGGTCGCTGTTCGCTTCCTGGATGGGCGTGGGGGATCACATGACCGTCGCCTGAGCGGCGCTCCAGGCGACGCGGCGCGTCAGCCGGGAAGCCTGCGCTCGAAACGGTCCTCCCTTGACTCCGTCGCTCCAGATGGTAGGTTCATCAAGTCAGATTGATAGGAAGGCGCAGCACTCGGCCTGGGCGGACGGTCGCCGCGGTCTTCCACGACGGGCTGCTGGCCGTGGACGCAGCCCCGTACGTACGACGGAGGGCTGCGTTCGACGCATGCCCGACCCAGGGCCCCCGGGTCTGGTCTCTCGTAGGTGCGCCTCGGACTGGGCTTTTCGTCCCGCCCGGCGGCCACCACCTTGGCCCCCCGTCCGGCGGCCAGCAGGGCCGTGACCCGGCCGATGCCGCGGTGCTTCATGGTGAGGGATTCCTTCGGTGAAAGGGCTTCGGGCAAGCGCTTCGGGGGCGTAGCTGGCCTCAACTGCAGCCGGGCTCCTACCCACGGGCCGGCGGCCGAACCGTCGCCGGTTCGATGTGCACCGCAAGCCGTGCCCGCTCCCCGTCGACGCTGGTCATCAGGCGCTCCTCCGTCCGGGCGGACCGGTCGTCGTCAGCACTACCGGACGCTGCCGGCGGCCACCAGGCCCGTAGGCCGAGGGCGACGGCGATGCCCAGGGCTCCGCCGGCGAGCACGTCGGTCAGGTAGTGGGCCCGGGTGCGAACCAGCGACCAGTGCCCGGCCATGGTGGCGCCCGACAGCGGGAGGAAGAGCGCCGGTAGTACCTGGGACACGCCGACGATGAAGGCCACATCGGTGGCGGCGTGGCCGGACGGGAAAGAGGACGTGATCGGCCCGATGGTGGCGTGTTCGGCGGCGCCGGGCGGCCGCCGGCGATGGACGAGCGGCTTGCACACCAGGTTGGTCAGCACGGCGGCGACGGCGTAGGCGGTACCACCCCGGACGGCGGCGTCCCGGCCTCGACGCTTGCCGAAGGCCACCAACCCGGCGGCCACCACGGCCCATGTCGGCGGTCGTCTGGTCACCCTTCCCACGCGATCGAGCACGCGGATCAGAGTCTTCACCGCGGAGCATGCCCCGCGGCCTGGGTTCAGACCCATGCCCCTCGCTCGGTGAACACCTCCTTCAGCAGCGTCGGTCGGTCGGAGAGGATGGCGTCGACGCCCAGGTCGAGGATGCGGCCCATCTCCTCCCGATCGTCGATGGTCCATACGTGGACGTCGACGCCGCGCCGGTGCGCCGTCTCGACGAAGCGACGGTCGACCAGGGGCAGACGACCCTGGCGGACGGGTACCTGGGTGCAGCCGGCGGCGGTGCCCGGCACGGGGATGTGCAGGCTGGCCAGCCGGAGGGTCAGGATCTCCCGGCGGCCCATCCATGTGCAGACCCGTCCCCGGGTAAGGCGGCGGAGCTCGGTCACCCGCCGATCGGAGAAGGAGCCGACGCAGACCCGGTCGTGGGAACCGGTCCGTTCGACGGCGGCGGCCAGGGCGGCAACGGCCAGGTCGTGCTTGGCGTCGATATGTACCCGCAGGTCGGGCCACGTCCCCAGCACGTCTTCGAGTTTCGGGATGGGTTCTCCCTGCACCCTCGCTTTGCGGACGGTGGCGTAGGGCAGCCCACCCACATCACCCCGCATGTCGGTGACGCGATCGAGGGAGTGGTCGTGGAAGACGAGCAAGGTGCCGTCGGCGGTGGCGTGCACGTCGGTTTCGACGTAGCGGTAACCCAGGGCCACGGCGGCGGCGAAGGCCGGCATGGTGTTCTCCGGGCGTTCGGCGGCGCCGCCGCGATGGGCGACGGGGATGGGATGCGGCCAATCGAGGAACGGCCAGCGTCCCCGCCGGTTCACGACACGGCGCGACGCTGTGCCAGCCAGTTCCGACGCAGTTTGCGACGCTCCTCTTCGGAGGCCGAGCCCCACACGCCGAACTCCTGGTTGGTCTCGACCGCGAAGGTCAGGCAGGCGACACGGCACGGGCAGCTCCGGCAGATGGCTTTGGCCTCCTCGATCAGGACCAGGGCGTCGCCCGTGGTCCCTCCCGGGA
>JBBSIS010000204.1:0-5834 GCA_038231955.1 Acidimicrobiales bacterium
ACCCACGCCGAGCTGGCGGCCGGCTGCCTCGTCGCCCGTTACGGGCCCGGACCAAGCGCGCCCGACGAGCCGATCGTCGTGCATGCGGTGCGGCGGTCGAGGGTGCCGTCGTCGGCGCCATCCGACACCGGCGTGCTGGGCGCCCTGTACGGCGATGTGCTCGGCGAGTGGATGCAGTTCACTGCCCTGGGCGGGATGCTCGCTGGCGTCGGACAAGCTGGTGAGGAGCAGCGCGACGCCGTCCTGCGCCAGGCCATGGACCCCATCGCCCGGGCGGGCTCGACCAGGTCGCAGCCCTGTTCTCCACGCTGACCATCACCGGCGACGAACACGGCCTCGACCGGATGCCGGGGGTCGCCGCCGTCGATCTCCCGGCATTCACGGCGATGCTCTCCCAGGGCATGGACGAGCTCGCCCGCTTCCAGCAGGCGGCGGCGCGAGTGCCGATGACGCAGCTGGAGTTCCTGTTCACCGTCATGCAGTTGGCCCAGGCTGGCCCCGAGGCGCTGCTTGCCGAAGACTGCCCGATCGACATCACCAAGGTGCCCGAGCTCGACCCCACGACGACAGCCGATGCCAAGGCCATGTTCGATCGGATGGACCGCGCCTTCCGCCAATCGGTTGACGAGGAGTTGACGAATGCGGTGGCCACCGCCACCCCGGCCGCTGCGGTCGAGGTCATCGCCCGGATGAGGCGCGATCAGCCGTAGCGAAGCAGCCGGCCGCCGGCCGCCGCTACGGTCCAAGCCGTGGCGCGCACATGGTTGGTCATCGACGTCGAGCTGGTCAGCGGCGGCGACCGGAAGGACTTCTGGCCTCGTCCCGGCCGGACGTTCGTGGCCAGCCGCTCCCATACCTTCGAGCAGTTCGCAGAGGCCATCGACGACGCCTTCGGGCGCTGGGACCTGGCGCACCTCCACGAGTTCACCCTGGTCGACGGGACCACTGTCGGCATCCCCGACGACGAGTTCGACGACGACCGGGTGATCGTCGACGCGCGGCGGACCAAGCTCGGCCGGCTCACGTCGGGTGAGCAGTTCGCCTACGTCTTCGACCTGGGCGACTACTGGGCTCACCTCTGCACGGTGGGTCCGCGACGAGTCGATCCCGTCGAGGCCTACGGCATCGTGCCGGCCCGACCCGTGGCCATCTTCGGCTGGGGCGACCTACCCGATCAGTATGGCCGGAGATGGGTCGGCGACGACGGCTCCAGCCGCCCAGCTCCGAACCCGAAGGGCCGCGACCTCCCGCCGATCCTGCCGGAGTGGCGGCCCTATACCTGAACGTAGGAACCCGGTCAAGACCCTCTTGGACCGCCTGAGAGGGGCCTGACCCGGCCGGCATCGGAGCGCATCGTTCGAGTCCATGAACGACGCTACGAATCCCAACCCCAACGGTGACCGGCCGACCCGTGGCTCGACGCGGAAGAGGTCGCACCGCTGCTGTGCACGACCGCCCATACCCTTCGCCGGCTGGCACGACAGGATCGCAGCCCGGTCCTCGTCCGCCGCATCGGAGGCCGCTGGATCTTCTCCCGACGGTCCGTCGAGGAGTTCATCGGCGGCCACGGCAGCAAGGAGGCGAGCTAGTAGGAGTGACGCGCCCAATTTGCCTTCCACACACTTGCACCGGGGTGCCCCGGGCCGTCGCGCGCCCGGAGGGCTCGCGGTGCTGAGCATCGGCCGCCTGAGCCTCGGCCAGGAGGCCTACTACCTCGAAGAGGTCCTCGCCGGGGCCGAGGACTACTACCTCCACGTCGGCGAGATCCCCGGCCGGTGGCTCGGCCGGGGCGCCTACCGTCTCGGTCTCGAGGGCCGGGTCGGCACCGACGAACTGCGCGCCGTCCTCGCCGGACGGCGGCCCGGCACCGACGAGCTGCTGCGGGCGACGAACGCCAGCCAGCCCGGGATGGACCTCACCCTGTCGGCTCCCAAGTCGATCTCGCTGGTGTGGGGCCTGGGCGACGAAGCCACGGCCGCCGAGGTCGTCGCCTGCCACGACCGGGCCGTCGACGAGGCCATCGAGTACCTCGAACGCCACGCCTGCCGCGTCCGGCGCGGCCACGGCGGCACCGAGCTGTACGACGCCGACGGCTTCGTCGGCGCCGCCTTCCGCCACCGCACCAGCCGGGCCGGCGACCCGGCGCTACACACCCACGTCCTGATCGCCAACATGGCCGAGGGGCCCGACGGCCGGTGGACCGCCCTCGACAACCGGGCCTCTACCGTCACGGCCGCACCGCCGGCTTCGTCTACCAGGCCGTCCTGCGCTACGAGCTGGCCCGCTCGACCGGGCTGCTGTTCGAGGAGGTGGCCCAGGGCCACGCCGATGTCGCCGGCGTCCCGCCCGCGCTGCGCCGGGAGTTCTCCCACCGCCGCCAGGAGATCCTTGCCGCCATGGAGCGCCACGGCGCGACGTCGGCCAAGGGCGCCCAGGCCGCGACCTTGGACACCCGCCACGCCAAGGACGAGCACGTCTCCGAGTCCGACCTGCGCCAGCGGTGGGCGGCGAGGGCTGAGCCATTCGGCTTGGAGGTCGGCGCCCTGCCCCGGCTGGAGCGCACCCCGGTCCTCGACGTCGACGACGCCGAACTGGCCGGTCTGCTGACCGAGTCGCACGCCACGTTCGTCCGTCGTGACGTCGTGCGGGCCCTGGCCCAGGCGGCCACCCAGGGGGCGTCGCTCGACGAGCTGGAGCGGGGCGCCGACGCCATGCTCGCCGGCCCCTACGCGGTGGCGGTGGCCGAGGGCCGGTGGACGACTCCGGAGATGCTGGCCCTGGAGCGCCGGACCGTCGAGCTGGCGATGTTGCCCGCCCCGCCGACGGCATGCAGCGCTCCTGGCAACATCGAGCGCGCGCTGGACGAGCGTCCGTCGCTCGGCGCCGATCAGCGCCAGGTCGTCGCCACCATCACCGGCTCCGGCCGTCCGATCGACATCGTGATCGGCCCGGCCGGCACGGGGAAGACGTTCAGCCTCGACGCGGCCCGGGAGGCATGGGAGTCCGCCGGATACCGGGTGCTCGGCACGTCGCTGGCGCCCCGGGCCGCGGCCGAGCTGCAGAACGGCGTCGGCATCGCCTCCCAGACTATCGACCGCCTCCGGAACCGTCTGGCGACGGGCTACGAGCGACTCGACGAGCGCAGCGTCCTCGTGATCGACGAAGCCGGAATGGTGGGCACCCGCCGGCTGGCCGCCATGATCGAGGAGGCCCGGGGGGCGCGGGCGAAGGTCGTCCTCGTCGGCGACCCGAAGCAGCTTCCGGAGATCGACGCCGGCGGCCTGTTCGCCGCCGTGGCCCAGCGGCTGGGCTACGCCGAGCTCACCGAGAACCGCCGCCAGCGCGACCCCGAGGAGCGGGCGGTCGTGGCCGAGCTACGGCTCGGTCACGTCGAGGCGGCCATGGACCGGATGCAGCGCAATGGCAGCGTCATCACCGCCGACAACGCCGACCAGCTTCGTGACGGCCTGGTGGGTGACTGGTACGCGGCCCGGGCCGGTGGCGACGACGTCCTCATGGTGGCCGCCCGCCGGTCCACGGTGGCCGACCTCAACGACCGGGCCCGCGAGCTGCTGGCCGCCCGAGGCGAACTGGGCGAGGAGGTGCTTCACGTTGGCGGGATGAGCTTCGCCGTGGGCGACGACGTGCTCGCTCTGCGCAACGACTACCGCCTCGGCGTGCTCAACGGCACCCGGGGCAAAGTGGCGTCGGCGACCAAGGACGCCCTGAAGATCGACCTGGGTAGCGGGGCGGACCGTGGACGTCCCCGGCGACTACATCGACGCCGGCCACCTGACGTACGGGTACGCATCAACGGTCCACAAGGCCCAAGGCGCGACGTGTGACCGCCTGTTCGTCCTCGGCGACGACACCTTCACCATCGAGACCGGATACACGAGCCTCACCCGCGGCCGGCTCAGCAACCAGCTCTACCTCGTGGAGGCCGAGGCCGAGCTGAGCCACGGGCCCCAGCCCGATGTCGACCCGGTCGCCTCGTTCAAGGCGGCGCTGCATCGCAGCGGGGCCAAGACGGCCGCCATCGACCACCTCGCACCGACGGGAGTTGACCTGTGAACCAGACCGCGCAACGACACGACGACACCTTCGAGAAGCTGGCGATCGGGGCGCTATTCGTCTTCATCGGGCTGCTGACGGTGGTGTGGGCCGGCGCCCAGCTGGCCATGCTCGTGGCCTACGGCCATCCGCTGCACACGACGTTCGAGGAGGCGGGCAAGGCCATGTTCGCCATGAAGGACCACATGGGCGACCCCCGAGCCGCCTGGCTGCCCGAGCAACGGGACCAGTTGCCGGGCCCGGTCCTGTACTGGGCGGCGACGGTGATCGCCATGGTCGCCGGCATCGGCGTGGCGTACCTAGCCTGGAAGGTGTTCCGAGACCCGACAGAGTCGCTCGACCAGCGCCGGCGGGCCGGTGTGTCCGCCCAGGGCCGGCTGGCCAAGCCGATGGAGCTGCGCCCGCTGCTGATCCGGCGCCCCGTGCCGGGGCGGTTCGTTCTCGGGCGGGTGGGCCGGCGACTGATCGCCACCGAGGCTGCCGGCTTCATCAAGCGCCGCCGACGCTCCTCCAGTGGACCAGGGGCGGTGATGCCGGTAGGGCCCAGTCGATCGGGCAAGACCACGAGCATCATCAATGGCGTGTTCGAGTGGCGGCACCCGGCGATACTCGTGTCGCTCAAGAATGACTTCCTCGAGCCACCGGGAACTGGCGGAGCACGCTTGGCGACGTCAAGGTCTCCGACCCGAGCGGGGTGACCGGACGGGAGAGCGCCACGTGGAGCCCGCTGCGCGGCGCCAAGACGGTGAGCGGCGCGGTGCGGGCGGCCCGGCAGATCGCCGAGGCCGCACCCCGCCGGGATTCGAGCGGGGAGGGCGGCGACTTCTGGCTGCAGATGGCCGAGAGCCTGATCGCCGCCTTCCTGATCATCGCCGCCAACACCAAGGACCGGACGTTCGCCGACATCGTCGGGTGGGTGGTCGGCACCCACATGCCGATCGAGAAGAACGTCGGCCAGACCCAGCCCCTGATGCGGGCGCTGAAGGCCGACGGCGACCCGGAGCGCAAGGCCGCCGGCGAGTTCGCCAGCCTCGTGCTGGAGGGCCTGTGGCGCAACGACCACCGCACGGTGTCAGGCGTCTACGCCACGGCCCGAACCATGGTGTGGCCGTGGATCGATCCCCTCGTGGCCAAGGCCACGTCGGGCTGCACCATCGACCTCGACTGGCTCGTCCTCTACGGGGAGCAGGACTTCGAGCCGATCGCCCAGGCCGAGCTGATCGCCGAACGGGCTGGTCAGGTTGATGTGCTGGTGCTGCCCGGCGCCGCCCACCTGCCGTGGATCGACCAGCCTGTCGCCGTCACGGACGCCCTGCTCACGTTTCTCCGTGGACTGCGGGGAACGATGTCGGTCACCTGAACTCGAGTCGGGACGGTGACGACGTTCGCCCACGTGTCACCTGATGAGATAACCGAGGGATCCGGCGGCACGAACCAGGTCGGGCAGAAGGCCCGGATGGGACAGCGGCACGTCGAGATCAGGGGTTGATGGCAGCGCCGTCTCCGCTCGCTCGAAGAGCACGAGCGCTGGACTACCGCCGTGCATCGACGACGGATACCAAATCCCTTCGACCTTCGGATAGGCCTCGTAGATCGTCCGGGCCCAGGCTTGGGCGCGCGGACGAGGTCCCGAGGCAAGTGCCTGGCTGGCGCCGGCGCGGGTGGGCCAGTCGCCTGTCAGATCGAGCAGCCGCAACGATCGTGTCAGGCGGAAGCCGGCGAGGCACCGGTCGGCGGAGAGCCGGTCGACCAGGCTCGAT
>JBBSIS010000205.1:0-5826 GCA_038231955.1 Acidimicrobiales bacterium
CTGCTCGTCGACCTTGCTCGGGCACCGAACCCCGGCGTCGTCGCCGGGCTCATCCTGCGCTCCAGCTGAACCACTCGAGATCGGCAGTCGACGGCGAGTCATTCACTCAATCCACTTCGACGCGCCCCGGTATCCAAGTACCGAAGAAGTTGACGTCGAAGCCGGCGCCCTCACCCACGATTGGGACGTTGGAGGTTGAGCCCTCGGCGAATTCGATCGTCAGGCGACTCACGTTCTGGGCCACCCGGCCGCTGACGAACGACACCATGGCCTGATCCGCGATCCGCACCGCGCCCCGATTGACCGACACCGCCTCCGTGAGCAAACCCTTGCCGCAACCGCCGGGACCGCCTTTGGCCATGCGGATGTCGACACAGCGCCGGCCGGCGCGGTCGACGAACGCGACGAGCTCCCATCGTTCACCGTGAACGGCACCGGTGGTGATGACCGCATTCCCGCGGCGTCGACTCCATCCGGACGAGTCGGAGTGGCCGGGAGTGCAGGCGCCCGCCAGCATCGACGAGACAACCGCAGCACCGAACACGGCCTTCGCCAGGCTCACTCCTCCATAATCGCATATGCCGGGACCCCACACCCGGGTCGGCTCCCCGGGGCGCAGTGGCCCCGCCTCGGCTTGGGTGACATGTCGGCCGTCGTTCGACAGCCCACCCCGGCCGGCGTTGGTTTCTAGTCCGCTAATGCCGCTACCCGAAGGACGTCCACCGGCACCGGGCAATTGGGGAGCTGATGGGCATGGTCGACTGACACCTCGGGATCGCCGGTGTGAGCGCCCGAGGAGTTGGCGCTACGGGCTGAGCGGGAGCCGCAACATCCGCACGGCCAGCGCCGGGGCGTTGGCCAGCTTGTGGTCACCGGTCAACACCTCAGCGTCGAGGTGCTCGGCCAGGGCGACGTAGGTGGCATCGGCGAAGGTCAGGTTCTTCCGGTGCCGCCAGGCATCGGCGAACAATGAACGCACCTGGACCACGTGCAGCGGCCAGGCGGCGAGCTGGCGGAGCGCCTCGCTGATCTGCTCCGGCGTGAGGATCGCGTTGAGGTCCCATCGACGGAGCACGGAGCCGACCTCGATGTAGAACGTCTCCGGCACCCAGGGGACAGCATCGACGGGAAGCAGGGAGCGCAGCGCTCGGCCCCTCGTCGTATCGGCGATGAGCTCCACGCCGGCCGACGCATCGATGACGACCGGCGTCACACCTCGCCGGCGGCGCGGGCTTCAGCCAGCGTCTGCGCGGCGGTGACGTCCAAGTGGACGGGCTCGCCGCTCTGAAGCTGCGCGAGCCAGGCGTTGAACGCCTCCGCGGTCACCTCGTCATCGGAGTTGACGACGACGACGGCAGCGTTGGGCATGTCTTCGGCACGGCGCACCACGACACCAATCGTACCGCCCAGCTCCAAGCGACCTTGGGGACTCGATGTTGAACTCATCGGTGGGGATGGCCCCGTCGAGCCCGGGCCGGTGACCACCCTCATCCAGAAGCTTCACTCCTTTCCCTCTTCCTACAACACATGTCGTTGCTGTCAGCGGGCGACGCCACCCCGCCTGACCAGGTCCCGCACCGGCGCCGGTCGCACGATGGCCCGGGCCACAGCGTCGCGGGTTGCGTCCTGGGAGAGGGCATCCCGCAGGGGCTTGGGGAAGGCCTGGCGGAGGAGCGACGGCGCCCAGCTGGGATCATCGGCCTTCCAGTCGGCGCCGATGGCTTCCTCCAGGCCCAGGCGGGTGTCGGACAGCTCGGGTCGGGAGGCTCCCACCGAGGGTGTCCAGGGCGGCGATGGCCACCTGGGCCTGGTAGCCGCCGTAGATGGCGTGGAAGTGCGGCGGGGGATGATCGTCGAAGTACATGGCGATGACGATCCTGATCCCGGGCTCCGTAGGAGGAGAGCGCCGCCGCGGGTATGCCGAGGTGCTCGCGCAAGTGCTGCACGGCGTTGGCCGGCGCCGACGCGACGTCGTCGGCCACGAAGCCGAGCCAGGGCAGCGTGCAGAGCTGAATCGATACACCCAGGCGGTTGGTCGCACCACGGTGAGACCGAACGAAGGCGTCGTCGGACGGGTAGCGTGAAGAACCGGACCAGCTGCTCGCGGTCGATCTGGGAATCCGCGAAGCCGCTCAAGCTCCGCCTCCGAGAAGACCTGCGTCGCCAACCCAACCCACCTCCACGACCGAGGAGGGCCACCCTCACACAGTCGACCGCCTCGGCGTCAGGCCAGGGTTCTAAAGCGTTGGTTCCTGCGCGATACTGCCGCTACCCGCTGAAGGGAGCGGCCCAGCTGTAGCTCGGCGCCTCCAATGGCCGCCACACACGACGCCCTGGTGGGGCGAGCCATGTTGACCGCACCACCGGGCCGACGCCACTCAGGTGCATAGGGGGACCGGCATGTACCCGCGGGCCGCGATGCCGTCAAGGATCGTGGACAGCGCGGCGACAGTCTGGCTACGGTCCCCGCCGCCATCGTGAAGCACGACCACCGCGCCGGGATGAATCCTGCCCAGTACCCGGGCGGCGATGGCCCGCGCACCCGGGCGGGCCCAGTCCCGTGGGTCAACGTCCCACATCGCCGTGGTGAGGCCCCGGCCGCCCAGGCGTTCGACGACTTGGGCATCGACGCGTCCGTAGGGGGGCCGCACGCAGGCGACGGGATGGCCGATGAGCCGCCCGAGCAGCTCATCCGTGCGGTCCACCTCGGCGCTGAACGTCGCGTCACCGAGGCCAGGGAGCTGGCGGTGGTCCCAGGTATGGCCCTCCACGGTGCTGCCCTGCGCAAGCTCGGCACGGACGAGATCAGGAAAGCGTTGGGCCTGTCGGCCGACTACGAAGAACGAGGCCTTGGCGTGGTTCGCGGCGAGGAGCTCGAGAATCCGAGCGGTGAATGCGGGGTCGGGCCCGTCGTCGAAAGTCAGGGCGACCAGGGGCGGGCCCGTCGATGGCGGGATGCGAGAGACAAGAGCCGCTGGTAAGCGCTGAGCTGGCGACAATGCCGCCGGAGGCATCGGTGCGGTCGCCGTGGCGGGGGCGGCAGTCCTGACCGCCACCAGAGACGGGACATGGTCAGGAGGGAGGAGACCGCGATCGGGGTGGGCGAGGATGCCGGTGCCGCCAGGGCTCGCCATCAACAGGACGGGGAGCATCGAGCCGAGCAGGAGTGCCAAGAGTGGCCCATTCGGAACTCGGCTCGGTCGGAGGATGCCCGAATCATAGAGGCACCGGCTTGGTCCCTGATCGCCGCGAGGAGCAGGCGCCGACGGGCTCGGCGTCGGGCCATTGGAGCAATCTCGCCCGCGCTAGCCGCGCAGCGGACGACTCCGCCACCCGGATGTTCGGGCCGCAACGCCAGCCACCGTTGGGGCCGCCGACAGGTGGCCACTCGGATTCGCCGCAATGGCATCGGCCAGAGGAGGCGGCCCTCGGCGCATCGGCTCGTGGGACAACCCAGCGGCCGGGCTACGCCCTCTCCTGCAAGGCCGTCGGCGTAAAGGGTCACCGTCCACCGCCGACGTCGCCATCCGCCGTTGGGATCGCCGCTTCGCCGGTGACGATGGGCGAACGAGCCAGCCCGAATACCCCGGCGATCATGATGGCGGCGCTGGCCAAGTCGAGGGCGATTCTCGTGGGCCGAAGGGCGACGTGCTCGTGGAAGGCGAACAGTCCGATCATGGCTGCGGTCAGCGGGTCCCCTACGGCGAGGACCGGCAGCGAGGCATCGAGGGGCCCGGCCTGAAGGGCGCTTTGGGCGAGGAGAAACCCAGCGCCGGCGCAGACGACGAAGACGTAGGGCTCCCAGGACGTGAGTCCTTCGACGAGACCGGCGCTGACAACGTGACCCGTGGCCTTGGCCAGCGCAGCATTGAGTCCGAAAAGCATCCCGCAAGCCGCTCCCAGGCGGGTGGCGCGAGTCCGGCCAGGTTGGGTAGGGGCGCTTCGAACGATCAGCCCGATGACCACGGCGACGCCGCCGATGACGATGGCCCAGCCCACCCCCGACGCCCCAGGCCTGCCTCGGGTCGGGTTCGCCGAGGTCAAGAACACGGCTAGGCCTCCGACGAGGGCGACAACACTGACCCACTCCGGTGCTCGAAGGTGCCGGTGGTTGAGTCTGGCCGACAAGGGCAGGGCGAAGACCAGCCCGGTGACGAGCAGGGCCTGAACTACCAGCAACGACCCTCGCCGAAGGGCAAGGAACTGCAGGGTGAAGGCACCGAGGTCGGCGAGGTTACCGGCGAGCCAGCGGGGCCGGTGTAACAGCTCCAGCAGCAGCCTGGGCCGCATGGAATGCTTGGTGTCCACCGTCGCTGCCGCGGAATGCTGGAGCACCGAGGTCAAGCCGAGCAGCATGGCTGCTCCCAGGCTGAGCAGGATCACCTCGGGATGGGCCAGGACATGGCGGTAGTGGTGATGCATCCGATCAGTACGTTGGCGCGCCGTCCCTCCGCCAGTTCCCTGGCTATCTGCCCCCCGCCATTCGGCACCTGTCAGCCCCCGTTGGGACTTCCGATGCTGGATCAGCTGTCCAATTTACGCGACATCGACCGCCTGCCTACGTGGGAACCCCAGAGCAATGCAGGTATCGCCACCACGCCGATCAAGGCGGTGGACAGGATGGCCACGGCAGACCACCAGCCGAGGGGAATCGACCGGCCCCGGCGGCCCGAGCGGTACCCGACCGTGACGCCGAGGAGGACGAGACCGACGACCACGGCCATGGTGACAGCGATCGCGCTGGACATATTCCCCGCTTCGGAGCCGAGCGACCCTGGCACGAGGTTACTCGGCGGGACGATGAAGTCATGGCGAGGACTCAGTCGCCAGCTCCGGCAGTGCCCCAACACGGAGAAGGGAATCGACGCCGCCATCGCCGCCTGCAGGGACCGGATTGGCACCACCTCCACGGGACCGCCAGCCTGGGCCGCGACCTACTGAGCCGGCTGCTCTACGGCGGTCGCCTCACCCTTGGCTCGGCCACGGTGGCTCGGCCACGGTGGGGCCGCTGATGCCCACACCGGCCCGACAAGGTGCCAACTCCGATGATTCCCGGAACTTCGTCACCGTCCAGCTTTGCGGCTGGTGTCACGGGCCGGAACACAAGCGTTATCTCTTACGGAGGGTCCTCCAGCCCCGGCGGCTCTTCGTCCATCTCCGGTACGGCCGACGGGACCACGAGGTGGAGTCGCTCGGCCGCCGCCCGGCGGGCCCGGTCGCCTCGGCGGTCATATCTCGATGTCGTGGCCGGGGAGGCGTGGCCGAGCAACTGCTGCACGGCGGGCAGATCGGCGCCGGCGTCGAGCAGGTCACCGGCGTAGGTGCGACGAAGATCGTGCGGGGACATGGCGGCCAGCCCGGCGGCCGCCCTGCGCCGTCCGAGCAACTGCCGGATGGCCTCGCCGGTCATGGCCTTGGGGAGGCGTAGCGTCCCGACGCGGTCGATCGGGCAGAAGAATGGGCCAGGGCTGTCGCCGCGCAGCTCCAGCCATGCCTCCAGGAAGGGTCCGACGGTGGGGGAGAGGGGCACCAGGCGCTCCTTTCCCCCCTTGCCGATGACTCGCAGCGCGGGCGGGTCGATATCGACGTCGGCGAGGTGCAGCGCCGCGAGCTCGCCCCGCCGAAGCCCCGACAGGTACGCCAGCGCGATGACTGCACCGTCGCGTATCCCCGCCGGTCGGTCGTCGGCCTGGCACGTCACCAGCAGGGCAGCGAGCTCGTCGTGGGCGACGTCGCGGCCGGCGGGGAGACGGCTCCCGGCGATGGGGCGGAGGTCGACGGCCCGCAGGTAGTCGTCGGTAGTCATCATCTCCATGCGCCAGGCCA
>JBBSIS010000206.1:0-5808 GCA_038231955.1 Acidimicrobiales bacterium
CGATCCGGCGGGCACATCGAGGCCCAGGCGGACAACGGACGCTCCGGCGGCCAGGCCGGCCTCGAGCTCGTCAACATCCCTGGGCGCCACTGCGATGGCTACGTCGACTGTCGACGGTCTCTGTAGATGGGCGACCTCCACTATGTCGGCGCCCGCGGCGACGGCCCCGGCGATATCGCAGACACGTTGCACCGACGCCATCACCAGCGCACGGGTCGCCAGGTCGTAGCTCCGGGATCCAAGGGAGACGCGCATCCGGCCGTTGACCCTACCGGGGAGGCGCTCGCTCCGAACCCACCCTGACCGCCAGCCGGGGGGACGCGTCGTCGACGGCGACCACGAGCCCGCCGGCGGCGACCTCGCTGCCCGCAGGAGGGACGACGACCTCGCCGGCCAGTCGATGCCCGGTCGGGGCGAGCAGGAGGCGAGGAGGGAACCGGCGCAGGAGGGCGGCGACGTCGGACGACGCAGCCGAGCCCGGACGGGTGACGACGAGGACGTCGATGTCGCGGACGTCGGCCAGGTGCAGGGAGGAGAGCAGAGCCCCGGGCGACGCCTTCAGATCGTCGACGACGACCACGGTGGCGCCGCCCGCCCGCCACAACCTGGCCCCGGGCACGAGGGCGCGGCCGTCGGCCGTCGCCGGGTGCAGGACGGCCATCGCGGGAGCGAGGGCCAATGCGCCCGCGCCCAGTCCGGCGACGGCCACGCCCAGACGCCAACGCCGGCGGTGGGCCACGACGCCCACCGCCAGCGCGGCGGCCAGGCCGACGACATGGCCCAGGCGGAGCTGGCCGAGGGGCGCCGCCGCGCCCCAGCGGGCCACGCCTGCCACCCAGGCGATCATGGCCTCGGTCGGCACGTGAAGCACCCGCCCCAGGCCACCGCCGACCCACCCGGCCGGCAGCCCGGCGGCCATTCCCCACATCATGAGCAGGCCGGCCACGGGGGCCGCCAGCAGGTTGGCCGGCAGGGCTGAGACCGGGAGGCCACCGAAGACGGGCACGAGCACCGGCAGGACTCCGACCTGGGCGGCCAGCGTCACCCCGAGAGCCTCGGCCAGCACCCTCGGGCCCGGCAGTCTGGCCGTGATCCGCGTCGACAACAGGGCGATCCCGGCACAGGCCCCCACCGAGAGCAGGAACCCCAGCGAGCGCACGAGCAGTGGGTCGACCAGCAACAGGCCGGTGACGGCCAGGCTCAGGAGACGCAGCGACGACGCAGGACGGCCGATCGCCGCGGCCAGGAGGGCCAGGGCGGCCATCGCCTCGGCGCGCAGGACCGAGGGCTCCCACCGGGTGAGGATCCCGAACAGGACCAGCACCGCCAGCCCCCCCAGCAGCCGCCCCCCGAGGCGCAACCGGTTGAGGAACGGCGCCAGCAGGGCGAGCATGAAGGCCACGTTCTGCCCCGACACCACCAGCAGGTGTGACAGGCCCGCGGCCCGGAAGTCGTCGGTGACCTCGGGCCGCTGGCCACGGTCGTCGCCCAGGACGAAGCCGGCGTAGAGGGCACGGCGGCCCGGCGTCATCCCGCCGGCGCCGGCGAGCAGCGTCCGCCGGAGGCCGTTGGCCAGGCGGCTCGGCACGTCGCCGACTGAGACGAGCGACGCGCCGGTCACGGTCATGCGGGCGCCGACGTGACGACGGGCCAAGCGGTCACGGGCCGCGTACGGCACGGGTTGCAGCTCACCGCGCAGCTCCACACGCTCGCCGGCCAGGCGGTCGGCCAGGGCCCGGGACACCGAGCCCCGGGCCCACGCCTCGACCCGCTTACCGCCGATGCGCACGTCGACACGAAGGGCCCCCGCCACCTCGGCCGGATCCCCGACGAGGGTGGCGACGCCGGACCACGGTCCCGTGGCCGGCGGTCGCAAGCCCTCCCACGCCCTGGCCCCGAGCCCAGAGGCGGCCAGGGCCACGCCGACGCAAAGCAAGGCGGGCCGACGGGTGGCCAAGGCCACCGCCAGGAGCACGATCGTCGCCAGTAGTGGGAGGGGAACCGGCCGGGACGCCCACGCTCCGGCGGCGGCGGCGGCGGCGAGAACGACGGCGGCCAGCTCACTCATCAGACGCGGACCAGGGGGCGCAGGGCCTCGAGCTTGGTGGGCCCGATGCCGGGGACGTCGAGCAGCTCGGTGACGGAACGGAACCGGCCGTGGCTCGTCCGGTACGCCAGGATGGCGGTGCTGGTGGCGGGACCTACCCCAGGAAGGGCGTCGAGCTGCGCAGCCGTAGCCGCGTTCAGGTCGAGCGGCGGGCCGGGGGCCGTCCCTTTGGCGGCGGCGGCCGGGCCGGTCGCCGGGGCAGGGCCCGAGGCCGGAACCGGTGGCGGCGCCTCGCCCTTCTTCGGAACGTAGACCCGCTCGCCGTCGGACACCCGCGCCGCCAGGTTCAACTGCTCTACGTCGGCCTCGGCGGACATGCCGCCGGCGGCCACGATGGCATCCGCCACCCGGGCGCCGGCCGGTACGGCGTAGATCCCCGGCCCGATGACCTGCCCGGCCACGTGCACCGTCACCGTGATCGGTGCGACGGTTGGGACGGACGACGCCACCGGCCCGGGCCCGCTGCTCGGCCCCCCTTCCACCGGAGCGGAGCCGGGCTGGGCCCGGGGCAGCGTCAGGCGGGGTGGAGGCGTGGACGACCGCAGGAAGGCGAGCCCGACGGCGAGAAGCACGCCGAGGGCCACTGCACCTCCGCCCAGGGCGAGCACCGGACGGGCCCAGCTCGACTGACGCCACGCGGTGAGCCGCTCGGCCCACGACCGCAGTGGCAACGTTTGCAGAAGATCGGCCAACGGGCGCGCACCCCCAACGGAAAGGACCGTTCAGGGGGAAGCCGCCGCCGGGCGGGCACGCCGCAGGCGGTCCTCAGGGTAGATGGTCTCCGGCCCGCCCGCCAGGGCCAACGGAGGTCACCGATCGTTTGGCGATTCCGGCCCGTCGGGACGCGCTCCCATCGGCGGAGAGCCGCCAGGCCAGCTAGCCACCGGACTGCCAGCCACCGGACCGTCGGCCACCGGACCGTCGGCCACCAGACGGTCGGCCGCGGCCTCGGCTTCGATCTCGAGAGGGATGAGGCGATAGGCGGCGACGTGGCCGAAGCCGTGCCAGCGCCAGCGCAGGTAGGCGCCGAGGTACTGGCGAAGGAACCGGCGATAGCCGAGCTGCCGCCATTGGCGGACATGCTCCTCCTCGTGGCGCAGCAGGCGGGGGTCGTCGGCAAAGCACCGGCGGACCGAAATGACGGCGCCGATGGTCATGGCCGCCGAGCCGGGCGGGACCGGGCCCCCGGCCCAGAGCCAATGGTCCCCGCGCCGACGGATGGCCATCAGTACAGCCGCGCCGCCAGCGCCTTGCGGTAGTGGGCGGTACGAGGATCGTCGGGCCCGAGCAGCTCGAGTAGGTCGACGAACTCCCGGCGGGCGTCGGCGTCGTCCTTGACCCGGGCCAGGAGGCCCTGGAGGCGGGCGTCCATGTCGACGGCCCCCCCGTCACCTACTCGAGCCCGGGCCGCGACCCGGCGAGACTCGGATGTCGCCGGTACACGGGTCAACAGCGCCAGCGCCTCCTCGGCGTCGCCACGGTCGGCCAGGAGCCCGGCCATGGCCACCACCGCGCCGGGATGATCGGCTTGCAGCTCCAGGGCCTGTCGCAGTGACGCCTCGTCGCCCGCGGCCATCAACCTGTCCGCCTCGGAGACGACCGGCGCGAGGCGGTCGACGAAGTCTCGCACCGACTTCTCGGGGAGGGCGCCCACGAAGGAGTCGACCACCTGGCGATTGGCGATGGCGAAAACGGCCGGGATGGACTGCACCGCGAAGCTGGCGGCGGTGGTGGGGTTGTGGTCGATGTCGACCTTGGCCAGGGCCACCCGGCCGTCGGTCTCGGCCACCAACTTTTCCAGGATGGGACCGAGCGTCTTGCACGGGCCGCACCACGCGGCCCACAGGTCGACCACCACCGGTACCTGCGTCGAGCGCTCGACGACCTCGCGCTCGAACGTCGCATCGGTCACGTCGCTCATGGAGCTGCGCTCCGCCGCTTCGCTTCGGTGCTCGCTCATGGCGGTAGTCAACCATGTTGCCGGCCGGCCGTTCCCGGCGGCACAGCTACCGTGAGGGCATGGACGACGCCCCCGGCCTGTACGAGCTGCGTGCGCAGCCGGAGCTGGACGGGCCCGTGCTGGTCATGGCCCCGGAGGGCTGGATCGACGCCGGCCTGGGCGGCGCCGGGGCGATCGGCGCCCTGGTGGCGGCCATGGAGGCCAAGGTGGTAGCCACCTTCGATACCGACCGGCTGCTCGACTTCCGCTCCCGCCGTCCCGTCTCCCACATTGTCGACGGCGTGTACACCGACCTGGTGTGGCCGGGGATCGATCTTCTGGCCGGCCACGACCGCGACGGGAAGGCGGTGCTGGTCCTGGCCGGGCCGGAGCCCGACCACGAGTGGCGGGCTTTCGCCGCGGCCGTCACCGACCTGGCTCAGCAGTTCGGCGTGCGCCTGCTCGTCGGCCTGGGCGCCTTCCCGGCCGGCGTGCCCCATACTCGCACCGCACGCCTGGCCGCCACCGCCAGCAACGCCGAGCTGGCCGATTCAGTGGGAGTCGTCTCCGGCGCCGTCGAGGTACCGGCCGGGGTGATGGCGGCCATCGAGCGTTCCTTCGACGGCGTCGGTATTCCGGCCGTCGGCATCTGGGCCCGCGTCCCCCACTACGCGGCCACGCTGCCCTACCCGCCGGCCAGCGTGCAGCTGCTCGAGGGCCTGGCCGAGGTGGCGGGCATCCATGTCGACATTCCGGAGCTGGCCGAAGCGGCCGAGACCACCCGCCGCAACCTCGAGGAGCTCACCGCCAACAGCGTCCAGCACATGGCCCTGGTCCGCCAGCTCGAGGCCCAGGTCGACGCCGAGGCCGAGGCCGACGGCGCCCAGGGCCCGGGTGCCCGCGAGCCAGGTGGCCACGACAGAGCTGGAGGCCAAGCGGAAGCGACGGCCGCGGGCTGGGGCCCGCTCCCCTCGGGCGACGAGCTGGCCGCCGAGGTCGAGCGCTTCCTACGCGACGAACCGAGCTAGGACAGGCGGGTCAGGCGACCTTTGCCATGTCCTCGACCGGCACTTCTTGGACGGTCACGTCGACGCCGGGCGCGCTTGCGCGCGCCTCGTGCGAAGGGCTCACCCACTCATCGGTACCGACGGCGAGGTTGCCGTAGGTGGGCGTGCCGGCCAGCTCGTAGACCAGGTTCACCGAGCCGTTCGGGAAGATCGTCGAATCGGTGAGTCGCAGCGCCGCTGGCACGGTGCCGCCTCCGAACAGCTTCTTCCCGCTCCCAAGCAGCACCGGGTGCACCCACAGCACCAGTTGGTCTACTAGCCCGAGCCGGAGCAGATTGCACGAGGTCGAGGCTGCCGATCACGTGCACCTCGTCGTGGCGCCCCTTGACGGCGGCGACGGCGTCGGCGAGGTCGTCGAACAGCACCGACGAGCCATGCCATGACATCATCTCGGTCAACGTCCGGCTGGCCACGTACTTCGGCACTCGG
Organism: Acidimicrobiales bacterium; assembly: GCA_038231955.1. Taxonomy (GTDB): domain Bacteria; phylum Actinomycetota; class Acidimicrobiia; order Acidimicrobiales; family AC-14; genus CADCTB01. Next base: position 5,543 of record JBBSIS010000206.1, read on the forward strand.
TTGAGCAGCCCCGTGAACGGCACGTCCTCCGGAGCGTTTGGCCAATCGCCGGCGAAGATCTCGTACGTCCGGCGCCCAGTAGCAACGCTCTCGCAGCGAGTCACGCCCCGCCACCGCCAGCGCACCCCAGCCCAGCATCGGCCGGGCGCCCATCGCTGCTGGGCCGGGAGGCATCACCAGCGCCGAGGGGCCCTAACGAGGTCAAGGTGTTGGCCGCCGACACCGTGCAGTTGGATCGCGGTGCCAAGGGCCTAGTCACCGTGCGC
>JBBSIS010000207.1:0-5708 GCA_038231955.1 Acidimicrobiales bacterium
CCGCGGCGTCCCAGCGTCAGCCCGACCAGCGGTAAACGTTGGTGTCCCGCGGCACGAAACCGAGGCGGAGATAGAGGCGGTTGGCCGCCTCGCGGGTCGGCCGAGAGGTGAGGTCGACGGTGCGGGCCCCCGCCGCGCAGGCCCGGTTCAGTGCGTCCCGGCACAACATTTCGGCCACGCCTCGACCTCGGGCGGTGTCGTCGACGACCACGTCCTCGACCCACGCCCGGACTCCGGTGGGAATGCGGAAGACGACGAGGGTCATGCTGCCGACGATCCCCCGCTCACCGTCGCGGGCAACGAGCAGGATGGTGGCCGGCGAGCGGACCATCTCGGTCAGCTCGGCCGCACCCGGCGCCGGCGCCGTCGAGGAAAGCTGGGGCGTCAGCCGAGCGAAGGCGGCCATCAACTCCGGGGTGACCTCGGTGGCCCGCTCGACGATCATTTGGCCCACTGGGGTCAGTCGGCGTCGGGGACCGGCACCGGCGGCTTCGGGCCGGCGTAGTGGGCACTGGGGCGGATGAGGCGGTTGTCAGCGGCCTGCTCAAGGATGTGCGACGTCCAGCCGATCACCCGGCTGGAGGTGAAGGTGGGGGTGAACAGCTCCCTCGGGAGGCCGACCTTGCTCATGACCACCCCGGCGTAGAACTCCACGTTGGCGTAGAGGTGGCGGCCGGGCTTGAGCTCGGCCAGCACGTCGACGACGGTCCGCTCGACCTGCTTGGCGAAGTCGACCATGTCGCCGCCCAGGCGCTCGGCCACACCTCGCAGCATCACAGAGCGGGGATCGTCGGTCTTGTAGATGCGGTGGCCGAAGCCCATGATCCGCTCGCCCTTCAGCACCGACGCCCGGATCCACGCCTCGGCCTTGTCGGGCGCGCCGATGGCGTCGAGCATGTCGAGGGCCCGGCTGGGCGCGCCGCCGTGCAGCGGGCCGGAAAGAGCCCCGATGGCGCCGGTCACCGCCGAGCCCAGGTCGGCCCCGGTGGAGGTGATCACCCGGGCGGTGAAGGTGGAGGAGTTGAACCCGTGATCGGTGGTGGAGATCAGGTACTGCTCGATGGCCCGAGCGTGGCCGGGGTCGGGAACCTCACCGCTGAGCATGTACAGGTAGTTGGCGGCATAGGCCAGGTCGGGGTGCGGGTCGATCGGCTCGAGGCCCTGGCTCAGGCGGTAGAGGGCCATGATCAACGTGGGCATGACCGCGCTGGTCTGCATGGCGTTGGCCCGCAGCGCGGCCTGGTCGACGTCGAGCCACGAGCGGAAGTCGAGGGCGTAGGCCAGGAGGGAGTAGGCGCTGCGCAGAGCATCGAGGGGGATGAAGTGATCGCCGGCGGTGGAGATGGCGGGCAGCAGCCCCTTGACCGACTCGGGGATCTGGCGCAGCGACCGGATCTCCTCGGCGAAGCCCTTCCGTTCTGTGGCGCTGGGCAGGTAGCCCTGGTACATGAGGTGCCAGACGTCCTCCAGCGACCGTTTCTCGGCCAGCTCCACCGCGTCGTACTGGCGGTAGTGATAGAAGCCCTCCTCGCCCCGGACGTCGCCCACCTCGGTCTCGGCCACCACCACGCCCTCGAGGCCGCGGCGGGCCTCGATCATCCCCGGGTGCTCGATGCGCAGGACCTGGCCCAGCTTCAGCATGTCCCGGAGCGAGACCACGCCAACCAGCCGGCCGTCGTCGACCACCGGGAAGTGGCGATAGCCCTTCTCGTTGAGGCGGTCGAATGCGGTGTTGACCTCGTCGGTCGAGGCGACGGTATCGGGCTTAGGGGTCATCCAGTCCGCCACGGTGGCCGAGGCCGGGTCGACGCCGGCAGCCGACGCCCGCACCATGTCACGCTCGGTCAGGATCCCGACCGGGGCGTCGCCGTCGGTGACGATCATCGAGCCGACCTTGCGGTCGAGCATGCGCTGTGACGCCTTGGAAAGGGCGTCGGTGGCCGAAGCCGTCAGGACGTCACGGGTCATGACCTCCGCAACCGTGCGTACCTTGGCTCCGTCAGCCATCCAACCTCCTCGTTTCAGCCACGGCATCGTACCGGGCCAGTTCGGGGACCAGCCGAAGCAGGACCACAACGCCCAGAATGCAGGCCACACCGCCGGAAACCACCGAGAACCGCGCCGAAGTGAGGGCGGCGACCGCGCCGGCCTCGGCGTCGCCGAGCTGCGGCCCGCCGGTGACGACAGCGATGTGCACCGACGACAGCCGGCCTCGCAACGAATCGGGGACCGAGAGCTGCAGGATGGTGTTACGGAAGACGGCGGAGACCACGTCGGCCGCGCCGGCCAGAGCCAGCATGGCCAGCCCGAGCGGCAGCCACGGGACGAGGCCGAAGACGGCGATGGCCCCACCCCACACCACCACCGAGACGATCACCGCCCGGCCCTGGCGGCGCACCCGGCCCACCCATCCGGTGAACAGGGCGCCCAGGAGCGCCCCCGCCCCGGGGGCGGCGTAGAGCAGGCCGACGGTCACCGCCCCGCCGCCGTAGAACATGATGCCCAGGGCCGGGAAGAGGGCCCGTGGCATTCCGAAGACCATGGCGTCCACGTCGATCAGGAAGGTGCTGACCAACAGGCGGCGCCCCTTCAGGTAGCGGAAGCCCTCCCCGATCGACGCCAGTCCGGCGCGGCGCGCACCCTCCGGCGGGGGCTGGGGCCGGATGCCGACGACAGCGACGACGGCCACGGCGAAGGTGGCCACGTCGATCCAGTAGGCGGCGGCGATGCTGACCTGGCTGATGACCACGCCGGCCAGGGCCGGGCCGACCACCTGTCCCACCTGTATCAGGATCTGGTTCAGGGCTGCCGCGGCCGGGAACAGCTCCCGGCCCACGAGGCCGGGGACAATGGCGCCGCGGGTAGGCAGGTCGATGCCGGCCAGCCCGGCGGCCAGGGCGGCCAGCACGTAGATCGGCCACAGCCTGGGATGCCCGGACGTGGCGTTGACGGCCAGGGCGGCGCTGACCGAGGCGGAGAGGATCTGGACGACGAGGAGCAGCTTGCGACGGTCGACGGCGTCGGCCACCGCTCCGCCGGCCAACGAGAAGGTGACCAGCGGCCCGATCGTCGCCAGCCCGACCAGACCCACGGCGAGCGACGACCGCGTGATGAGGAACACCTGGTACGGGATGGCCACGACCGTGAGCTGGCGGCCCACCTGGGACACCCCGGCGCCGAGGAATAGAAGCCGGAAGTCACGCGACGCCCGCAGCGGCGTGACGTCGGCCAGGAGCCGCTGGCGGGACGGCCGTGCCACAGCAGGCAGGGTAGCGACCCTCGGTGCGACGCCTGACGCGAATTTCGTGCACCCAGCGTCGTGAAACCCGCCATTTCGGCCTCATACGACACTGGGTGCACGCGAAGTTTCAGGCCGTCACATCCCGGCGCGAGACCAGCACGAGGGCGGTGACAGCGGCGATCCCGGTGTACAGCGCGGCAGTCGCCACCGCCCGCCCCAGGCCGACGTCGACCGTGCCGCCCCGGATGAGCGACTCCAGGACCAGGCCGGGAAAGAAGCGGTCGCCGGCGGTCCAGGAGTCGACGACGATGTGCTCGAACGGGCCGGCCCAGGCGAAGCCGACACCGAGGGCGAGCGGCGCAGACCGGAAGATCACGCCCAGGGTGGTGCCGAAGACGGCCCAGCCGGCCACGCCGGCGAACACTGTCCCGAAGTCGTGCAGGCCCGAGCCGAGACCGCCGAGGGAGAACCAGGCCGAGGTGGGGACGTCCTTGGTGGGTGCGACGAGGAGCGAGAGGCCGAAGGTGCCGACCTCGCAGAGGGCGACCACGCCGGCGGCCACCAGCAGGGCGCCGCACAGCTTGCCGACGATCACCCGCAACCGGTGGGGGTCACGCAGCACCAGGGCCCGGAACGTGCCGCCGGAGAACTCCGTGGCCATCAGGGCGATGAAGGTGACGAAGACCAGGAACCCCACGAACGAGGCGCCGAGGGCGAAGGCCTGGGTCCCCCCGCCGCTACCGCGAAGAGCGTCGAGGGTGACCCCGGCACCCCCTGCACCCGAGACCCGGGCGTTCGAGTAGACGGTGAGGGTGGCGATGACGGGTGAAGACGAGGGAGCCGGCGGCGGCGATCAGGATCGTCCGGCGGCGTAGGAGGCGGATCAGCTCGGCATGGACCACTCGCTTCATCGGGCACCTCCCTGCACCATGGTGAGGTACTCGTCCTCGAGGCTGCTGCGCAGCGGGCTGAGCTCGACAAGGGTGATCCCGGCGTCGAAGGCGGCGCGATTGACCTCGGCCGCCAGGGGCCCGATGTCGCCCCCGTTGGTGGCCACCACCAAGCGGTCCGACCGCAGTTGAAGCTGGTGGCCCCGTTCGAGGAGGAGCCGTCGCAGCCCCGGTTCGTCCTCTGGTCGTTGGGCGGCGACGGCCAGGCCGCCCACGGCCCGGTCGAGTAGGTCGGCGGTGGGGCCCTGGTAGAGCGACCGCCCGGTGTCGATGAGTACGAGCCAGTTGCAGATCTGTTCCAGTTCACTGAGGTCGTGGGAGGACACCAGGATGGTCCGCCCGGAGCTGGCCAGGCGGCCGATCAGCGAGCGCATCTCCCGCACGCCCTGGGGGTCGAGTCCGTTGGCCGGTTCGTCCAGGATCAACAACTGCGGCTCGCCCAGGAGGGCGGCGGCGATGCCGAGGCGCTGCTTCATCCCGAGGGAGTAGCTGCGGTAACGGTCGTCGCCCCGGCCGCGCCGTGCCCGTTTTCCGCCCTGGGGTCGACGACCACCGCTATCAGGTAGCCGGCATAGCCTGCGGCGGCGAGGAGCCAGGCCGGATGACGGCGCCCGGCCACGGCGGCGGTGTAGAGGGCCACGGCTACGCTTAGGAAGATCGGCCCGTAGGCGTAGCCGAGCCCGATGTAGACGTCGGCGGCCACCATGGCGACGACCACGGCCGGGAGTGGCCGACGATCGCGCCAGGCGAGGGCGATGGGCCCGGCCAGGACGAGCAGCAGGGCGAGGGCGTCGACGCCTTTGCGGGCCGGCTGGTTCTGCGCAGCCCCGAGGGAGCCGACGACCTGGAACAGCCCGATCCCGAGCGCGCTGACCACGACGCTGGCGCTCGACCTCGGTCCCACTGGTCGTCAGGGTAGGCCCGGACCGCGCCGTCGTCATCGGTCCGGGGGAGTACCTGGCCGTGCGCCCCTGGTGGTAGGACCACTGTGGCCGGCGTCCCCCGATGCGTTCCAACTCGGCTACGGCATCCCGTTCCTGTCCCCGATGCCCGGCCAGTTCGTGGCCAGGACGTCGGCCTTCTGTCCATCGCCGTCTGGACCGCCGGCGAGGCCCTCTCGGTCCGGGAGAGATGACGGAGCCATGCCCTTGCTCATACTCTTGTCAGCGGGCCTCTCCGCCTCCTGAGCCAGCCAGGCACTGCATCTGCTCAGGCGGCGCCGTCAGCGGCGTCGCCCGAGCCCCGCTCCTACAACCAAAAGGACAGACATGACTGATTTCCCCTCGGTGACCCATCTCGCCGTCACCGTCACCGACCTGACCGTCAGCGCGCCCTGGTACGAGCGGCTCTTCGGAGTCGAGCCGGCCTTGGACGAGGACAGCAACGGCTACCACCACACGGTGTTCCCCCTGGCCGGCGGCATGCTCTTCGGCTTGCACGCCCACACCGGCACATCCTCCGACGATGCCTTCGATGAACATCGGGTCGGCATGGACCACGTGGCCTTCGCCTGCGCC
>JBBSIS010000208.1:0-5684 GCA_038231955.1 Acidimicrobiales bacterium
ACCGCCAGCATCGGCAGCTACGTCGATCTCGTCGATGCTCGGGAGCGGCTCGAGCACAAGATCGGGAAGTGGCCGGCAGTGGTGGTCGCGCTGTGGGGTGTCCTGCGGCATTCCGAGCCGGTCGACCTCGAGCTCGACGGCGAGCGTCGCCGGGTATGGATGATCTTCATCGGGAACTGCCGGTACCACCCCTCCGGGTTCGCGCCCAGCTGGCGCGAGCGGTTGGACGACGGCGACCTCGATGTGCGGATCGTCGACGGCGGCCAGCCGTGGTCCCGGGCCCGCCTCTTCTTCTCGGTGCTGACCGGCACGCTGGGACGCTGCGGCGCCTACGAACAGCGCTTCGTCAAGGAGTTGCGGGTGAAATCGCTCGACGGCCCGCTCCGATTGGCCCGGGACGGGGAGACCTTCGACGGACCGGAGGAGTTCACCATCACCAAGGCCGACGAGCCGCTGCTGGTGTACGTGCCCGAGCAGTGAACCAGCCCACCAAGGCCGCCGGCGGTGCGCTCGGGCGCCGCCTCGACCCCGAGGCCCGGTACGGCCTGCGCCTTACCCTCCTGGCTGTGGCCTTCCTGTTGGTCGCCGTCCCCTTCGGCCTGCTCCTCCGCCAGGTGCAGCACCACGGCGCACTGGTCGGCATCGACACCGCCGCCGCCCGGCACCTGCACGACTGGGTGCGGGGGTCGCCGGTGCTGGTTTCCGGATTGAAGGTGCTGACCTTTTTCGGCTCCCCACCGTGGCTGTGGCTCCTGGTCGGCCCTGTGGCCCTCTTCACCTGGCGCCGCCATCACGCCCGCCTCGCCGTTTTCCTCCTGGCGACCACAGCCGGTGGCGGCCTCCTCGACACTGTCGTGAAGATCGCCGTCAACCGGCCCCGGCCGTCGTTGGTCGATCCGGTGGCGACGGCCCACGGCAAGAGTTTTCCCTCGGGGCACTCGATGTCGTCGACCATCGTCTACGGGGCCTTGCTCCTCGTGTTCCTACCTGTCGTATCCCGACGGCTCCGGACCCTCCTGATCGGCGGCGCGGTGATGCTGGTCGGCGCCATCGGGTTCTCCAGGCTGGCCTTGGGCGTCCATTACATCAGCGATGTCCTCGGTGGTTACGTGCTCGGACTGGCCTGGCTGGCGGCCTCGGTTGCCGCGTTCAGCACCTGGCGGGTCGACCGGGGAGGCCGACCGGTGGTGCCCATGGATGGCCTGGAGCCCGAGGCGGCTGTCGACCTGGTGTGACCACAGGGCCACCACTCGGTTGGGAAGGCGTAGCCTCGCCAGGAGTCGGCCCAGCGGACGCTGTCCCAGGAGGCCAACGAGCCTTTCGACGAGACCATGACGAAGGCCGAGGCATCGAAGCGGATCGACGAGCTCCAGGAGAAGACGGGCCGGGGGCGGGACTGACGCGGCAGTGCTGGGCGGTCCTCTCTAGGAGGCCGGCTCGTTCCAGGCCTCGATGACCTCGGTCTCCCGCTCCCAGCCCAGGACCGAAACCGAGGCCGTAGTGAGGGCGAAGAGGCGGCCGTCGGCCGGGCGCAAGCCGATCCAGCGGGCGCCCAGCACCCGCAGTACGTGGCCGTGGGCGAACAGGGCCACGTCGCCGCCCGACCCCCTCACCCGCTCGATCACCCGGTCGGTCCTCCGGCCCACCTCCTCCACCGTCTCGCCATCCGGCGCGCCGTCGGCCCACAGATCCCACCCCGGGCGCTCCTCCCGGATGTCGATGGTGCGGCGGCCCTCGTAGTCGCCGTAGGCCCACTCGCGAAGGTCGTCCGTGACCTCGGCGCCGTCGGCCAGCCCGGCCAGCCGGCAAGTCTCGGTCGCCCGGGACAGGGGACTGGTGAGGATCAGGGCGAACTGCCACTGCGCCAGCCGGGCGCCGAGACGTTCAGCCTGGCGCTCGCCCTCGTCGGTCAGGGGGATGTCGGTACCGCCGGTGTGCTGGCCGGACACGCTCCACTCGGTCTGTCCGTGGCGGACGAGGACGATCCGGTGCTCGCTCATTGGCCCGCCATCTTGTGATAGCGGCCCAACTGAGAGGTCATGGAGCTGCGCTCAGCGGCTGCGCTTCGGTGCTCGCTCACGCCCGCCGGCCCCAGGCCCGGCGGTACCGGCGGATGAGGGAGTTGGTGGAACTGTCGTGGGCGAGGTCGGGCGCGGCATCGGCGGTCAGCTCCGTGTTCACCTGGTCCGCCAACGCCTTGCCCAGCTCGACCCCCCACTGATCGAACGAGTTGACGTCCCAGATCGTCCCCTGGGTCAGCACCTTGTGCTCGTAAAGGGCGACGAGCTGGCCGAGCACCGACGGGGTCAGCTGGGGGGCGAGGATGGTGTTGGTCGGGCGGTTCCCCGGGAACGTGCGGTGGGGGACCATCTCGGCGGCCACTCCCTCCGCCGCCACCTCCTCGGGGGTCTTGCCGAACGCCAGCGCCTCGGTCTGGGCGAAGAAGTTGGCCATCAGCAGGTCGTGGTGGCCCCCGACGTCGTGACTCGGTGTTAGGAACCCGATGAAGTCACAGGGCACGAGCTCGGTGCCCTGATGGAGGAGTTGGAAGAAGGCGTGCTGGCCGTTGGTGCCGGGCTGGCCCCAGACGATCGGGCCGGTCTGCCAGTCGACGGCCTTTCCTTGGCGGTTCACCGACTTTCCGTTGCTCTCCATGTCGAGTTGCTGGAGGTAGGCCGGGAACTTCGACAGGTAGTGGCTGTAGGGCAGGACGGCCTGGGTCTCGGCGCCGAAGAAGTTCCCGTGCCAGACGCCGAGCAGCCCCAGGAGCACGGGGAGGTTGCGCTCGAAGGGTGCGGTGCGGAAGTGCTCGTCCATGGCTCGGAAGCCGTCGAGCATCTCCCTGAACTGCTCGGGGCCGATGGCCACCATGAGCGACAGGCCGATGGCAGAATCGAAGGAGTACCGCCCGCCCACCCAGTCCCAGAACTCGAACATGTTGGCCGGGTCGATGCCGAAGTCGGCCACCCGCTCCGCGTTGGTGGACACGGCCACGAAGTGACGGCTGACCGCGTCGTCGCCCAGGGCGGAGGTGAGCCACGTCCGGGCCGAGCGGGCGTTGGTGAGCGTCTCGACCGTCCCGAACGTCTTCGACGACACGATGAACAGGGTCTCGGCGGGGTCGAGGTCGCGGGCGGCCTCCCAGCCGTCGGCGCCGTCGACGTTGGAGACGAACCGGAACGTGAGCGCCCGGTCGGAGTAGTCCTTCAGCGCCTCGTAGGCCATGGCCGGTCCGAGGTCGGATCCGCCGATGCCGATGTTGACGACGTTTCGGATCCTCTGGCCCGTCGCGCCGGTCCACTTGCCCGACCGGACCTGGCCGGAGAACGTGGCCATGCGGTCGAGCACGGCGTGGACATCGGCGATGACGTCCTGTCCGTCGACCTCCAGCGAGGCGCCACGCGGCATGCGCAGCGCGACGTGGAGTACGGCGCGGTCCTCGGTGACATTGATGTGGCGACCGGCGAACATGTCGTCGACACGCTGGCGTAGGCCGGCCCGCTCGGCCAGGGCGCACAGCAGGGTGACGGTTTCGGCCGTCACCATGTTCTTGGAGTGATCCAGGACGAGGTCGGCGCCTTCGACCGTCATGGCCTCGGCTCGGCCCGGGTCGTCGGCGAAGAGCTGGCGCAGATCGGTCCAGCCGATCTGACGCCGGTGATTGACGAGGGCGTGCCATTCCGGCGTGCGGGTGATGGGCGTGGGGGTCATCGTCCTGTGGCCCCGGCGGCTCTCGGGGCGACCCAGCCCGATGACATGTACGAGTTCATGAAGCATGATCCTGCCCCAGTTCGTGCCGGTCCCGAGTTGGCCGTACCGCTTCGTCAGTCCATGGTGTCGAGGAGGCGGGCCTCGTAGCCGTCGGCCAGGGCGATGAGGGCCTCCTGGCAGTCGCCGGCGAACGACGAACCGTGCATGAGAGCCAGGGTGGTGGGCGCCAGGGCGGCCAGGTTGCGGATGGTCGAGGGCGTGGCCGAGGTGAGGGCGGTCGACTTGAACAGATCCTCGGCGGCGAAGGCCCGCTCGACCACGTCGTCGTCGCGCATCGGTGGGCCGCCGCCGGTGTGGGTGAACAGGTCACCGGCCAGGAGGGTGCCGGTGACCTCCTCGAACAGCAGGCCGGCGTCCCACCCGTGAAGGACGTGAGGGGTGTCGATGCGGCGCATACGGCGGCCGCCCAGGTCGAACACCTCTCCGTCGGCCCACTCGACGGGTGTGCGGTCGGCCAGGTCGGCGATCGACACCTGGGCCGCCACCTGCCCCACCGCCAGTGACGCTTCGGGGGCGACGTGGAGCCAGCGGTTCATCGACCCGCATTCGTCGGATTCGAGGTGGCCGAAGCTGATCCACCGCAGGCGGTCGAGCTCCATGACCCGGCCCGCGGCCTCGGCGATGTCGGGGAACATCAGGCGGGGACCGGTGTGGAAGAGCAGCGGCTCCTCGGCGTCGATCAGGAACTGGTTGAAGGTAAAGCCCTCGGGCGCGGCGTCCTGCACGTAGGTGCAGATCCGGTAGATGCCCTCGGCGATCTCGTCGATGGCCGTCTTCACATTCGTGCCCTGTCGGTGCCTGCAAGTCTCATGTGACTCAGGGTAGGTCCACGGGCGATGGGTGGCGGTACCGTCGTTGGCGATGCCCGCAGAGGAGATCCTCCTGGAGGCCGCCGGGCGGGGGGTGGCCATCACCCACCCCGACAAGGTGTTCTTCGCCGAACGGGGGGAGACGAAGCTCGACCTGGCCCGGTTCTACATGGCGGTCGAGGAGCCCCTTCTGGCCGCCATGGGTGGGCGGCCGGTGCTGCTGCAGCGCTTCCCGAACGGGGCCGGCAAGCAGTCGTTCTTCCAGAAACGGGTGCCGGAGTCGCGGCCCGACTGGCTGGAGACGGCAGTGGTCAGCACCCCGAACGGGACGACGTCGCAGGCCCTGGTCGTGGCCGACCTGGCCCATGTCCTGTGGGCGGTGAACCTGGCGTGCCTGGGCTTCCACGTGTGGCCGACCCGTGCCGCCGACCCCGACCACGCCGACGAGCTGCGCATCGACCTCGATCCCACGCCGGGCGTGACGTTCCCCATGCTGCGGGAGGCGGCCGCCGAGGTGAAGGCCCTGCTGGACGAGCTCGGCGTGATCGGCATGCCCAAGACCACGGGCAACAAGGGCATCCATGTCTACGTGCGCCTGCAGCCCCGATGGACGTCGTACGAGGTGCGGTCGGCGGCGGTGGCGATCGCCCGTGAGCTCGAGCGCCGCCGGTCCGACCTGATCACCGCGGCGTGGTGGAAAGAGGAGCGCGGCACTCGCGTCTTCGTCGACTTCAATCAGAACGCGCCGCACAAGACCATCTTCGGGGCGTGGTCGGTGCGGGCCCGGCCCGGCGCCCAGGTGTCCACGCCCTTCGCATGGGACGAACTGCCCACCGTCGAGATCGACGAACTGACCATGGTCACGGTGCCCGATCGGTTGCGTCTCCACGGCGACCCGTGGGCGGCCATGACCGCCAATCCCCAGTCGCTCGAGCCGGTCCTCGACCTCCACCGGCGCGACCAGGCCGCGGGCCTGCTCGATGCCCCGTGGCCGCCGGTCTATCCCAAGATGCCGGGTGAGCCACCCCGGGTGGCGCCCAGCCGGGCCCGGAAGCAATGAGCCGGATTCTCTTCACCAGCAGTCCGGGCCTCGGCCACGTTCAC
>JBBSIS010000209.1:0-5628 GCA_038231955.1 Acidimicrobiales bacterium
GTCGAGGGTGGGACCGCCGCCCAGGCGTCATGGGCGGCCGCGGTAAGGCCGCTGTAGGAGGTTCTCCTCCAGTACGGATCAAAGCCGCGGTCGAACGTGCTGACACGAAGGTCGTCGGAGGCCACCGTCGGCGAATCGAAGCGTCGATCGCTGGGATCGCCGACGTTGTCGACCACGATCGAGTCGCACCTGGCGGCCAGCGCCCCGAGGGCGGCGGCGACCGCGCCCTCATCGGGGAACCTGGGCAACCGATCGGGAACCGCGCCGGTCTCGGGATGGCGTCCGAGAAGGACGCGTGCGAACGGCGAGCTCGCCGCGTCGTTCCCGCAGGCCCACCACACCACGACCTGATGGCGGGCCCGGGTCATGGCCACGTACAGCAACCGCAGCTCCTCGCTGGCCCCCTCCTGCTCCGCCGCCGCCATCTGGTCGCCATGCAGCCGCCCGGTGCCGCCGACGCCGATGCAGCGTCGTCCGTGGTCGTCGTGGAACACCGGAGGCGCCTCGTCGTCGCTCCACGGTCCCTCCCACAGCGACGGAAGCAGGACGACCGGGAACTCGAGGCCCTTGGCTCCGTGGATGGTCTGCACGGTCACGGCAGGGACGTCGGATTCGAGCCGACGGCGGCCGGCGTCGGAGTCCCCACCCGCCTCGGCGGCCATCTGCTCGCTCAGCCACCGGGCCAACACGGCCGCCGGCGCGGCGCTGGGCTGGGCTGCCTGGTGGCCGTCCAACAGTTCGCCGATGTGGCGGAGGTCGCTCAATCGCCGGTCGCCGTCCGCCCTGGCCCGCAACCGGGAGGTGAGGCGCTCGGTGAACTCGATCCGTCGCAGCAGTCCGGCGACACCGCCAACGCGCAGGACCAGGGCCCAGTCATGCAGCCGCTCGTCCACGGCGTCCCAGGCGTCGCCGTCAGCGGTGGCCAGCCTCGTTGCATCCCACCCCAGGAACGGTCCGCAGACCACGGCGCGGACTCGCGTTGTCGATGCCGGGCGCTCGAGGGCCCGCAGCAGATGAAGCCAGTCTCGGGCCGCCGCGGTCCGCAGCACGCCTGTCCCTCCGTGCACGACGGCCGGAACCCCGGTGGCAAGGAGTGCATCTCGCACCGTCTCCGCACCGATTCGGCGACGCACCAACACGGCAAGGTCGCCGGGCCCCAGCAGTCGCCCTTCATCGGCGACACCGTGGGCGTCCCGCTCGACGATACGCGTCCCCGCGGAGAGTATTCGCACGGCTTCGGCGGCGACATCGGCGGCGATGTGACGACGGGTCGAAGACTTCTCGGCAAAGCCCGTGGCGGTGCGAGCCACATGGCCGCCGGCTCTGTCGACGATGCGGACCGTCAGTGGGGCTCCGATGGCGGGGCCGACAAGGCGCGACCGCTCGGCTCCGGGACGGGCCCGCAGGGGCCGGTGGGTGATGTCCGGGCTGTCGAGCTGAGCGCCGGCGAAGACGGCATCAAGGCCGTCCAGCAGGGGCTGGTCAGCCCGCCAGCTGACGTCGAGGCCGAGCTTGGCTGCTCCCTCAGTGGCCTCCAGGTAGGCGTGGACGTCGCCGCCGCGAAACGCATAGATGGCTTGCTTGGGGTCGCCCACCAGCACGAGCCGGGAGGGCGATAGGCCGAAGGCGGCCTGGAGGATGCGCCACTGCACCCTGTCGGTGTCCTGGAACTCATCGACGACAACCATCGAGAAGCGCCGGCGTAGCCGCTCCGCCACCATTTCTCCCCGGACGGGATCGGCGATGCTGGCGGCCAGTCGACTCAGCAGGTCGTCGTAGGTGACCACCCGCCCCCGCCGCTTCTGCTCCGCGATGCGGGCCCGCAGCGTGACCGCGAATCGGCGGCGGAGCAGGGCGGCATCCGAGGACTGATCGACGTCGCCGATCTCGGCGTCGGGGTTGTTGATGACCGCGGCGGCGATGGATCGTGCCTCGTGACGGCTGAACAGCACGTCGCCACCGGCGTGGAAGCGGCGAACGAACAGGTCGTCCACCGCGTCGGCCACCAGGTAGGACACGTCATCGACGACTTCCAGGTCGCGCTCGGCGTCTCCGGCCACGCCCAGGCTGGCCAGCACCTGCTGGCAGAAGCCGTGGGTGGTGGCGATGGTGGCCGCGTCGAAGTCCGACAGCGCCCGGGCCAGCCGGGCCCGTCGGCGGGCCACGTCCTCAATCGGGCCCCGGGCCAGATGGGCGACGAGTGGGTCCGGCGCAGTCTGGGCGTCGGGATCGAGGCCGGCGACGGCTGCGGCCAGGCGTTGCCAGACCCGCTCGCGCAGCGTGGCGGTTGCCTTGCGGGTGAAGGTGACGACCAGCATCTCCTCGAGAGGCCGGCCGCCGGCGATCTCAGCGACCACCAGCGACGCCACCGCATGGGTTTTCCCGGTGCCGGCGCTGGCCTCCAACACGGTGATCCCCTCGCTAAGTGCGACGGTCGGGTCGAACGGTGCGGGAGCGGGCCGCGCCGTCGTCACTTCGGGGGCCCTGCGGCGGCGTCGAGCACCGGATCCCAGAGCCGCCGGGCCAGGCGACCGAACCGCGTGGCCTCCGTTGTCTCCCATCCCGGACCGCGCTCGTCCGGTGCCGGGCGGGCGGCGAGCACCTCGGTGAAGGTGCGCACTCCACCGAGCACGAGAACGTGCTCGGCCTGCCTGTCCTCCTTGTCCCACTTGTATTCCGACGTCCAGTAGCGGGCTGCGTCCTCTTCGGGGAACTCACGACCCGAGCGGACCGCACTGGCATAGCGGTGGGAGGTGGCGCAGTAGAGGGGGAGCGGTTCCCGCAGTCCTGCGTCGCGTAGGTCGACGACGGTGGCCAGCAACTCCATGGCCCGCGCCGAGCTGTCCTGCGGTGTCGGTCCGAGCGGGCTCAGGTGCATCATCGTCGGCCCGCTGCGGCTCCATCCGATGGTCGCGGATGTCAGAGGCCGGTCCGGATGGGCGGCGCTGACGGCGAGGAATTGGACCCACGCAGCCAGGCGCTGCTTGGCCCTCAGACTTGAGAACGTGGTGGGCCGCACCACCTCACCGACGACCTCCGACACCGTCCCGACCAGCCGGCGGCCCCCCGAAAGCCCGATATCCACCTCCAAGGAGTCGCGGTCGCCGGCCGCGATTCCGACGGCGACGTCGGCGATCAACTGGGCTTTGGCCCGGGCCTGCGCCAGTGCGGTGGAACCGAGCGCGCCCGGTGGGAGCAGGCCCCTGGCCACCTCCGCTGCGCAGATGGCGTCCATGTCGCCGCCGGTCAGCAGCGAGCGCAGCAACCGGTCACCGAGGCCCCATGCCTCCAGGGTGTCGAGCTCGACGGCAAGGGCGTCGGCTGGCCGTTCGTCGTCAGTGCGCAGGCTGAGGCCGAGGCGCTGGCGCAGAAATGCCCGCACCGGATGCTGCACGAACGCGACGAGGTCGCTGAGTGCGATCGTCTGGGCCTGCAGCAACGCAAGGCGCGCCGGGAGGAATGGTTCCGGCGGCGTCGGTGGTCCGGCGGCGGCGTGGGCACCGGCCAGCATGAGCGGCTCGAAGCTCCACGGCCCGGAGCTTCCCAGCGCGCCCGAGACGAAGCAACGACGATCCGACGCCAGAAGGGGGTGCTGGCGAACTACCTGCGATCTGGCCGCTGAGCCGTCGGCGGTGCTGACCGTGGCGTCAATGACATCCAACAGTTCGTTCACCGGCACCGCGGGAGGCAGTACCTCGTTCGTCCGCACATCCCGGCCCGCGTAGGTGATGACCAGGGCGTCGCCGGCCGCGAGCACGGCGTCGAGGAGCAGCTGTCGGTCTTCGGACCGACGGTCGTGATCGCCGACATGGTGGGCTCGCCCGAGGACATCGTCGCCATCGGGTGCCCCTCCCCGAGGAAACGCGCCGTCGTCGAGGCCCATGATGCAGATCACCCGATGGGGCACCGACCGCATCGGCACCAAGGTGCACATGGTCAGATCGCCGGTGCGAAACGCAGCTCGAGTCGGCTGGCCTCGCAGACGGTCGGCCAGGAGGTCGCGGACCTCGGCCAGGCGCAGGAGTGGACGCTGGGCCCGCTGCCCTGCCTCGTCCAGCACATCACCCAGCAGCTCGTCGAGCTGGCTGCGTTGCCAGGCATCGTCGGGACGGGTGGCCAGAAGAAGGTCGGCCGCTCGGTCGATGGCGTCCACCCAGGCGGCGATCGGCCTGGGGGGGCTCAGGTCACGCACCACGTGGCCAAGGCGGCGAACCAGCTCGGCGAAGCGTCCGGCCAGCTCGATGTCGCCGGAGTCGACGTCATCCAGGGGCAGGGCGCCGCCGACCAACCGGTGATCGTCCTCGGACATGGTGACGCCGAGCAGAAGGCGGACCAGGCCTCGGTCCCAGGTGCCGGTGTCGACGGCGCCCAGGTCGTAGGCGTCGCGGTGGGCGGCGTCGAGGCCCCAGCGGATTCCGGCGGTTTCGATCCATCTCGCGACCCGCTCCACATCGTCATCGTCGAGATCGAACCGTTCTCGCACCGGCGTCAGCGCCACCAGGGCGAGTACCTGGGAGGCAGTCACCCGAGCGTCGATCAATGCCAGCACCTCGGCCATCGCGCCGAGCACCGGATTCGTCTGGCGCAAGGAACGGTCAGCCAGCCGGTAGGCGATGGTCGGCAGCCCGGGCCCAGGCCCGTGACCCTCCGCCGGGGCACCCCCGAAGGCGGCGTGGATGAGCGGCGCCATCTCGTCGATGTCGGGGCAGAGCACGACGAAGTCGCGTGGTTCAAGGGTCGGATCGGCGCCAAGCAAGTGGGTGATCACTTCGCGCACCACCTCGGCTTGTCTGCCCCGGCCATGGCAGGCGTGAATCTGCACCGAGCGGTCATCCGCGGCCAGCATCGGCCGCTCCAGATCGGTCGACGCTGGCGGGGTATCGGCGTGGATCGCCATCTGCAGGCGCTGGAGGAGGGTGGATGGCTGGATCTCGGGGAGCGGGTGGTGGCGCTCGATCGACGTCACCCCAGCCAGGCGACCGGCCAGGACAAGCTGCATCTCGCGGCTGTCGCGCCCCCAGGCCCGCAGCAGTGGGTGGCGGGTGGCCTCGACTGCCAGTTCGGGGTCAGACCTCGGGCAGGCGGCGATCGACGCCCACGCCGCCGTCGATGGCTGGAGGGCCAGGACGTGCACATCGCGATGGACGGCGAGCGCGTGCAGGACATCGAGATAGCTGGCCGGGAGTCTGGTCAGACCGAACAGCGTGAGCCGGTCCGGCAGGTCGGCCAGCCTTGGATCCTCGACGAGGGCTGCGCAGCCGCCCACGAGCCGTTCCGGTGGACTGGGGGCGTCGACGACCTCCCGGAGTCGACGCCAGAGCTCCGGTTGCCACGCCATGTCGCCCGGAAGGCCCACCCCCTCGCCGTCCTCGTCCGTACCTGTGATCCAGGCCCTGAGCATCTCCGGCCGGTGGACGGCGTAGCGGTCGAACAGCTCGGCCACGTGGCGCACGGCGGCGAACCGGCGATCCCCGTCAATAGCCAGCGGGTCAGCGCCGCCGAGGTGGGTGGCGAGCACCTCGAGCCAGGGCTCACCCAGATTGGTCTCGACAACATCGAGAAGCGCCCAGGCGAGGCGCTCGGGCCGCCATGGGTCGCTGGCGCGGTCAACGCCGGTCGCCCTCGTCA
>JBBSIS010000210.1:0-5592 GCA_038231955.1 Acidimicrobiales bacterium
GGACTGGGAGTTGCGGGGCGACCAGGGCAGCGGTCTGCCGCCGGGCGAGCAGCACCTGCTGCGCTCCCAGGTGGCCAACGAGGTGCTGCGCTACTGCCGGGAGGGAGTGGGCCGCCTTTCGGCCGGCTGGCGGCGGTGGGCCGAGGACCAGCTCGAGCCCAAGGTCGACTGGCGGCGCGTGCTCGCCGCCGAGATCCGCAAGGGGCTGTCGACGGTCAGCGGCCGGGTGGACTACACCTACCGGCGCCCGTCCCGGCGGGCCTCGGCCAGCCCCGACATCGTCATGCCCGCCCTGGAGCGCCCGGTGCCCGAAGTGCTGGTGCTGTGCGACACCTCCGGCAGCATGGGCGACGAGGAGCTGGCCACTGTGCTGACCGAGGTCGACGGGCTACTGAGGGGCGTGGGTTTGGCCCGCAACCGCGTGCGGGTCATGGCGGTCGACGCCGCGGTGCAGACGGTCCAGCAGGTCACCAGCGCCCGCCAGATCAACCTGGTCGGAGGAGGCGGCACCGACATGGGCGCCGGCCTGACGGCCGCCGCCCGCCTGCGACCACGGCCGTCGGTGGTCGTGGTCCTCACCGACGGCATGACCCCGTGGCCCCTCGAAGCGCCCAAGGGGATGCAGGTCGTGGTGGGCATGATCGGCACCCGCCTACAGGGCGGACGGCCGTGGGCGGCGCCGGCATGGGCACGCGTGGTGCCGATCGACGCAGCTGCCTGACGTGCCCAGGAAGCCACGCTGGTACGACCCGTTCCCGGAGACGACCGCCCTCATCGACTGCGGCGGTGCCTCGCACCCGGTGACGTGGCGCAGGGGCAAGCTGGTGCTGGAAGCGCACGACCTCACCGCCGAGCGGGCCATGTTGGCCTTCGGCGGAGAGCTGTGCCCGTGCATGCGGGTGCTGGAGATGTGGGTCAACCAGTTCCGCATGGCATCGGAGCAGTTCCTGCAGCTGCGGACCTGGCTGGGCGGCGCCAACGCCTTTCTCGCGCCCGAGGAGTTCGCCCTGATCCGTCAGATGGCGATGATGCAGTCGTGGGAGCGCTCCTGGCGGGCCACCTTCTATTTTCGTGACAAGCAGGGCCAGCTCCTGGCCAACGAGCTGAAGGCGAATGCACTGCCGGCGCTGCGCAGACACGTCAACGCCTGGAAGGCCAAGACGGGCGCCCGAGTCGTCTCCGGTTGCCAGGTCGGCCTCGCCCCGTCGAACCAGCCCGTGACGCTGGCCGGCTCCACCGATGGAGTGGCCATGAAGGTCCTGGCCACCCTCCATGCCACATGGGTGGTCCACGTGTGGGCCCGGGGCGTCGCCGTCGTGGACGACGCTTTCGTGGTGCGACTGAGCGACGCCACGTCGCTCGATGACCTCGGCGTGGTCGCCGGCCGTTGGGAGCCGACCGGTTCGGGGGCCTGGACGGCCGTCACCGCGCCGGCGCGGGTGCGCCGGGCGCCGGGCGCGGCCGACGAATGGCACCTGGAATGGGACGTGACGAGCGAGTGACGCCGGGCTCCTTGCCTCAACGGAATGGAAGCGTGAACGCCGAACTGGAGGCCGAACAGGCCCTCGTCGACCATGCCTACCGGCGGCTGGAAGCCATGCGGGTCGAGGCCCGGGCCATCGCCGCCGACGTGATGGACCAGGGCGCGGGCGGCACCTTCGCCAACCGCATCGAGCGCGACGTGCGGATGGAGGTCACTGGCCGCCGCCTACAGGATCTGCAGGTCGGCGAGGCCGGGTTGGTGTTCGGACGCATCGACCTGCGCGCCGGCGGCTTTCTCCACATCGGGCGACTGGCGGTGGCCGACGAGGACAACGAGCCCCTCGTGGTCGACTGGCGGGCGCCGGCGGCCGAACCGTTCTACCGGGCGACGGCCCGCCACGACATGGGCGTGGCCCGGCGCCGCCACCTGATCATGCGGGGCCGGCGGGTCATCGGCCTCGACGACGAGTTGCTGGGTGACCGCGCCGACACCGGCCACGCCGAGGACGGCGACGGCGACGGGGACGGGGAAGGCGGCGTCGGCGGCATGGTGCTGGTCGGCGAGGGAGCCCTGCTGGCCGCCCTCGACCGGTCGCGCACCGGTCGTATGGGCGACATCGTGGCCACCATCCAGCGTGAGCAGGACGAGATCATCCGTGCTCCCCTGCCCGGGGCGCTGGTCGTCCAAGGCGGGCCGGGCACGGGGAAGACGGCGGTGGCTCTGCACCGGGCCGCCTACCTGCTCTACACCCACCGCTTCCCGCTGGAGCGCGCCGGCGTGCTGCTGGTCGGGCCGAACCGCATCTTCCTGCGCTACATCGAGCAGGTGCTGCCTGCCCTGGGCGAGCACAGTGTCACCCTGGCCACGCCGGCCACCCTTGTGCCCACGCCCGTACGGGCGACGGAGGCGGCCGCCATCGCCCGCCTCAAGGGCGACGTGCGCATGGCCGGTTTCCTCGCCCGGGCCATCGGCGACCGTGGCCGCGCGCTGCCTGGCGACATCTCGGTGCTGATGAGCGGTCGGCGCCTCACCTTGTCGACGGGTGAGTCCCGCCGCATCGTGGCCCAGGCCAGGCGTCGCCCCGGCACCCACAACGCCCGCCGTCCCTTCGTCGAGCGCCTCGTCGCCCGCCACCTCTACCGCCAGTACGAAGCAGGCATAGAGAAGAGCGACGACGACGAGCCGGCGGACACCTGGCCCCGGTTCGAGATCGCCGTCCGCCGCGAGCGCCCGATCTTCGAAGCCCTGGAGCGGATGTGGCCGGTGCTCACTGCCGAGCAGCTCCTCCACGACCTCTTCGGGTTGCCGGCCCTGGTCCGCTCGGCCGGGCGCGGTCAGTTGACGGCCGAGGAGCAGGCCCTGCTGCAGCGGCCGCGGAGCCCGAGGATCGACGAGGTGTCCTGGACGGAGCCCGACATGGCCCTGATCGACGAAGCGGCGATGCTGCTGGGCCCCCGCCCGGTCCGTTCCCGTGGCCGGCGGCGGGGCGACGACCGCGACGGCGAGCGTTTGCGTGTCCTGGCCGACCTGCCCGACCTCGACCCCCACATGCGCCGGGAGGTGCTCCGTCACCTGGAGGCCGGTGAGCGGGGTGCGCCCGACGCCGACATCCCCGACCCCCGCACCCGCACCTACGGCCACATCCTGGCCGACGAGGCCCAGGATCTCTCCCCGATGGAGCTGCGCATGCTGGCCCGCCGTTGCCCGAGCGGGTCGTTCACCCTGGTCGGCGACCTCGGCCAGGCCAGCGGCCCGTGGGCGCCGGCGTCGTGGGACGAGGTTCTGGCCCACCTCCCCGTCCGCCGACCGCCGACCAGCGCCGAGCTGTCGGTCAACTACCGCACGCCCCTGGAGGTCATGGATCTGGCGGCGCGCGTCCTGGTGGCGGCCACGCCGGGACTGGCCCCGCCCAGCTCCGTCCGCCGCGCCGGGGTGGAGCCCCTTGTCACCGGGGTGGAGCGCAGCGCCCTGCCCGAAGCCGTGGCCCGCGTCACCGCCGAGGAGCGCCACGCGCTCGGTGAGGGGAAGGTGGCGGTCATCTGCCCGGCATCGCTGGTCGAGACGCTCCAACCCCTCCTGCCCCCTGTCCCGGAAGGCGCCGGCGTGCTCGACGCCCCGGTCGCCCTGCTCACCGTGGGCCAGGCCAAGGGCCTGGAGTTCGACGCGGTCATCGTCGTCGAGCCGGCGGCCATCATCGCCGAGGGTTCCCCGGCCACCGGTCGCCGGGCGCTGTACGTGGCCATGACCCGCACGACACGCCGCCTGCACCTCGTCCACGCCGAGCCGCTCCCGCCCGAACTCGCGCCGCCGGGCGATGGACGGGGGGCTGCCAGAATGGCCGGGTGACCAACTCCAGCTCGGCGCCGTCGTGGGCCATCGAGCCGGTCGGGCCCCTCCGTGGCGAGGTGCGCATCAGCGGCTCCAAGAACGGGGTCAGCAAGCACATGGTCGCCGCCCTCCTCGCCCGCAGCCCGAGCACGATCTCCAACGCCCCCCGCCTGGGTGACGTCGACATCACCGCCGGCATGCTGCGCTCGGTCGGCGCCGGGGTGGAGATCGACGGCGACCGGGTGGTCATCGAGCCCATGTCGCTGAACGAGAGCCGTATCCCCGTCTCCTACAGCGGGCTCAACCGCACGGCGATCCTGCTGGTCGGCCCCCTCCTGCACCGCATCGGCGAGGCGTTCGTCCCCTTCGTCGGGGGCGACCGCATCGGGCCCCGGCCCGTCGACTTCCATGTCGAGGCGTTGCGGCAATTCGGCGCCGAGGTCGAGGTCACCGACGAGGGCCTGGAAGCGAAGGCGGTCAGCCTCCACGGGGCCCACGTGCGCCTGCCGTGGCCGAGCGTCGGGGCCACCGAGACGGTGCTGCTCACCGCGGCGCTGGCGCAGGGTCGCACCACGCTCGAGAACGCGGCCACCGAGCCGGAGGTGGTCGAGCTGGCGCTGTTCCTCCAGCGCATGGGCGCCCGGATCGAGCTCCAGCCCGACCGTCGTTTCGTGATCGAAGGCGTCCCCCACCTCGACGGTGCCAGCCAGCGCCTCGGTGGCGACCGCATCGAGGCCTTCTCCTACCTGGTCGCCGGACTGGCGACGGGGGGCTCGGTCCGCATCACCGGCTGTGCCCAGGAGCGCCTGGTCACCGCCATCTCGACCCTGCACCGCATGGGCGCCACCTTCGACATCACCGACGACGACATCACCGCCACCGCCGAGCAGCTCCGGCCGTGCGCGGTGCGCACCAACCCCCACCCAGGCTTCATGACCGACTGGCAGCCGCCGCTGGTAGTCCTCTGCACCCGGGCCCACGGCATGTCGGTGGTGCACGAGACCCTCTTCGAAGACCGCCTCGGTTACATCGAGGCCCTCCAGTCCATGCAGGCCGAGATCGAGCTGTTCGGGCAGTGCCTGGTGGGCGACTCCTGCCGGTTCCAGGAGACCAACGCCCTGCACTCGGCGCTGGTGCGGGGCGTGTCCGAACTGCAGGGCGCCGAGGTCGAGATGCCCGACATCCGGGCTGCGTTCGCCTATGTGATCGCCGCGGCTGCGGCCGGGAGCCCGTCGCTGCTACACGGCGTGCATCACCTGGAGCGGGGCTATGACCACGTCTTCGAGAAGTTCTCCGACCTGGGACTGCGGATCAAACAACTATCGGGGTGAGCCCGCGTTTCTGCTTGATCCCGTCGAGTCGATTTGGCTCGAGCCTGCCGCTTGTCTATCCTGTGCTCACCTGCCCTGACCCGCTGAACATGCGCGGCCGAGCCCCCGGAGGATCCTCCCTACTTCACCACGCCATTCCACAGATCCCGCCGCTCGTCGTGAGCAGGATCTGCGCAGGTTTCCGTCTGCACCTCGTATGGACGTCTGTCCTGGTCAGGCTTTTATCTCGACGGGAACCCCCACGGGCAGGGTCTCGGCCAGCTTGGCGATGCCCTTGTTGCTCATCCGGATGCAACCGTTGCTCACGCTGCGGCCCAGGCTCGACGGGTCGTTGGTGCCGTGGATGCCCATCTGACCCTCACCGCCGCCGAAGGAGTACAACACATCGGAGTATCCTGAGAGAGGGTAGGCGAAGGGCCCGTATACCGGCTGTGTCGCCGCGGTGTCGAA
>JBBSIS010000211.1:0-5544 GCA_038231955.1 Acidimicrobiales bacterium
GGCGGCGTCGAGCTCCTCGGGGCGGGCCCCGAAACCGGCTCTGCGGTAGAGGTGGGCGATCCGGCTCCGCACTTCGTCGCCTGGCATAGACGTAGTCAACTCCCCAAATGTGAGCAGCCTGTGAGCCGCGCGACACGGGAATCTATTTGCGGTCACTGTCCGGCAGGAGCGAAGAACGCTCAAACCCCTGGGACGGCGGGCCCGAGCTTCAGCCGGCGGTGCGTCGGGCTCAGCCGACGGAGCGGTCCGCCTCCCCGGCCAGGCGCAGGTGAACCCGGACCGCCAGCTTGGGGAGGTCGAGCGCGGCTCTGAACCTGGGCAGGGCGTGCTCGTCGACCCGACGGCGCAGGTCGACCAGATCGGCGTCGTCGTCCACGTCGAGGGTGAGGTCGACCTCGGGTGATGAGTGGGCGTCGGCCATACGGGCCCGAGCGCCCCGCACGCCGGGGTAGGCGCCGATGTCGGCGGCGAGGGCGTCGGTGGCGCTCGAGGCCTCGATCTCGGTGGAGCCCGGGCCATCGGCTTGGACCCGGAGACGGCTGACGGCCGGGCTGTGGATCTGGGCGATGAGCCAGCGCAGGCCGAGCCAGGCCACGAGCAACGACGCCGCGGCCGCCACGGGCCAGAACCAGTTGGCGTTCCGGGACACGAAAGTGCGGACGTCATCACCCAGGATCGGGTCGGTGCGGCGGCCGTCGCCGAAGGCGCCGTAACCCCGAGCCAGCCCGTAGGCGCCCAATCCAAGAAGGAGGAGGGAGAGGAGGGACAGGATCGTGATGTTGATGCGGTTGAGCCGGCCGGCCCTCTTCGGGTCGCCGCTCATCGGTCGCTCCTGGTACGCACCTTGACCCGGACCGCGGGACGACGGGCCAGTCCCAGTGGCTCCATCCGACGCTCGACGGCCCCGGTGACCTGGGACTCGAGGTCGCCCGCCTGTCGCCGGTGGGTGGTGGCCGAGACGTCGAGGCGGCCATCGTCGAGCCTGACCCGTGACCCGGCCACGCCATCGACGCCCGACACCGACCTGGCCAGTGACCGCTCGAGACTGCGGCGGTTGAGGTCGGCGGGCGCGTCGCCGGCGACGAGGGCGAGGGTGAGCGGGCGGCGGCGGGCCGCCTGGAGGAACAGTAGGAGCAGGCCGGCGAGGACGAGGGCGATGAAGGCCCATCGAGCCGGCGGTGACTCCCAGGCCCGTTGGCGGGCGCTGCGGTACCAGTGGTCGTGGGGAAGCACCCAGGGCCGGCGGTCGAGGCCGGCGACCACGATCTCGACGGCCACGAGCACCCCGCCGACCAACAGCGCCAGGGCGAGGACGGACGCAACCACCTGGTTGACGACTCGCACGGCTGTCTATTCCACCCGCCGGCGGCCACCAGGCGCGGGGACGACCAGGGCGGCCACGGAGATGTCGACGCGCGTCGCCGCCACCCCGCACAGCTCGGCCAGGCGCCGGATGACCTGAGCGCGCACCGCGTTGGTGACCGTTGCCACCGGCCGGGGGTACAGGATGCTCACTGACAGGTCGACTCGCAGTGCTTCTCCGGTCAGGTCGACCTGGGCTGTTGCCGGCGAGTCGTGGCCGGCCGACCACGGCAGCAGGCGGCCGACACCGGTGGAGCCGCCCTGGGCGGCGACGCCATCGACCTCGGAGGCGGCTCGCCCGGCGATCTTCTCGAGGACACGAGGGGCGATGATCGTCTCGCCCCGGTCGGTGCTCGGCACTCCTGTCGCCATCGGGCCGGGAAGCGAGATGGTGGTCACCGCCGACCGCGATCGCCGCCGCCGAGGTAGGGCGAGAGGTCGATCTCGCCCTGGACAACCTTGACGACGATGTAGCCCACCGCCCCGCAGAAAGCCACGATGAGCATGGCCCCGAATCCGTCGAAGGCCAGGGCCAAACCGAGGATAAGGCCGACGAAGAGACCGACGACAGTGGGAGGCATGATGGGAGTTCCTTCTCTATGGACGGAGGGACGACGAGAACCGACGCCGGGCCAGATGCAACAGTGACGATGGCCGCACCCGGGAACGGCGGTAGAACACGACATCGGCAGGAGGGGCGGCCTCCGCCGTCCCCGCCTCTGAGCCGGTCAGGCGGTGGTACTCGTCGACCCCGGCCTGGAACCGGGTCGGGTCGCCACCGCGGTCTGGGTGGTGGCGCAGGGCGTAGCGCCGGAAGGCGGCGGCGATCTCCGGCGGTGAGGCTCCGGGGGGTAGGCCCAGGACGTCACGGGGCGGCAACGCCGACCTCCTCGAGGCCCGTCTGCCGATTCTCACCGGCACCGGCGCCGGCGCCCGTCCCCGGCACCTCGATGTCATCGACGAAGATCCCCACGGCCAGGGGCCCGACGTAAGGGGCCACAGCCGCCCTCACGGCCTCGGCCACGTGGGGCAACGGCGAGCCCCAGTGGGCGACGACATGGATCTCGACCTCGTCGTCGACGATACGGACACCCAAGAGCCGCCGCCCTGGTAGATAGGTGGCGATCTCGCCCAATCCGCCACCGGTAAGGCCGGCGATCAGCGGGCACCCCAGGGCTGCGGCGGCCACCACGTCGAGGTCGGGTGTCACTGGACCCGAGGTGGTTCGGGGGTACGGTCCTCGCCGAGGAAGATGTCGTCGACCGAGACATTGACCTCGGTGACCTGTAGGCCGGTCATGGTCTCGAGGCGGCTGATCACGTTGTCACGCACGGATTGGGCCACGTCGGGGATGGAGACGCCGTACTCGACGACCAGATCGATATCGATGGCCGCCTGGCGCTCCCCGACCTCGACCTTGACGCCCTGGGTCACGTTGGGACCGCTGCCGCCGACCGGCAGCTTCTCCTTGAGGGCGCCGAAGGCACGGGCGGTTCCCCGGCCCATCTCGTGGACCCCGGAAATCTCCCGGGCGGCGACGCCGGCGATCTTCTCGACCACGGAGTCGGCGATCGACGTACGGCCCTGACCGGTGACTAGGGCGGTGTCCTTCGCCGGCCGAGCGTCCTTCGCAAGCCGGACATCGGTCGAGGTCGAAGGCTGGGCCATAGTGAAGATCCTCTCGGGTCGGGTGGCCAGAGCCTCCTACCGCCGGTGCGCAGGAGAACAAACATGGCGTGACGGCCTGGGTGGCTCAGCGGCCGGCCGGTTGGGGACCGGTTCCCGTCGGGACGATTCCAGACCTCCGTACATACCCGGGAAATAGCTGCAAGGTTCAGAAGCCCTTGACGCTGTAGACCAGCACGAGGTCGGTGCCCGGGTAGGTGGTCTCGGTGGCAGTGAGATCGGTGCAGAGGGCGGCCAGGGCCCGGCGGCGGCGAGGGGCGGCCAGCGCGTTGATGCGCACGTTCAGTTTGCTGCCCACTACCTCCAAGTCGGCGGGGCTGTTGTAGACCTCGCGCAGGAAGCTCCGGGCTTCGTCCTCGGCCCGGGCGTAGTGGGGCCCGAGAAGGCGGGCCAGGGCCGACTCGGCGTTGTAGGTGGCCATGCGGATGGCGTCGAAGATCCGCTTGCGCTCAGGATCGAGACGGCGGGCGTCGGGGTGGCTGTCGCCCAACGGGGCCTTGGCCGGCGTGGCCTTGGCCGTGGCCTCCAGGTGACCGAGGTGCTCCTTGGCCCCGTCGATGGCCTTGCCCAGCTCGGCGTGCGACTCGGCGACCTTGCCGGAGACGCCGCCCTTGGCCGCCCGGCCGTAGCCGGCCTCGGCGGTCGTGATGGCCGCCTTGGCCTCTGCCACCGCGCTGGCCGCGTTGCGCTTCGCCGGGCTGGGCACCGCCCGGGTCAGGTCGTCGGCAAGCGTGGCGTAGCTGTCGAGGCCGTCGAGGGCGAAGTGGGCGCGCATGTAACGGAAGAAGTTCTCCTGGCGCCAGCGGCTGAACATGGCATGGGCCACGGGGGCGGGGTCGGGATCGGCTCGGGTGGTGAGCACCTGGGTCTGGTGACCGTCTTGGAGGCGGGTGATCTGGCGACAGGCGAAGTGGTGACGTCCGCTGTCGTAGGGGATGGACACCCGGCTGTCGGCCAACACGTAGTCGTGCGCCCGACCCTGCTCGTCGATGTAGCGGTGGGCGGTGAAGGCGCCGGTCGGCTCCAGCGGCTTGAGGCCCTTGCGGTAGGTGGCGATGTCGAAGCCCGCCTCCACCAGTTCGGCGAACAGCTTCGGGCTCCACCCGCCCCGGTCGAAGATGATGCTGGGCCGGGCGTCGGGGCCGACCAGGGCCCGGACCTCGACCGCCACCCGGCGCAGCTCTCCCACCAGGGACGCCCCCGGCTCCTCGCACCACACCAGCACCCCGTCGCCCCGGGCGTCGGCCACCCAGGTGTCCGATGCCGCCGGCATGGCCAGGCGCATCCGGGCCAGATGGGCCTTGGGGATGTCGGCCTTGCCGTGGTAGGCCCGCACGTGGCCGTCGACGTAGAAGACGCCGGCGGCTGCGGGGTTGGCCTCGACGTGGCGGCGGGCCAGGGCGGCGATGAACTCCGCCGAGCGCTTCTGAGTGGTGAGGGCCCCGAAGCGGCGACGGATGGTGCGCACCTCGGGGGCCCGGTCCAAGCCGAGCAGGCGTCCCAGGTCGGCGGGGTCGATGCGGGTGATGCCCTCGGCGCGGGGTTCGCCCACCAGGGCGGCGAACACCACGGTCAACACCAGGGAACGCAAACCGTAGAAGGCGGCGCGGGTCCGGGTGTAGATGCCGGCGGCCGCATCGAGGAGGCCGGTGGCGGCCAGCGCGGGCAGGATCACCAGCGCCCCGGCCAGGGGCAGCGACGAGCCCTCGGTGATGACCGGCGGCGCCCCTGTGAGTAGGCCGGCGCGGGCCGCCTGGCGTTCGTCAGTGCGCGGCTCCGGCCGGGCCAGGGGGACCAGCTCGGAGCCGGAGGCGGGCGGGGCCGGCGTTACGGGGGCCAGCGGGCGCAGAGCCCGGCTCACGCTGTTGAGCGACACGCCCACTCGGCCGGCGATCTCCTCCATCGCCATGCCTTGACCACGCAGGGCGGCGATCTCGTTGACCTTGGCCTTCGTCAGCTTCGACGGACCTTTCGGGCCCTTGGCCGATGGCTCCAGAGCCGCCACGCCGCCAGCGGCGTACAGCTGCTGCCAGCGCCACAGGGAGGTGTCGTTGACCCCGAAGGCCATGGCCACCGCCGCTCGGGAGGCGGAACGCGTCGCCACGAGCTGCAGGGCAGCCAGACGACGGGTGGCCACATCGGTCGGCGACCAGCACCAGGCCGCCATCGTCCACAGGAACACGACGCCGCCCTCGTCGCCTTCGATCATGTCCACGCCCGGAGCGACAGGCACCGAACCGGGAGGAGCAGCGGGGATCGGAAGGGGCGGGCCCTTGTGCACTCTGGCCACAGCCACCATCCCAGCAGCCTCCCCGGCGGTCCATCTCAGTGCAACTATTATCGCAACCTCAGAAGGTCAAGTGGCGGATACCTGCTGGTCAGAGCGGCGACCAGCGCTCTAGGTCAGGAGGTCTGGAATCCGGCGACCGCCGTGGCCTGGGGCTGCTGGCGCCGCGGTCGTTCATCGGCTGCGTGACCTGCGGTACCGTGTTCACA
>JBBSIS010000212.1:0-5490 GCA_038231955.1 Acidimicrobiales bacterium
ATCTCCACGACTATCCGCGATATGCCGCCACCTACCGGACGATCTCCGTAGTCGCCCCTATTTACCAGGAATAGCCGCTACTGTCCGATGAAGAATTCACGCTTTACAGCGAAGGTAACGTTCGCTCCATAGCGAGGCCGGCATCGAGCCCAGCCGCACCCTGGCCTCGCTCAACTGGCGGATCGCCCACAACAGCCTGCAGCTGTCGCCACGTCATGTGGCCGTGCTCGACGAGGCGGCCATGACCGACGACGCCGCCCTGCTCGCGTTCCTGGAGTCGGCCCGCACAGCCGGCACCAAAGTGGTCATGGTGGGCGACCCTCGACAACTCTCCGCGGTGGGCCCCGGCGGAGGCTTCGAGGCCCTGGTTTTCCGCTTCGGCGGGTCCGTGCACGTGCTGTCCGAAAACGTCCGCCAGATCGACCCGACCGAACGCGAGGCACTCGCCAACCTCCGCTCCGGCCACGTGGGTGCCGCCGTGGCCTGGTATGCCGCCAACGGGCGCATCACCGTGTCCCCCGATCGAGACACGGCCCTGGACGAGACGGTGGCCAGATGGGTGGCCGACGTACGCGTCGGCGCCGCCCCGGCCATGTACGCATGGCAGCGGGCCAGCGTCGCCGAGCTCAATCGCCGGGGCCGCCTGGCTTGGGAAGAACTGGGACGCCTCTCCGGCCCCGAGCTGGTCGTCGGCAACGTCGGCTACCGGACCGGGGACCGCGTCGTCACCCTGGCCCCGGGAGCGGGAGGCGAGATCGTCACTTCCGAGTGCGGCACGGTGCTCGCCGTCGACGTCGCCCGTCGCGAATTGGGCGTCACCATGGACGACGGCCGCTACCAGCGCTTCGCTGGCGATGACTTGGCGCAGGACCACCTGACCCATGGCTACGCCGTAACCGGCCATCGATCCCAGGGAGCGACGGTGCGCCGGGCCCAGTCCCTGGAGGACGGCGGCGGCCGAGAGCTGGCCTACGTGAAGATGAGCCGGGCCTGGGAGTCCACCACCGTGCATACCGTCGCAGACTCGCTGGAGCAGGCCGTCGAGGATCTGACCAGGGCGTGGTCGCACTCCCGGCGCATCGGCTGGGCCATCGACCAGGGTGTCCCCGCTCCGGACGCACCGAAGCAGCGAGCGAACCAGGTGGAGCCGCCGGAGTCGCACAGCCTCCGCCACGCCCGCCTGGTCGCCGAACGCGAGGCCCTCG
This sequence comes from Acidimicrobiales bacterium, assembly GCA_038231955.1. Classification (GTDB taxonomy): domain Bacteria; phylum Actinomycetota; class Acidimicrobiia; order Acidimicrobiales; family AC-14; genus CADCTB01. Next base: position 1,206 of record JBBSIS010000212.1, read on the forward strand.
TTGCGGCCCTGCCCTCCGACCCGGGACCGAGCTACGGCCAGGCGGTGGCATGCGTGCAGCGCCTGAAGGATGAGCGCGACGCCCTGATTCACGCCGACGGCCGGGGCGTCCTGCGAGGCACACCTGTCGGCGATGCGGCCCTGGCTCTTAGCCGGGTCGTGGACGAGTGGGGGCGCTACATGGCGCAGGCCGAGCACGCCGGGCTGCGGGAACGCCACCAACTGCACCGCCAGGGGGCGAAGGCGCTCAAGCGCGAGGGCCCGCTGCGCGATGCCTTCAATGCCCTGGCCGGACCGGAGCGGGATCGCATCCGGGCCGAGCTGCCCGAAGCCGAGAGGAAGCTGGCCGAGCTCGCGGGCCAGCGTGACGCGTCTGCGAACTTCAGCAGAGCCCATCCCGAGGCCCTGCCTCGTCTGATCCAGCTTGGTCGAGACATCGACGCCGCCGCCTACGACATGGATAGGGAGCGCGAGCCACTCGACGGCATCGCACCCCATCGTCCGGAGGTGCCCCAGCTCGACCGCCGCTTCCAGCGTGACGACCGGGTTCTGGAGCGGACCATCGAGCTCGATCGGGGATTCGGACTCGAACTATGAGGGGCGGGCAAGCCCAGCGCCCTGGGCGCTGGGCGATCGCCATGGTCAGCCGGGATCTCCGGCGGCCTCAAGGCCACGGCCCTGCGGGCGTCGGCTTCGCCGCCGGCCTTGACCCCGCCTGCCAGCAAGGGCCGACGAGGTATCGGTGCGGACTCGCTCGTCACCGCAAATATCGGACGGGTCGAGCGGGATGGCCAGTCATCCTGTAACGGCACGTTCCGGACGGGTAATACCAGCACATCGGCGCGACAGCAGCCGGACGCTATGGGCGCCGCGTCCGCTCGAGTACGCCGGCTCCCACGCACCCGACAGGGAGCGACTAGTGCGGTGACACTCGAATAGCGCGCGCTTGGCTGTATGTCTCAAGAGCCACTCGACCACGGCGGACTTTGGCGATGATCTGTCCCGCCGTCTTCGTCCACACGAAAGGCTTGGGATTGTCGTTGTTGTGGACGATGTACTTCTCGATCGCCATTACCAGCTCATCGACGCTCCGGAAACTGTCACGGCGAATGCGCTTGGTCGTGATATCTCGGAACCAGCGCTCCACCAGGTTCAACCACGAGGAGCTCGTCGGCGTGAAGTGCAGGTGGAACCGCTTGTGCTTGTCGAGCCAATTGCGGACGTTCTCGTGCTTATGCGTGGCGTAGTTGTCCAAGACGATGTGGATGTCGGTGCCCTTGGGGACCTCCCGGTCGATGATCTTCAAGAAGGCCAGGAACTCCTCGTGGCGGTGACGGGAGTAGCACTTCCCGATCATCTGCCCGTTTGCCACGTTCAAGGCGGCGAACAGCGTCGTGGTCCCGTTCCGTTTGTAGTCGTGGGTAATAGTCCCGGGACGGCCCTGCTTCATCGGCAGGCTCGGCTGGGTACGGTCCAAGGCCTGGATCTGTGACTTCTCGTCGAAGGACAGCACGATCGCGTGGTCCGGTGGGTTCAGGTACAGGCCCACCACGTCGATGAGCTTGTCCTCGAAGTCGGGGTCGTTGGATATCTTGAACGTCTTGACGAGGTGGGGTTTGAGTCCGCGGGCCTTCCATTCCTTCTGCACCGTGGTCCGGGACAGCCCGCAATGTTCTGCCATCGTCCGGTTCGACCACTGAGTCGCATCGGGCGGCGTCGTGGTCCGGGTGTCGGTGATCATCTTGTCGATCACGTCCTGGGTGATGACGGGCTTGCGCCCACGACCAGGGCGGACCTTTCCCACCCACTCGACGCCGTCAAGCTCGAAGTGCTCCCGCCATTGGATGACCGTCGAGCGGGACACGCCGAGATTCTTGGCGATCGTCGTGTTGGCGATGCCGTCGCCGGCCATCAACAGGCCCTTTGCTTCGCGCACCGCCCGATAGGGCAACGACACGCTGACGGCGATGTCGCCGAGCCGGGCCCTTTCCGTCGGGGTGAGCGGCAAGGGGGGAGCAGGAGGTCGGGCCATAGCGACAGAATAGCACTACCGCGCGTCTATTTAGGTGTCACTACACTAGCATAGGCGGAGTCGCCCATCACCGTGGGCTTGGTTTCATCGTCGGCAACGGGGACGAGCAGGTCGAAGATGGCGGTGGCGTCATGGGCGTTGGCCGGGGTGACGACGACCTCATCGATCAGCTCGGAGTCGGGGTCGACGCTCAGGTGGGTCTTGTAGCCGTCGAAACGACGGTTGTGGCTCTTGTGCCCGTGGCGGGCCTCGGGGTCGACGTGGAGATGGTGCGGTCCGGCGCCACCCGGCGGGCGATGCGGAAGGTCCCGTCCGCCCCGCTCCACGTCCTGGCCGGCCACCAGCGCCAGCAGTTCCGCGGCCTCGGCGGCGGACTGGGACAGGACCTTGCCCTCGATCGCCCCCAGGGCGGCCAGGGCGTCGCCCACCAGGGCGTCGATGAGGGCGTCCTTGGCTTCGGGGTCGTCCCAATCGCAGGGGGGCTTTCCCGGGCCGGCGTAGTCGTCGTCGCGTTTGAGAACGGCCCGGACGCTCGTTTCGAGGTCGGGATGGTCCTGATGGAGGGCCCGCAGCAGCTTGCGGATGGCCGAGCGCAGCTGGGTCACGGTGTCCTGGGTGGCGACGGCGTCATAGAGAGCGGTCGAGTCCAGCACTCGCACCCGCTTTCCCATCAGTCCCCCCTCGACCGCGGCGGCTCGGGTGTCGGTGAACAGCCGCCGGGGCCGGGCCGAGGCTCGCAGGCGGTTGCGAATCCCCACCAGGACGGTGAGATGGAAGGCCACGTAGCCGAGGTGCACCCCGGCCGCGGCCTGCCAGGCCAGGTCCCGCTCGAGCCGGTCGCACGCCTCGCCGTCGGAGAGGCCCTCGTGAGCCTGGAGCACCATCACGGTGGCCAGCACCCGGGCCGGGACTGTGGGCCGGCCCCGTGCCGAATCCTAGCAGTCGGCGAAGCAGTCGTGGGGGAAGATCGTCTCGCCGTAGTCGGCCAGCAGTCGATAAATCCCCCGCAGACGCTCTCCGAGCAGTCCTCTCGGGCTGTCGAAGCGCTCTTGTCCCGTCGCAGTTCCCAGGGCCATGACGGCGGCGGGAAGGCGAGCACCGAGGCGCATCAAGGCGCCACGCCGTCCGGCCATGGTGGCGATGTCGAGACGCCGGAGCCGTTCGCCGAGATGGGCGGCAGTGAGCGGGCGTCCGGGCGCCAGGCCCGGGAGGAGCCACGGTGTGATCGCGGGCGAGCCGACGCCAGTGTAGCGACGTCCTTCGCTGGCCAGGCGAGCGAGGAGACTTCGTAGTGGATCGGGGATCTCGATGTGGGTGGCGCCGAGATGGAGACGAGCAACGTCGTCGGTGATGACGAGTTGTTCACGGGTGATGGCCACGATGCGCGACAGCTGCTGGCCGTAGAGCAGGACGAGGCAGCCCGCCACCCGGTCGGTGAGGTCAACGCCATCGTCGTCGAGAAGTCGCGCCACGATGGACCATCGGGTGTCGTCGTCGATGGCCCTGTCCTGATGCAGGACCCGACCGGCAATGACCACAGGACCGAGGAGCTTGCGATCAACCGCCCAGTCGACGAAGTCCCTGACCTCGTGCGCGCTGGGGATTCCCTCGGCCGTCCAGGCGTCGACGTCGGCCTGCGAGCAGTCGGCGACGTCTCGAGAAGGTGGCGGCCCAGACCCGGACCCGCCTGGCCGGGAAGAAGCCCGACGGTTCCACACGTGTCGTTTCTCTGCACGATCCCGACGCCCGGCCCATCGCCAAGGGCCGCCTGGGCCGGCCCGTGGAGTTCGGCTACAAAGCGCAGGTAATAGACAACGTCGACGGCATCGTCCTCGATCACCACGTGGTGCGGGGCAATCCATCCGACGCCCCGATGCTGGTGCCGGCCATCGCCCGCATCAAAGCCCGCTTCGGCCGGGCCCCGCAGGCGGTCACCGCCGATCGCGGCTACGGCGAGGCCGCCGTCGACGCCGCCCTGGCGTCCATCGGCGTGAAGAACGTCGTCATTCCCCGCCGGGGCACGCCCGGCGCCGCCCGCCAGAAGGTGCAGCGGGCTCGAAGTTTTACGAAGTTGGTCAAGTGGCGCACCGGCTCCGAGGCCCGGATTTCCTGCTTGAAACGCGATTACGGCTGGCGGCGCACCCGCATCGACGGCACCGCCGGGGCCCAGACGTGGTGCGCGTGGGGCGTCCTGGCCCACAACGCCACCAAGATCAGCGGCCTGATCAACGCCGAGGACGCTCCGGAACCCCGG
>JBBSIS010000213.1:0-5414 GCA_038231955.1 Acidimicrobiales bacterium
AGTGGGCCAGCCTGGCCGATACCATCGCTGCGGACGTCGGATCCGACTGCGTCCATCCGAGCGGCCGGTGGCAGCGCACCGCAACCGACGAACGGGTCGACGCCGCGCTGTTGTTGCCAGCTATCCGGGGGGCGCTACCCGGCTCCGCTCCTCGCAGCCAAGCCACCGTCGCCGCCGTCGCCGACCAGCTCGGCCGCGAAGGCTACGTGTACCGGTTCCGCCACGACGACCGTCCCCTCGCGGAAGCCGAGGGCGCCTTCGTGCTGTGCGGGTTCCTCATGGCCCTCGCCGCCCATCAGCAGGGACGCCACGCCGAAGCGATGACGTGGTTCGAACGGAACCGGGCCGCGTGCGGCCCGCCAGGCCTGCTCACCGAAGAGTTCGACATCGGCCAACGCCAACTACGCGGCAACGTCCCCCAAGCCTTCGTCCATGCGCTCCTCCTCGAATGCGCCGCCCGCCTGCCTCGACCGTGGAAGGAAACGTGACCGGCCCAGACCGTCCGCCCCCGGCCCACGGCAACCGCGTCGCGACCCGGCTCCTGCGGGTGCTCACCCCGGCCCGGGCCGCCATCGGCGCCGCCCGGCTGGCGTCCCCGGCCCTGTCGCTGCCGGGAAGCAACGCGAGCCGGCGCGGCGGCGGGGGACGCAAGGTCGTCTGGGTGCTCGGCGCCCGCCAGGTCGGCCAGGCCGCGCTGACCGGTCGAACCCCCACCCCCGCCGTACTGTGGTTGGGGGCCGAGGCCGACGCTGCCCACGCCGCCACCATGGTCGGCCTGGCCGTCTACTCCCGGCGCTACCGGCGCGCCGCGCTCGGCGCCGCCGTTGTCTCCGGGACCCTCGCCGCTGCAGGAGCCTGGGCAGCGCAAAGCGCACCGGCCCCACCAGTTGGCGGCAGCCGGCAGCGGGTGCGGCGCGACCAGCTCGCCGAGCGGCTCGCCAGCCTGGTCGTGCCGGGATACCCGCCCGTGGAGAAGGGGCAGCGGAACCCCGAGCCTGGTAGCGGAACAATCATCGGATCCGACTCTCGCGGCCGCTGATGACCGAGGCGGCGCCGTCGGCGGAGCAGTACGAGATCCGATTCGAGGATCAGTGGGCCACGATCGTCGAGGTCGGCGGCGGGGTGCAGGCTTACGCGGTCGCCGGCCGGCCCGTCCTCGACCCCTAACCCCGTCGAGGGTCAGAATTCGAGTTGCGTCGTCTACGTCGACTGCGCAGCCGACCCTCGTCCTGGAAGAGGAGTTCGGCGTGTTCTCCGTCACGCCGGCACCGGAGCCGAGATGGCAACCCGAGCCTCGTTCACCTCAGTTTCAGCGAACCTCGACCATCGCCGTCCGATGGCGGTGGCACATGCCTGAGATAGGCCGGTAGCGGTGTCGGCAGGTCTCCTCGGGGCGCCCGCCATCGAGAGGGGTCGGACCGGCGTCGGCCTCGGGGTAGTCTTCGGATCCAATATCTTCAATATCGCCGCCCTGTTGGGCTTGAGCTCGGTGGTGGCCAGGAAGGTACGCATCCGACGCCGGGCCCTCGTTGTCCAGGGCGGCGCCGCCATGTTCGCGACGGTGGTGGTATCAGCACTCGTGTTGGAATGGGTACAGCCCGCTTCGGGAGCCTCACCCACCGGGGTGTAGTCGACGTTGACGCCGTTGTAAGCGCTCGTCTTGCTCCGAGACGACGAGCTGGAGTCGCCTATGCAATTGCGATGTTGACTCCTGTCGTCGACCACCACGAGGAACGGGACGAAGCCCTGGCCCGCTACGCCGAGGTGCGTCGGGAGGGACCCGGGGGCCGCTAGAGGAGAAAGACACCTATTGGCCCAGCGCCCGGCATACCCCAGAATGGCGCTGACAAGGGGGAGTTGCCGATGGCCGATCGCCTACGCCTGAGCCTGTACTGCCCGACCTGACTTCCGGGCTACCACCTGCCGTTCCTGGCGGCAGGGGCGAACGGTCTGTTCGCCTCCTTCGGTCTGGACGTGGAAATCCTCGAGCCGGCGGGCGGTCCCGCCAACATCGAGCGGGTGGCCTCAGGCGGGGCCGACTTCTGCCTGACCAGCGTCACCCACTACCTCCGGGCCCGGGCCCGGTCCGGCGATCTGGCCGCCCGGTTCGTGTCGGTGGTGGTCCGGCGCTCCCCCATGTCGGCGATGGTGGCGGCCGACTCGGCCCTGACCACGCCCCTCGACCTGGCCGGTCTCCGGCTCGGCGGCCCGGCCGACAGCGGGTTGGTGGCCGAGTTCCTGGCCGGGATGGCTGACCTCGGCATGGTCGCGCCGGTGCTCGTGCCCCTCGACTACGCCCTGGCCCCGGCGGCCATGGGCCGTGGTGAGGTCGACATGGTGTGCGACTTCGTCGACCTGCTGCCCCGGGTCCGCCTCCAGTCGGGCGTCGCCGTGCGGGCCGTCCCGCTCGGCTTGGACGTCTATTCGAGCGGGCTGGTGGCGGCCGACCGGTTGTCCGACGGCACGGTGTCCCGCATGCAGAACGCCATGGCCGCCGCCCTCGAGAGCCAGCGGGCCGATCCCAGGGCCGGCCTGCCGGAGCTGGCCCGCCGGTACCCCGAAGCCGATCCGGTCGATGCCCTGGAGGGCTGGGTCCTCGCCGAGCCCAACATCTTCACCGGGCCACCGCCCGGGTCGTCCGACCCCGGCACGTGGGCCCGCACCATCGCCCAGCTCGCCGCCGCCCACGGGTTGCCGGCCCCCGACCCCGTAACCGTCTACCGCCCGGCGGTCCCCGAAGTGTCACCGTCCCGATGAACCGCACAGGAGTTGCCGGCATGCGCACCATTCGACGGCTGAGCGTCGTCCTCGTCATGGCCCTGGTGGCCGTCGCCTGCAGCAGTGGCGAGAAGAAGACCACCACCGAGACGGGCCAGGCCTCGACCTCCGTGGCCGCGGCGACGCTGAACCCGAACGCCGAGCTCAAGGTGGGCTTCGTCGACGACCAGTACGTGCTGGAGGGCGCCGACGCCAGCCTGGGCGCTTACCCCCTCAACACCAATGTCCTGGAGACGCTGACCTACCTGGACGAGAACTACAAGGTGCAGCCCCGCCTGGCCGAGAAGTGGGAGTTCCGGGCGCCCAACACCTGGCGCTTCTACCTCCGCAGGGGCGTGAAGTTCCACGACGGTCAGCCCTGGAACGCCCAGGCCGCCAAGACCGGCATCTTCGATCGCGTCGCCGCCCGTCGGGGCGGGGGGACGATCAAGGCGGGGCCGAACTCGGTGACGATCATCGACGACTACACCCTGGACTTCACCCCCACCACGCCCAACGTCCGGGTGCCCGAACAGATCGTCCACCCCAACAACGCGGCCATCGCCCCCGGGAGCGAGCCCGGCAAGAAGCCGGTCGGGACCGGTGCCTTCAAGTTCGTCGAGTACCAGGCCAAGGAGCGCATCGTCGTCGAGCGCAACCCCGACTACTGGGGTGAGAAGGCCAAGGTGGCCAAAATCAGCTTTCGCTTCTATCCCGACGCCAACGCCCGCCTCCTCGCCCTGCAGGCCGGTGACGTCGACCTCATCTACCAAATCCCCCGCGACGACGTCAAAGGTCTGAAGGACAAGAGCTTCACGGTCATGAACAGTCCGGTGGGCGCCTACCGGGCCCTCTACGCCAACGAGTACGGCGACGCCCCGTTCGACAACCTGAAGGACGTCAACGTCCGCAAGGCGGTGGCCATGTCCGTCGACCGGAAGGCCCTGGTCGACGGCGTGCTGGCCGGCCTGGCCACCCAGGACCAGACCTGGGTGCCGCCCAGCGTGCTGGGCCCCTACGCCAGTGAGATCAAGGGCTTCCAGTACGACCCCACCCAGGCCAAGGCCCTGCTCGACGGGGCCGGCTGGAAGCCGGGCCCCGACGGCGTCCGGGAGAAGAACGGGCGCAAGCTGAAGCTGGTGCTCGTGTCCGGGTTCCCGTCGGCCGAGGCCCTGCGGCCCACGCCGACGTTCGTGCAGTCCGAGTTGAAGAAGGTCGGCATCGACGTCGAAATTCAGGAGCGCCCCGACTCGGCGTCGTTCCAGGCCCTCATGACCGAGAAGAAGGGAGACCTTTTCATCGAGGAGGGCAACCAGAACGACGCCAACGTCGGGTTCCTGCCCGTGCTCCTCCTCTACACCGGTCCGGCATCGAGCGGCGGAGGCTCCTACCAGGGGATCTCCGCCCCCGGGGAAACCTTCAACAAGCTGATCGAGCCCGCCATCACCGAGCCGGATCTGGCGAAGACGCAGCAGAGCGTGGCCAAGGCCCTCAACGAGGCCATCACCGTGCAGGCCACGCTCCTGCCCCTCGCCGGGATCTTCCGGATTTACGGGATGAAGTCGACGGTCAAGGGGTTCATTCCCCATCCGTCGTTCCTCAACGTCAACTGGCAGGGCGTGGGCCTGGCCGCCAAGTAGCAGGGGAGCGTGGCCTACATCCTGCGCCGGTGCGTCCTGCTGGTCCCGACGCTGCTCGGCATTTCGTTCCTGGCCTTCGCCATGGCCAACCTGGCCCCCGGGGATCCGGCCGAGCAGTACATCCGGCGGGTGTCGGACCACCCGCCGGCGCCGGGGGAGGTCCGCGAGGTCCGCCACGAGCTCGGTCTCGATCGGCCCCTGGTCACCCAGTACGCGACCTGGGTCGGCCGGGCCGTCCGGGGCAACCTCGGCATCTCCTACTCGACCCGCCGACCGGTGGTCAGGGAGCTGCAGCACCGGATCCCCTTCACGCTGCAGCTGACGGTGCTGGCGGCCGGGCTGGCCCTGTTGATCGCCGTCCCCCTCGGCATCGTCTCCGCCCTGCATCGCAACAAGATCATCGACCAGGCCGCCCGCGTCACCTCGCTGGCCGGAGCGTCGATGCCGAGCTTCTGGCTGGGGCTGAGCCTGATCGTGCTGTTCGCGGTGCGCCTGTCGCTGGTCCCCGTCGCCGGCCGGAGCGGGTTCCAGAGCTACATCCTGCCGGTGGTGACCCTGGCCGTGGCTCCGGCCGCCGTGCTGTCCCGGTTCACCCGTTCGGCCATGCTCGAGATACTCGACGACGACTACATGCGCACCGCCCACGCCAAAGGACTCAGTGCCTGGCGGGCGGTGATCAGTCACGGCCTGCGCAACGCGCTGGTCCCCTTGCTGACTGCCTTCGGGGTGAGCCTGGGTCACCTCCTGTCAGGCGCGGTGATCGTCGAGACCATCTTCGTCTGGCCTGGCGTGGGCAAGCTGGCCCTCGACGCCATCCAGCAGCGCGACTACCCCATGATCCAGGGCTTCGTGCTCTACGCCGGGGCGACGTTCGCGGCCATCAACCTCCTGATCGACCTGGCCTACGGCGCTATCGACCCGCGCATCGCCGCCGCCGGCACCCGGGCGGGCGGAAGCCGCGCATGACGACCGCGGAGGTGATCGCCGCCGAGGCCGCGATCATCGTCCCTCCGACCG
>JBBSIS010000214.1:0-5383 GCA_038231955.1 Acidimicrobiales bacterium
CCCGTGCTCTTACCCGAGGGCACGCTGGCCCGGCCGCGGGCGCCGCTGACCAGGGTCACCTCGACCTCGACGGTCGGGAAGCCTCTGGAGTCGAGGATCTGCCGGCCCCGCACCCGCTCGACACTGCTCATTGGCCCACCAACGGACGATGGTGGGCCAACTGAGGAGTCATGGAGCTGCGCTCCGCCGCTCCGCTTCGGTGCTCGCTCATGTGATCCCTGCTGTTCGTGCCTGTTGCTGATGTGCCTGTTGCTGATGTGACTGGTGTGGACAACGGTAGCTGACCGATCTGGCCGGCCAGCGCATCGTGGAAGGGCGCGGTCGGAGCCGCGCCGGCCCCGGGCCAGACTGGCGGCCTGAACCTCTTCGACCTCTTGCTTCTCGGGGTGATGGTGTCGGCTGCCGTCGGCGGCTTTCGCCTGGGTTTCGTCGCCCGGGTCACCTCTTGGGTCGGCCTGGCCCTCGGTGTCGTCGCCGCCGCCTGGTTGGCGCCGAAGGCCCTCGACTTGTTCACCGGCGGTGATCCCTCCACCCGCCTGCTGGTCGCCGTCGCCGTCTTCCTGGCCCTGACGGCCCTCGGGGCCAGCTTCGGCGCCGTCATCGGCTCCAATGTCCGACGGCTGTTGCCCCTCGGGACCGGCCTGCGTCTGGTCGACCGGGTCGCGGGTGGTGTGGTCGGTGGGCTGGGCATGGTCGTCTTCATCTGGCTGCTGCTGCCGACGCTCGCCGAGGTCCCCGGTTCGGTGTCCCAGTTGGCCCGCAACTCCACCATCGCCCGGGGGATCGACCGTTACGCGCCGGCGGCGCCCCAGGCGCTGTCCAACCTCCGCCAGCAGGTGGCCGACGCCAACTTCCCCGAGGTTTTCTCCCGGCTCGGGCCGTCCCCGACGGCCGGCCCGCCGCCGGGGACGCTCGCCCTCCCGGCCGCGGTGCGCAGCCGGGTGGCGGCATCGACGGTGAAGGTCACCGGGACGGCGTGCGGGCGCATCCTGTCCGGCAGCGGTTTCTCGCCCGCTCCCGACACCATCGTCACCAATGCCCACGTGGTGGCCGGGGTGGCCAGACCCATGGTGTTGCGGCCCGACGGCCGCCGCCTGCCCGCCATCGTCGAGGTCTTCGACTCGCGGCGGGACCTGGCCGTGCTGCGGGTCAACGGCCTGGGCCAGGACGCCATCCCGGTGGCCAACGGCGACGAGGGCGACGAGGGGGCGGTGTTCGGTCATCCCAACGGCCAGGACGAGCTAGCCGTCATCCCGGCCCGCATCGAGACCAAGGTCAACGCCCAGGGCCTCGACCTCTACGGTGACTCGCCCATCCGCCGGGAGATCTTCGTGCTGGCCGCCGCGCTGGTGCCGGGTGACTCGGGGGGCGCCCTCGTCGACGTGGCCGGCGAGGTGGTGGGCGTCGCCTTCGCGGTGGCACCGGACAAACCGGCGACCTCCTACGCGCTGACAAGTGTGGAGCTGCGGGCCGTGCTCGGCGCGCCGCGGGTGCGGGCCGACACCGGGGCGTGCCTGCGAGGCTGAGCCCGCAGCCCTGGGCCCGCGGCCCGAGGCGGTACGCTGGGTTCGTGGCGAGATTCGGGGCAGTCGTCACCGCGATGGTCACGCCCTTCGACGACTGGGGTGGTCTCGACCTCGACGCGGCGGCGACGCTGGCCCGGTGGCTGGCCGACCACGGCAGCGATGGTCTGGTGGTCGCAGGAACGACCGGCGAGGGATCCACCCTCTCCGACGACGAGAAGCTGGACCTGTGGCGGGCGGTCGCCGAGGCCGTCACCATCCCGGTGATCGCCAACACCGGTAGTAACGACACCGCCCATTCCGTCCACCTCACCGGCCAGGCTGCGGCCTGTGGCGCCGCCGGGGTGCTGGCTGTCACTCCCTACTACAACCGCCCGGCCCAGACTGGCCTCGAGGCGCACTTCCGGGCCGTCGCCGCCGCCACCGAGTTGCCGGTGATGCTCTACGACATCCCCGTGCGCAGCGGTCGCAAGATCTCCCACGACGTGCTGGTCCGCCTGGCGCACGACGTCCCCAACATGGCCGGTGTGAAGGACGCGGCGGCCGACGTGGCCGCCACCGCCCGCCTGATCGCCGCCGTGCCCGATCGGTTCGAGATCTACTCCGGCAACGACGACCACACGCTGCCCCTCCTGGCCCTCGGCGCCGTCGGCGTGGTCGGCGTGGCCACCCACTGGATCGGCTTGGAAATGGCCGAGATGATCGCCGCCGCCCTGAAGGGCGATCTGGTCACCGCCCGGGAGGTCAACGGCCGCCTCCTCGAGTCCTACCTGTTCGAGACGGGCGACGCGGCACCGAATCCCATCCCCGCCAAAGCCATGATGCGTTCCCTGGGCCTGCCCGTCGGCGAGTGCCGGCTTCCCATGGGACCGGCGCCCGAGGGCCTCGAAGCTCGCGCCCGCCAGGTCTATGCCGCGCTGCATGGCTGACGCCAGATTCCTGAGCAACAGGACGCCTGAAGAAGAGGAAATTGAGAGTCCCTATGCCTAACCGCGCTTCCAACGACCGTGCCGCCTCGAAGGGCCCCGCCTCCAACGGGCCTACGACGTCCAACGGAAAGGTCCGGATCACCTTCCTGGGCGGCCTCGGTGAGATCGGGCGGAACTGCGCCTGCATCGAGCAGGACGGCCGCATCATGATCCTCGACTGCGGACTGATGTTCCCCGACGCCGAGATGCCGGGTGTCGACCTGGTCCTGCCCGACTTCACGTGGTTGCGCCAGAACGCGTCGCGGGTCGAGGGCTGCATCCTGACCCACGGCCACGAGGACCACATCGGCGCCCTCGGTTTCCTCCTGCGGGATCTCTCGTTCCCGATCTTCGGCTCGGCCCTCACCCTGGGACTGGCCAAGAACCGCATCGACGAGGCGGGCATGCTGGGCCGGACCACGTTGGTCCCGGTGGCCGACGGTGAGCGTCGCCGCATCGGCCCGTTCGACTGCGAGTTCATCCCGGTCACCCACTCGGTGCCCCACGGCTTCGCCACCGCCTTCCACACCCCCCAGGGCGTGATCCTGCACTCGGGCGACTTCAAGATCGACCTCACGCCCGTCGACGGCCGGGTCACCGACCTGGCCCGCATCGGCGCCATCGCCAAGGAGTCCGGCATCCGGCTCCTCCTGGCCGACTCCACCAACGCCGAGGAGCCGGGCCATACCGTCAGCGAGCGCAACGTCGGCAAGGTGCTGCGTGAGATCTTCGCCGCCAGCCCGGGCAAGCGCATCGTCACCGCCTGCTTCGCCAGCCACATCCACCGGATCCAGCAGATCGCCGACGCCGCCATCGCCAACGGGCGCACGGTGGCCACCCTGGGCCGGTCGATGCTCAAGAACGTGGCCCTGGCCCGGGAGATGGGCCTGCTGCACATCCCCGACGGCTCGATCGTCGACATCGAGAAGATCGACGCCATGGAACCGGGCAAGATCTGCGTGATCTCCACCGGCTCCCAGGGCGAGCCCATGTCGGCCCTGTCGCTCATGGCTGCGGGCGAGAACAAGTGGCTCAAGCTCGACGAGGACGACGTCGTCATCCTGAGCGCCCACGCCATCCCCGGTAACGAGTACAGCGTGAACAAGGTCATCGACGGCCTCTACCGCCTGGGCGCCGAGGTCGTGCACTCGGGCATGGCCGACGTCCACGTCACCGGCCACGCCATGCAGGGCGAGCTGAAGACACTGCTGTCGATCGCCAAGCCCGACCACTTCATTCCCGTCCACGGCGAGTTCCGCCACCTGACCCATCACGCCCGCCTGGCCATGGAGATGGGCGTGCCTGCGGGCCACGTGTTGCTGGCCGAGGACGGCGACGTGGTGGAGCTCACCGACAAGGGCCTGGACTTCGTCGACTCCGTGCCGTCGGGCTACCTGTACGTCGACGGGATCGTGGGCGACGTCGGCCACGGGGTCCTCCGTGATCGCAAGGTTCTGGCCGAGGAAGGCGTGATCGTGGTGGTCGTCGCCGTCGACGCCAGCTCGGGGGAGATCCTCACCGGCCCGGAGATCATCACCCGGGGCTGGATCCACGCCCCCGAGGCCGAGGAGCTGCTCGACGAGGCCCGCCAACGGGTCACCGAGGCCCTCGAGAAGTCGGCCAACGCCGGCAACATCGACTTCGACACCCTCAAGCGCCAGGTCCGCCAGGCTCTGGGCCGCTTCGTGAACGAGAAGACCAAGCGCCGGCCCATGATCGTGCCCGTCGTGATGGAGGCCTGACAGGGATCGAGCTACGGCCCCTGGTCGCCCGGCGGGTGCCGTAGGCCAGCGCCATGGCCGCGCCCCCGACGATGAACATGTCGCCCCGGATGCCGGCGCGGAGCCCACCAACACGGTGATATCGTAGAACCCATAGAGTTGATGTCAACGGAGGTCTTCATGCGTACCGTTGTCGACATTGACGAAGGTTCCCTCCGTGAGGCCCGGGCCGCACTGGGCACGACCACGAAAGTGGAGACGGTCAACCGTGCACTTGCTGAGGTGGCCGCGATCGCGGCTCGACGGCGCGACCTCAGGCGCCTTGCCAGCGGCAACCTGGCTGCTCTCGGCGATGACGAGGCGTATGACGCCGCGTGGCGGTAGCTACTCACCTGGCGGACAAGAGTGCACTGGCGCGCCTGGATCAGGAGGCCGTCGCCCGCCGCCTCGGGCCGATGATCGAAGCAGGGCTGGTGGGCACGTGCGGGATCATCGAGCTCGAGGTTCGCTACTCGGCGCGGTCACCGGTTGAGTACGCGCAGATCAGTCGCGACGAACGCTCGGCTACGAGTGGTTCCCGATGCCCGACGAGGTGTGGGACCGAGCCCTCGAGGTCCAGCGGATCCTGTCGGAGCAGGGTCGGCTCCGAGCCGTGCGATTCCCCGACCTGCTCATCGCGGCAACTGCTGAGCGGCACAACCTCGCCGTCGTCCACTACGACCGCGACTACGACTTGATCGCCGAGGTGACCAACCAGGCGACCGAATGGGTCGTTCGGCAAGGGTCCGTCCCGTGACTGCCGACTTCTTCCACGATGGCGGTTTCGAGTACGCGGCTACGAACGGGCGAGGGCTCCACGGCGAGGCCCATCGACATCCGGGAGTCCATGTTACGCCGCCTCCACCAAACCCTTTGGCTTCATGCGCTTCACTCCCGAGCCCGGTGTGGGCGGCGACTGCCTGCCCATCGACCCGAGTTACCTGTCGTGGCGGGTCCGCCGGGGCCACGGTGGCAGGCCCGTCCGGCGCCCTCCTGCACCGCGCCGTGCCCATCACGGGGGTGGCTTGGTTCTCCGGTGCCGCCAGCGGTTGTGATAGCCGCAGGCGGCCCGGGCGTTGTCGTCGGTGGTCGGCCCGCCGACCGAGTAGGGCTGGATGTGATCGACCTGGCA
>JBBSIS010000215.1:0-5382 GCA_038231955.1 Acidimicrobiales bacterium
GATCCCCGTCACCCGCTCGCTGTCACCCTCCTGCCGGTGCAGAGGCGGCCCGCGCCGCCCGCAGACCGACGGCACCCAGGGGAGCGGCGCGCCGGGCCGACGCCAGCGGGGCGCCGGTCCCACTCGTTCGAGTGGGGCGGGCCGACCGCCCCCGACTCCGTTCCGACTCCGTCTTGGCCCGAGTCTGACCTCTGAACTCGTACGACATGGGCCGCCCCTACCCACCGTCAGTCCCTGCCTCACCCCTATCACTCGCCGGTAGCCTCGGCCCCGATGGGGATCGAGACGGCTGAGCCGGACGAGGACGCCGGGCCGGGGCTCCCGCCCAGCCTGGGCCGCTCGGCGGCGGTGATGGCCGTGGGCACCACGCTGTCCCGCGTCACCGGCCTGGGCCGACTGGTGGCGCTGACCTACGCCTTGGGCGTCACCGAGTCGCGCGTCGCCGACTCCTACAACATCGCCAACACCATGCCCAACGTGGTCTACGAGCTGATCCTGGGCGGGGTGCTCACGTCGGTGTTCATCCCCGTGCTGGTCTCCGAGCTCCGCTCGCGTCGCACCGAGGAGGCGTGGGAGTCGGTCTCCGCGCTGGTGACCACGTCGATCCTGGTTGTGGTGGCCCTCAGCGTGGTCGGTGTGATCGCCGCGCCGTGGATCATCCGCCTGTTCACCTTCCGCCTCTCGGGCCCGCAGCAGGCCGACCAGCAGGCGCTGGCCACGTTCTTCCTCCGCTTCTTCGCCCCTCAGATCGCCTTTTACGGCATCGCCGCCATCGCCGGTGGGCTGCTCAACGCCCACGACCGCTTCGCGGTGCCGATGTTCGCCCCCATCCTCAACAACGTGGTGGTGATCGGCACGTTCCTGATCTTCGCCGCCCTTGTGCACGGGACGCCCACCAACGCCGAGGTGGGCACCTCGACCACCTTCAAGCTGCTGCTGGCGGTGGGGACGACGGGTGGGGTGGCGGGGATGGCCCTGGCCCACTGGCCCTGGGTGCGCAAGCTGCCGGGCAAGCTGCGGTTCCGGCCCGACTTCCGCCACCCCGCCGTGCGCAGGCTGGCCGGTCTGTCGCTGTGGACTCTCGGCTACGTGGTCGCCAACCAGCTCAGCTTCGGGGTCAGCCTGATCCTGGCCAACGGTGTCCAGGGCGGCCCCACGGCCATGTTCACCGCCTTCGCCTTCTTCCAGCTGCCCTACGGGATCGCCGCGGTGTCGATCATGACCGCCCTGGTGCCCCGGATGTCGGCCCAGGCCGTCGAGGGCGACGACAACGGCTTCCGGGCCTCGGTGAGCGCAGGGCTGCGGCTGATGGGCGTGCTGCTGCTCCCGGCGACGGCCGGCTACCTCGTCCTGTCCCGGCCGTTGATCACCACGCTCCTGGAGCACGGGGTCATGAGCGCGGCCAGCAGCCGGCTGGTGGCCGAGGTGCTCAACATGTTCGCCCTGGGCCTGGTTCCGTTCTCCTTCTACCTGCTCCTGCTACGGGCCTTCTACGCCCGCCAGGACGCCCGCACGCCGACGCTGGTGAACCTGGCCGTCAACACCGTCTTCGCCGCCTTCTCCCTGATCCTTTTCCCCGCGTTGCGGGTGCAGGGCCTGGCCGTGGCCCATTCCCTGTGTTACCTGGTCGGGGCCACCCTGGCCGGGATCATGCTGTCGCGGCGCCTCGGTGGCCTGGAGACCACCGCCACCGCCGCCGCGCTGGGCCGGGCGGCTGCGGCCTCGGCCGTCGCCGCCGGGGCCATGTACCTCGGCGTCGAGGCGGTCAACGCAATGATGGGCCCCGGCGGGGAACGGGCTCTCGTCCAGCTCGTCGTGGGCGCCACCGCCGGCGCCTTGGCGTTCGTCGCCGCCGCCAAGATCCTCCACGTCGAGGAGCTGGCGACGTTGCGCCGCCTCCTGCCCGGCCGTTCCCGTGTCACCCCGGACCTCGGCTAAATTACGGCCGTGAGCCGGCGGACCCTTGTCCTCGCCCTTCTGCTACCCCTTGCGCTGCTGATCGGCGCCGGGGTCACCCTGGGTGCGCTGGCCGTCGACGGCAACGCCCGTCGCCATCTGCCCTCCGGCGCCTTCATCCAGGGTGTCGATGTGGGCGGCCTCCCCTTCGACGCGGCCGTCGCCCGGGTGCGCGAGCGGGTCGAGTCCCCGCTCCACCGGTTGGTCACCGTACGGGTCGACGCCTTCGAAACCCAGAGCACGCCATGGGATCTCGGCTACCGGGTCGACGTGCCCGCCGCCGTCCGTCAGGCGATGTCGTCCAGCCGGGGCGGCACGGTGGCGTCCCGGGTGGTGTCAGGCGTCTTCGGGTCAGGCGGGTCGCCCTTCCTGGAGCTGCGGCCCACGTGGGGCCCCGGTGAGCTCGACGACGTGCTGTCCGGGGCGGCCAAGGCGGTCGGCACCGCCCCGAAGGACGCCGACATCGACGTCTCCAGCGGCTGGGTCAAGACCGTCCCCGGGATGGCAGGCAAGGCCATCGACGTGGAGGCATCCAAGCGAGCGGTCATGGACGGCGTGGGCCTGGGCGACGACACCGTCCGGCTGGTGGCCAAGGCGTTGCCGGCCAACCCCGACCCGGCCACCGCGAAGGTCATCCTGGTGCGAGCGGGGGAGAACAAGCTGTACCTGTACGACAACGGCCAAATCGTGAAGTCGTGGTCGGTGGCCACCGGCGCCGACGGCTACCTCACGCCCCCGGGCCTGTGGCAGGTGGTGGAGAAGATCGTCAACCCGTCCTGGCACAACCCGGGCAGCGGCTGGGCCAAGGGCTTGCCCGCCGTCATCGGGCCGGGCCCCAGCAACCCCCTCGGGACCAGGGCCCTGCGCCTTGACGCCCCGGCCATCCTGATCCACGCCACGTCGAACAGCCGGTCCATCGGCTACAGCGAATCGCACGGCTGCATCCGTATGAACGAGACCGACGAGGCCGACCTGTTCTCCATGGTGCCGGTGGGCACCCGGGTCGCCGTGGTCCAGGTCTCCCCGCCCCGGCCACAGGGCTCGGCACCCATCGACCAGACGGCGTTCTGAGCCGAACCGGCAGCCCAAGCAGACGGGAACTGGCCGGGACTACATCGTCTGGTTGGCCAGGGCCAGGTGGGTGGCGCTGGACCGCCGGAGGTTGCCCAGGCGGCGGGCGTCGAGGGCCTCGCAGACCCAGCCCCAGTGGATCGACACCCAGTCGCCCGGCGACAGCTCGTCGGCGAAGCCCCGGCCCTCGAAGGCTCGCAGCACCCGCTCGGCCTGCACCTCGGCCAGAACCAGCTTGCCGTCGCGCAGGACGAGGGGCTGACGGTCGACGGTCACGCTCGCGCCGTCGACCTCTCGGACCTGTCCCCAGCTGATCCGGCAACTCTCCATCGCCGCCATGCCCACGGCATCCGACTCGAGGTGGCGGTAGACGTCGAGCACATGGAACAGGTGGAACGGCTTGGCCCCCGCCGGCGGCTTGCGCAGCACCTGGTCGCGAACCTTGGCTGGCAGGTGGGCGCCGAAGCGCTCCTCCAGGGAGCGGTAGAGGTCGGCGGCCTCGACGTGGTCGAGCAAGTCGTTGCCGATCCAGTACGCCTCGACGACCCGGCGGTCGAACGGGTCGCGTATCCCGTTGGCGGCGGCGATGGTGCGCAGGTAGGGGACTGCGCCGGTGAACTTCACCAGCATCGATGCCAGCCGGGGGTCGGGACGGCCGTCGGTGGCGTGTTCGAACAGAACCTCGTTCTCGTTCCCGCCGCAGTAGCCCAAGTGGTTTGGCATGAAGGCGTAGCGGATGAACAGCAACATTCCGGACGCAGGAGCAACCACCGGCATGGGATCCGGTCTACCACCCGGATCCATGGCACCGGACCGAGGCTTCAGTGGCCGGCCGGGCGCGCCGACGATAATCATGGCGAGGCCAGCCGCACTGCGCGATCCTATAGGGCCTCTCCTGTACAGCCGTGGCCAAAAGGACGTGAGAGGTCTCCAGAATGAAGGGGCTCCGGTGCACCTTTCGATCCTGACCCGGCCCGAAGTCGTCGGGTTCGCGATTCTGATCATGGGGACGGCTATCGTGACGCTCCGAATGACACGTCCGGGAGGCAGGTTCTCCTCACGGCGCACCGGCACCACCCGCAAGGGGCGCGCCGTGGCCACCGCCGGTGGGGGAGGCGAAACGCCGTTCAAGATGGAGCAGGTCAACCGCGACGATCCCAAGTCGCGGATGGAGGCCGTCACCTTCGCCGACGTCGCCGGCCTCGACGAGGCCATTTCCGAGCTGCGAGAAGTGGCCGAGTACCTGCGCGACCCCCTCCGCTTCGAGCGACTGGGGGCCCACCTGCCCAAGGGCGTGCTGCTCTACGGCCTGCCCGGCTGCGGCAAGACGTTGCTGGCCCGCGCTCTGGCCGGCGAGACGGGCGTGCCGTTCTTCTTCGTCTCCGCCACCAGTTTCGTGGAGAAGTTCGTGGGCCTGGGGGCGGCCCGGGTGCGCCAGCTGTTCGAGGCCGCGAAGGCGGCGTCGCCGGCCATCGTCTTCATCGACGAGCTCGATGCCATCGGCCGCCACCGCAGCTCCGACACCACCGGCGAGCGCGAGTTCGACCACACCCTGAACCAGCTCCTGGTCGAGCTCGACGGGTTCATGGGCACCTCGGGCGTGATGATCATCGGGGCCACCAACCGCCCCGAGCTGATCGACGGCGCCCTGCTGCGCCCCGGCCGGTTCGACCGCCGGATCCAGGTCGACCGGCCCGACCGCGGCGGCCGGGAAAAGATCCTCCGGCTGCACGCCGACTCCCGTCCGGTGTCCCGCCGGGTCGACTGGGGCGACGTGGCCGGCAACACCGCCGGGCTGACTGCGGCCGAGCTGGCCAACATCGTCAACGAAGCCTGCCTGCTGGCCGCCCGTCGCCATCGCGACCGGGTGGCGCCCGAGGATGTCGACGAGGCCCTCCACCGCGTCCTGGCCGGCACCCGCAGCGCCCGGCTCATGTCCGATGACGAGAAGGAGCTGGTCGGCGTGCACGAGGCGGGCCATGCCCTGCTCTCGGTGCTGCTCCGGGGCGTGCAGCCCCCGTCGCGGGTGTCGATCGTCAACCGAGGCGCGGCCTTCGGTCGCTCGCCGTGGTCCACGGGCGACGACCGCGAGGTGCTCACCAAGCGGGAGCTGACCGCCCAGCTCATCGTCCTGCTGGGCGGCCGGGCCGCCGAGATGCAGGTGTTCGGCCAGCCCAGCACCCGGGCCGAGGACGACCTCGAGCACGCCGCCGCCCTGGCCCGGCGCATGGTGGAACGCCTGGCCATGACCGGTCGCTTCGAGCTGGCCGGCCGTAGGGACGACGGCACCCGCGGCAACGACGAGAACGACGGCGGCAAGGAAGTGCGCGACCTCCTACAGAAGGCCGAGCAGGC
>JBBSIS010000216.1:0-5350 GCA_038231955.1 Acidimicrobiales bacterium
CGAGGGACCGGCGGGCCTTCTGGCGTGATCCCCTCGCCTGAAAGCCGGCCCGCCAACCTAGTGTTTGGTCAATTCGGGGCCCTATGCGGCCCTCGATTGACCAATCGTTCGCCGGGCGGCCTCGACGACCGCGACGATGTCGACATCGGTCGAGCGGGATGTGAAGCGCAGCAGGTCCAGCCGAACGCCGGTCCGCGCTGCGGGCGACGCTCGTGGCGATGGCGCTGCATACTCAATGGCGTGGACGGGTCGGCAGCGAAACGGTGGCGGGGCTTGGTGCGGGGACGGCTGGCCGAGATGGAGCGGCTGCAACCGGGCCGGGGCGCCCTCGGCGCCGCGTTCTGGGACACGCGGGCCAAGCGCTTCGCCACCCGCATGACGGTGGCCAGCGCCACGGCCGACCCGCTGTACCGCCGGCTCCGGCGGGCCACCGGGCGGCGCAGCACGGTGCTGGACGTCGGCGCCGGCCCGGGCCGGTTCTCCCTGGCCCTCGCACCCTATGTGGCCGCGGTCACTGCGGTGGATCCCAGCGGGGCCATGCTCGACATCTGCCGCCGGCAGGCCCGCCGCCAGGGGCTGGTCAACGTCGCCTGCGTGCACGGCCGCTGGGAGGACGTCGACGTCGAGCCGGCCGACGTGGCCTTTTCGTCCTACGTCCTCCCACTGGTCGAGAACGCACCGCGCTTCCTGACCAAGCTCGATGCGGCCGCACGGGACCGGGCGTTCCTGTACCTGGGCGCCTTCTCCCTCGACGCCGTGCTCGACCCGCTGTGGCGGCACTTCCACGCTCGGCCCCGCCGGCCTGGGCCCACCTATCTCGACGCCGTGGACGTGCTGAAGGAGCTGGGGGCCAGGCCCGAGGTCGAGGTCGTCGAGGTGGCCAGTCGCACGCGGTACCAGAGCGTCGCCGACGCGGCTCGGGACTACCGGGACCAGCTCATCGTGCCCGACACCCCCGAGGCCCGGCGGGAGCTCCGGCAGCTTCTGGCCGACTGGCTCGTGCCCCGGGACGGTGGGCTCGGACCGCCCTTGCGGTCGACGCCGGCCGCCATCATCAGTTGGCAGCCGAAAAGGACATAGGTTCGCGCAGTGACTGAGCAGCTACGGGTGGAGATCGTCGGCGAGACAGGCCACGAGGACGACATCGCCCAGGCCCGGGCCGCCCTGCTCGACCAGGAGGTCATCCAGGTCGACTACGCCGGTCGCGACCTGTGGTTGGTGTCCCACGACGTCGTCGACAAGGGCCCTGATGCCGGCGTCCGCTTCAACGCCACCATCCAGGACATGGACACCGGGCGACTGCTGCGGGCGGTGGGCTACCTCGACGAGGTCCAGAACGCCGAGCTGCTGCACACGTCCTGGCAACGGCCGCCGACCGATGAGGAGTTCGCCTGGGCGGTCGGTCTCCTGGAGGGCGACGCCGTCATCGGCCCGGCGCTCGCGGCCGATGAACTGCAGCCGTACCGGCCCATGCCGCCGTTGGCCAACCTGCGTGACGTCGACGGCAATGTCGACCGGGTGGTGGCCGTCGGGCTGCGGTCGACGGCGCCCTCCCCCGAGGGCGCCCACAGCCACCGGATCGTCGGTGTGCGCATCCTCGACGGCGAGGTGATCAGGGAGCCGGAGGGCGTCCCCGGTCCGTCCCAGGGTGACTGTGGCGCGCCGGCCCAACGGCCGACCCAGGCCGTACCGGGCGCCCCCCAGGCCCGGGTGCGGGTATGGCTGGGAGATGACGAGATCTGGAGTTTTCTCGTCGTGCGCCCATCCACGTCGTCGGGCACCAACGGGTCCGGCGTGGAACTGCGCGCCGTCGATTACCGGGGCGCCCGGGTGCTGCACCGGGGCCATGTCCCGATCCTCAACGTGGAGTTCGGCCCGGAGGCGGTGGCCGCCGGCTGCGACCCTGCGTACCGGCTGTGGGCTCACGACGAGGGTGCGTTCGAAGCGGTGGGCGACGATGCCGTCGCCGGTTTTCGCCTGTGCTCCGAGCCACCCCGCACCATCCTGGAAACCGGCGTCGAGTCGGGCAGCTTCCGGGGCGTGGCCTTCTGGATCGACGGCGAGGATCTGATCGTGGTCAGCCAGCTCGTCGCCGGGCCCCACCGCTGGGTCGACGAGTGGCGACTGAGCGCCGACGGCACCATCCGTCCCCGCCTGGGTTTCTCGGCCACCGCCAACCCCTTCACGTGCGCACCGCACGTCCATCACGCCTACTGGCGGCTCGATTTCGACATCCTGGCTTCCGGGTCCAATGTCATCAGGGAGTACAACGACCCGCCGGTACGGGGGGAGACGCGCTGGCACTCCATGCGCTTCGAGGCCAGCCGGCCCCGGGACCCGGCCCACAAACGCTTTTGGCGTATCCGCCACGATCGTGACGGCCGGGACTACTCCGTCAATCCGGGGGCCAACGACGGGATGGCCGACGCGTTCGGCGCGGGGGACGTATGGGTGCTCCGCTACGCCCCCGACGAGATCGACGACGGGCAGGGCTTCACCACTGATCCCGCCCTGGCTCGCGCCGGTCTCGACCGGTTCCTGGCCGGCCGGCCGGTCCAGAGCCAGGATCTGGTCCTGTGGTATGGCGTCCACGTCCGCCACGGGCCCGACGAGGCCCCGGACGGCGGGGTGTCACGGGTCGGCCCCGACCTGGTGCCCGGCCATTGGGTGCCCAAGGTCGTGGAGGAACCGGAGCTCTTGTAATCGGCTCGAACGCGGAGCTTCATCTGCGGTGGCGGAAGGTCACCTCTTTGAGCACCGGCGTCGTGCCGACATCGTTTGTGGCCAGGTCGGCGCGGTACTGCAGGTAGCGGGTCGTCGCCCCCACCGGTCCGCC
The DNA here is from genome assembly GCA_038231955.1 of Acidimicrobiales bacterium. Lineage (GTDB taxonomy): Bacteria > Actinomycetota > Acidimicrobiia > Acidimicrobiales > AC-14 > CADCTB01. The sequence goes on from JBBSIS010000216.1 coordinate 2,837, forward strand.
CAGGCCGTCCACCGCCTTCCACTCCGACCACCCCGGGCCCGGCACCACCACGTCGCCGGTGCGGACCGACAGCCGCACGCTGGTGGCCGCAGGCACGTCGGCTCGGCAGGTGGCGTCCAGCCACTCGACGATGGCTCCGGCGTCGAGCACGGCCGAGGTGAACGTGCCGGCGGCGGCGTAGGGCGACACCCGCATCCATTGGACCTCGAGCGGCGGGCCGCCGACGCGTTGATTGCCGGCGACGGCGCGCATGTACCCCGGTACGGGGACGAGGAGGTAGGCGACCCGTTCCCCGTCGATGAAGAAGGTGATGTCGAGCAGGTTCCAAACGATGCGAAAGTGATGCGGTTGGCCGAACCAATCTCCTGTCACCTTCTTGTCCTCTATGAGGACATGGTGGCTCCGGGCGTAGAGACGCCGGCCCCATTTGGTGCTGAACATCACCCACGGCACGTGGATGTAGTCGAGACCGAAACCGGCGTGCTGGTCCGGGCGGGCGGCGAACGTGGCCGAGAAGTCGACGGCCCTCGGAGGGCCGCGGAACACCGACTCGCAGCCCACCCACGCGCCGTCGAGGGTGATCCCGGTGCCGCTGAGCCGAGCGCCACCACCGGGTTGGTACGAGGTGACCGTCCATCCCGCCGGTAGTCGAGGCCCGGTGAAGTCGGCGACGGCGCCGGGACACAGGATGACCTCGCGTCCCGCAGTGACGTAGGCGCCGCCCTCGATGGATCCACCCGACAAGTGGTCGGAGGAGGTGAGGGTCATCTCGGTCCCGCCCACGGTTGGGCATCCTGGCACAGGCGTCCGAGGGTGTCCCGGCACTGTAGGCGTCCCGCGCTCTATGCGGCAGACATTCATTGCGAGCGTGCCAACCGCACGCGAGAATTGAAGTCGGAACCCAAACGGTGGTCGGCGGGCGGCGCAGTCGCCCGATCAATCGCGCCCCGTTTTCGATGATGAGAGGTCGTCAGGTGGGACGTTTTTTCGGTCGTGACCCGCACTACTCGCGCCAGGAGATCGAGGCTCAGGCCAAGGAAGCCATCGAGGCCCGTGTCGGCCTGGGCCGCCCGCCGGCGGAGGACTGGCAACCGCTCGACGCCCGGTTGGCCGCGGCAGAGACCCGGCCGGTCAGCCAACCGGCCCCGCTCGTCGTCCCTGAGCATTCCCGGGATCTTGTCCCGGCCACGGTCCAGGGGCCGCAGCCCCGACGAGATTCGGGTCTCTGACGCCTCGTCCGGCACGAACTCGGTGATGGCGCAGTGCAGGAGGAACCTCAGAGGCGGGGGAGCAGCTCCTTGGCACAGAAGTCGAAGAAGCCGTCCTGATCGGGACCGATCTGGTGCAGGTACACATGGTCGAACCCGGCGTCGACGAAGGCCCTCACCTGCTCGATGTACTGCTCGGGATCGGGCCCCATCGGCACTTTGGCGGCCACGTCGTCGGCGGTCACCAGAGCGGCGGCCTGCTCGAAGTGGCGGGGCAGCCGCAACTCCTGGGAGAGCTCGCCGCCGATGCCGCCGTTGGGCCACCACTCGAATGCCGTCTCCTTCGCCGCCTGCTTGCTGGCCGCCCAGCACATCTTGACCTGGCCGTAGCGGGCGCCCGTCCCCCCGGCGTCCCGGTAGGTGCCGATCAGCTCCTCCTTGGGGGCGACGGCCCACAGGGCGTCGGCGACCTGGCCGGCCAGTGTGGCTGCAGTCGGGCCGCCCGCGGCCATGACGATGGGCGGTGGCTCGTCGGGGAGGGTGTAGAGGCGGGCGTTCTCGACGGTGAAGTAGCTGCCGTCGTAGCTCTGGTAGCCGCCCTCCCAGAGTTTGCGGATGATCTCGACCGCCTCGACCAGCATCTCCTGGCGCACCGGTGGCGCCGGCCAGTGCTCGCCCATGATGTGCTCGTTGAGGTTCTCCCCACTACCGACGCCCAGGAAGAACCGGCCCGGCATCATGGCCGCCGCCGTCGCCGCCGCCTGGGCCACGATGGCCGGGTGGATGCGGAAGGTCGGGCAGGTGACGCCGGTGCCGAGGCGCAGCGACGACGTGGCGTGGGAGATGGCGCCGATCACCGACCACACGAAGGGGCTCTGGCCTTGGGCGTCGACCCACGGGTGGTAGTGGTCCGAGATCGCCGCGAAGGAGAACCCGGTGTCCTCGGCCCGCTTGGCGTAGCGGACCAGGTCGTTCGGCGGGTGCTCCTCGGACGACAGGGCGTAGCCGATCTCGACCATCACGCGCCCTCGTGGTCGACGTAGCCGGGGTCGCCCAGCTGCTCGGCCACTGTCGTCCCCCAACCGGCGGGAATGCCGTCCTCGCTTAGCTCGGGCGCCGGACGGGCAAGATCTTGACGGTCGACCATGCCCGAGCCCTACCCCGTCGGTCAGGTCGTCACGCCCGGAATGCAGCTGCCGAAGGATGTGTTGGACAATCGCTATGGCTGACATCGTCACCACCTACGACTCCGAGGACTGGCGCCAGGACGCGGCTTGTCGCGACCTCGACACCGCCATCTTCTTCC
>JBBSIS010000217.1:0-5302 GCA_038231955.1 Acidimicrobiales bacterium
AAGCGTGGCCGCAACCTGCGGGCGGGCCAGGCGGACCGTTGGACGCGCACCTGGTTCCACGACCAGGGCCTGCACAAGCTCATGGGCACCATCCGCTACCCGAAGGCTGCGTAACCATGTCAAGAAGACTGTCGGAAAGCCGTGTGCGGGAAAACCGCATGCACGGATTGAAAGGGGGATGGGGAAACGTGCTCGCTTGTCGAGCGGCGCGCCCCTGACTACCAATGTCCCTGCCTCGGGTTGTCGCTGTCGCGCCCGGCTCGCCGGCGTGCCGCGCCGGCCTGCAGCCCGGCGACGAGGTGGTCTCCCTCGCCGGGCGTCGCCCTCGCGACGTGATCGAGTGGCGCCTGTTGGCCGACGAGGCCGACCTCGACATGGAGATCCGCCGGGACGGGTTGGAGCTCGATGTCGTCGTGCCCAAGGCGGACGGGGAGGCGCTGGGCGCCGAAGTGTCCTCGGCGCTGTTCGACAAGGTCCGCACCTGCGACAACCACTGCGAGTTCTGCTTCATCCACCAGCTCCCGCCCGGACTGCGCCAGAGCCTGTACCTCAAGGACGACGACTACCGACTGTCCTTCCTGTACGGCAACTTCACCACCCTGACCCGTTTCACCGAGATGGATCTGGAACGGGTGGTCACCGAGCGGCTCAGCCCGATCAATGTCAGCATCCACGCCACCGATCCCGAGCTGCGATCCCGCATGCTCCGCAACCGCCGGGGCGCCACCAGCCTGCGTTGGCTGCGGGCCCTGCTCGACCACGGCATCGAGGTTCACGGTCAGGTCGTGGTCTGTCCCGGTGTCAACGACGGGGATGCCCTGGACGACACCCTCACCGGCGTGCTCGACGAGTACCCCGACCTGGCCACTGTCTGTGTCGTCCCCCTCGGGGTCAGCCGCTACAACACCGAGGCGGCCATGCGGCCGCACACTCCTGAGGAGGCGATCGCGGTCGTCGACCTCGTGGAGGAATGGCAGGGCCTGTACCTGTCGGCCGTGGGGCGGAGGCTGGTCTTCGCCGCGGATGAGTACTACCTGCTGGCCGGGCGACCGTTCCCGTCGGCCGAGGCCTACGAGGGGTTCCCGCAGCACGAAAATGGCATCGGCATGGCCCGGGCCTTCGACCTGGAGCTGTCGGGCCAGGTCGATGCCGAGGCCGGCATCGGCGTGCAGCCCGGCTTTTTCGCCTGGGTCGACGGCGCCCCCGCCGAGGGCTACCGCGCTCCCCGTTGCTCGGCCGATGGAGCGATGGCGGTCTCCCTCGCCCCTCGCCGTAGCGCCCCGGTCGCCGTGCTGACCGGCGAGTACGGCGCCGCGGTGCTGCGACCGGCGCTCGAAGCCATCGGCCGCCCCGACGTGCGCGTCGTCCCGGTGGCGAACCACTTCTTCGGCGGCAACATCGGCGTCACCGGACTGCTGGTGGGGGAAGACCTGGCCCGGGTCCTGGCCGACGAGCCCGCCGGTCACCGTTATCTGCTGCCCGATGTCTGCCTCTCGGGCGGCAGGTTCCTCGACGGGACTACGCCCGAGGAGCTGCCCCGACCAGTCGAGGTGGTCGGCACCGACGGTGTGTCGTTGCGTCGGGCCCTCGGCCTGCCGCTGACCGCGGTGGCGTCGTGAACGTGCCCATCCTTCCTGTCGCGCTCGGTGCCCCCTTCATTCCTGTCGCTTTCGGTGCCCTCAGTGGGCCTTCAGCGCGACAAAAAGCGTGGCGGTCATGAGCGAGGCCGATCGGTCCGCCGGCCTGCCTGTCATTGCCATCGTCGGTCGCCCCAACGTCGGCAAGTCCACCCTGGTCAACCGCATCGTCGGTCGCCGTGAGGCCATCGTCGAGGAGCGGCCGGGTGTCACCCGGGACCGCAAGGAGCTCGAGTCCGACTGGTGCGGCCGAAGGTTCCTCCTGGTCGACACCGGCGGGTGGATGGCTGGGAACGACAGCCTCGACGCCCAGGTCAGCCGGCAGGCGGAGCGGGCAATCAAGGCCGCCGACGTGGTCCTGTTTGTGGTCGACGCCGTGGTCGGCATCACCGAGGAGGACGATCAGGTCTCGGCCCTGCTGCGTCGCGTGACGCGGCCGGTCATCGTCGTGGTCAACAAGGTGGACAGCGAGCACCGAGACGCCGACGCATGGTCGTTCTCCCGGCTCGGGCTGGGCGAACCCATGGCCATCAGTGCCCTCCACGGCCGCCAGGTCGGCGACCTGCTCGACCGCGTGGTCGAACACCTCCCGCCGCCGGGCCCCGAGGAGCGGCCTGAGGAGCCGTCCCCGGTACCCTCTGTGGCCGTGGTCGGCCGCCCCAACGTGGGCAAGTCCACCCTGTTCAACCGGCTCATCGGCGATGACCGGTCGGTTGTCCACGACCAGCCCGGCACCACGCGCGACTCGATCGACACCATCGTGGAGACGCCCGACGGCCCCGTCCGCTTCATCGACACCGCCGGGATGCGCCGCAAGAGCCGCATCGACGAGGGCCCGGAGTACTACTCGATGGTCCGGGCCCTGCAGACCGTCGACCGGGCCGACACCGCCCTGTTGGTGATCGATGCCTCGGAAGGCGTGACGCACCAGGACCAGCGCCTGGCCGAACGCATCGACATCGCCGGCAGCCCGGTGCTCATCGTCCTCAACAAGCTCGACCTGCTCGACACCGCCGCCCGAGCTGACATCGCCGAGCAGGTCGACGACCGCCTGGCCTTCCTCGGCTACGCCCCGGTCCTCAAGATCAGTGCCCTGACCGGCGCGGGTGTGCAGCGTCTCCTCCCCGCCCTTCAGGAGGCCATCGAGGCGTACCAGCGGCGGATCCCGACCCGTGAGCTGAACGAGGTGATCCAGGCCGCCCAGGCCGCCCAGCCGGCGCCGGGGGCCCGGGTGCTCTACGCCACCCAGGGGGCGACCCAGCCGCCCACGTTCACCCTCTTCGCCAACCGTGCCTTGCCGCCGACCTATCTGCGGTACATGGAGCGCCGGATCCGGGAGCACTTCGGCTTCGGCCCCACGCCGTTGAAGCTGCGGGTGCGCCGCCGCACCCGCTGACGCCTAAGATCTACGCCGGCATGGTCGACTATCCGCTTCTGCTCGTGGTGGCGTTCGCCTGCGTGGTGGCGGCGTTCATCTGGGCCCGTTCGGCCTTCCGGCTGGAACGGTCCTGGAAGCGGATCCTGGAGAGCAGCGGCCCGACCGGGTCGGTGGCCGCCAACCTGGCCAGATCGGCGTACCGCAAGGAGCTGCACACCACGCTGCTCTACGCCGCGGCCGCCGTCACCGCATCGGCGGCCTCGGTCGCCGGCTCCTGGGCCCGCCTTCCGCAGATCCTTTTCACGGTTCCCATCGTCATGACCATGGTCTGGGGCCGTCGCTTTGTCGCCGAGGCCGACCTCATCGAGGAGCGGACCAGCCTGGAGCGGCGGGCCGAGGAGGTCTTGTCCCAGGACCAGCTGGCTCCCCGCCGGTGGGCGGCGCGCCTTGCCCCTCAGGAGCTGCCCGAGTTCGAGGGCTTCGAGGTCGGCCGGGCCTATGAGGCGGGCACCGGGCTCATGGCCGGCGACTTCTACGACGTCACGCCCACCGGGCCAAAGCGCCTGGCCGCAGTCATCGGGGACGTCTCCGGCCACGGCATCGAGCCGTCGATCACCGCCTTCCAGGTGAAGTACCTGCTGCGGGTGTTCCTGCGCCAGTACCGCGACCCGGCCCAGGCGCTGGAGGAGCTCAACGCGGTGATCTCCGCCCAGACCCGCAACGAGGAATTCGTCTCGCTGTGCCTCGTCGTGTTCGACCAGGCCGCCGGCACCCTGCGCTACGCGTCTGCGGGCCATCCCCCGGCGTGGCTCTGGCACGATGGTGAGGTGCGGCCTCTTCGCTCCACTGGCCCGTTGCTGACCCTGAACCCGAAGGCGTCCTACACCAGCCGGGAAGTCCCCCTCGACCCGGGCGACCTGCTCCTGCTGTACACCGACGGTCTGGCCGAGGCCCGGGCCGGGGGGCACCTGTTCGGCGAGGAGCGCATCGCGGCCCACGTCCGCCGCGATCCCGGCATGGGCGCCGACGTCCTGTGCAAGTCGCTGTTGGCTGCGGCCCGGGACTTCGCCACCGGCCCCATCCGCGACGACGTCGCCATCCTGGCCATCCGACGGGTCTGATCCGTGGCCTGGTGTGACGACTGCAACCGGCATTCGGAGGCCGAGGAGCTGGGCGAGGGCGACACCTGCCCGGGCTGCGGGCAGGTGCTCGATACCACCAAGTCCAAGGCGCCGTGGCACTTCAAGCTCCTGCTCGGCTCCCTTACCATCTACCTCGGGTGGCGGAGCTTTCAGGGCGTCGCCTGGCTGCTGCGCCGCTTCTGACGCGCTGTCTGTCGGCGAAGGTCAGCCGGGCAGCACGTAGACCGCGGTCGACGTCGACACGTGCGACGGGAACCACTCGGCCGAAGCCAGTGAAATGCGAATGCAGCCGTGCGACGCCGGCTGGGCCGGCACCGACGCCGACCCGTGGATGGCGTAGCCGCCGTAGAAGTACACCGCGTTGTAGAGGCGGCCCAGACGGCTGGTGTGCCAGCCCGGGTCGTAGCGGTAGAACCGGAAGGCGCCGGTGGGCGTGGGTGTCGCCGCCGTGCCGGACGACACGGCCAGGATCGACGACAGGGCGCCGCCCTCGTAGAGGAACAGCACCTGGCGCCCGAGGTCGACCTCAACCCGGCTGGGGCCTCCGTTGGGCACCAGCGACGGTGGCGCGCTCTGAGTGGCGAGGATCTGGGCGGCGACCCCGTCGGTCAGCTGACCGGTCCGCGCCAACCCGTAGACCTTCTGGAACGCCATGACCGCACTCGATGTCCGGGCGTCGACCACTCCGTCGACGTCGCCGACGTCGTAGCGCATGGCGGCCAGCCGCTGCTCGACCTGGAATGCCGTCGCCGTCGCCGCGCTGGTCGGCGCGGCGATGGCACCGGTGGCGACAGCGGCTTGGGCGACGAACACGCCCAGCAACAGCCCGAGTACCCGTCGTGTGAGCGTGATCGTCGTCATCACCCAGTGTCTATCCCGAACCGGCCGATCGAGCGTGTCATCGGACGGCTACAGTTGCGACCGGTACGGGCTGTGGCGCAGCTTGGTTAGCGCGCTTGACTGGGGGTCAAGAGGTCGGGAGTTCAAATCTCCCCAGCCCGACTCCAAGAGGCAGGTCAGAGGGGGTGCGCCAAGCGCCCCTCTTCCTGTCTCGGGGGCAATGTATGCAGGATGTATGCAGATTCTGACCGCCGAGGGGTAAAGTCGGCCCCGTGGAGTGGATCACGGTGGGCGAACCGGAGGTG
>JBBSIS010000218.1:0-5270 GCA_038231955.1 Acidimicrobiales bacterium
CAGGTCGTCGAGGGCAGCTCGATGACGGCGGGCGAGCTGGTTGACCGCCCAGGCGGCCGGGCTGGGACGCCGAAGCTCGGCCACACACTTGGCCAGATCTCGCTGCCCTTCCGTACGGAGGCGCCGCACGAGCTCGTTGCGGGCGGGCACGAAGTCGGCGGGGTCGAGCCCGTAGAGCTCCTCGGTCGCCGCCTCCAGGTCAGGCTCCGGGGCGCTATGAGCCATCGCCCGGTTGCGTCGTCGGCGTGCCCCAGTCGAGGAGGTCGTCGTGGCGCCGGTTGAGCTCCTCGTAGGCCTTCGCCAGCTCGGCCCTGGCCGCCCGCAGGGCCTCGGCGGGCGCAGGCGCCGGTGCCCAGCGGCCTCGGATGGGGTCGGTGGCCACCAGGGCCTCGAGGGCCTGGGAGGTGTTCCGGAGGCGCTGGTGGGCGCGATGCAGCACCTCACGTTCCGCGTCGGTCAGGGCTTCGGGCCTGCGTGGTTCTGCACCGGGCACGCTCGTCTCCTAGGTTCGTCGGGCGGTGATCATGCAGCGGCCGGAGCCGATCTCGAACGGTTCGCCGTCGAGCCCCCCGGCGATCTCGTCGACCGAAAGACCGGCATCCTCGAGCAGCTCGACGATCTCCCGGCAGGTCATCACCCGGTGCCGGGCCACCCGTTCGTCGCGCTGGTCGCCAAGCTCGAGCGTCATCTCGCTTATCTGGGTCGATGTCCGTGCGTCATAGGTGTTGACCATGGTCAGCACGGCGCCGCCCGCTTCGTAGCGATTGCCCGGCCCGACATGGGGCAGCAGGCTCTCGGCCACCGTTGCCGCGTCGAGCACGAAACGACCGCCCGGCCGGAGCACGGCAGCCACGCCGGCGAGGAAGGCCCTCGAATCACGGTCGCCGAGATAGCCGAAGCTGTTGCCCATGCACCAGGCCCCGTCGAAGGCCTCGGTGCCGGACAATACGGCCCCCAGGTCGCGCATGTCACCGACGCGCCCGTCCACCCGGTCGGCGGTGTCGTCGGTCCGGAGACGGTCGACGGCATACGCCGACAGGTCGATTCCCACGACCTGATGGCCGAGGGCGGCGACGCGCAGGGCGAGGCGACCGTCACCGCACGGCACGTCGAGCATTCGACGGGAGCCCTGACCGCCGCCGCAGAGCTGACCGACGAGGAAGGCAGCCTCGGCGTCGGAGGCGGCCGCTGGGACGAGGGCGCGCCACACGTCGTTGGCCAGCCCGTCGAAGAACGGTTCGTACCATTCGGTCAAGCGACGATCCTCCCACGACGCTGACGGCGCCCGGGCCGGGTCGTTCACGCCGCGCACCCGCCGGGTCGAGAATGTGGGTGCCGAGATCGTGCGCAGCGTCTCCGGTGCGGCCGCTACCGCCGGCGCCGTGTCGACGATCTCTCCGGACGGAGTGAGGACCTGGGCGAAGGCCTCGTCGACGAAGCCTCCGTCATCACACTCTGAGCCGTCATGCGAGAGCAATGCAGCCCAATGGCCATCGCCGCAGGGGAAGTCGAATGCGGGTGGCCGGGCGACGGGCTCCGGACCGAGGCGGTGCTCACTCGTCGAGCCCCACCCCCGGTGCCGCGTGGTTCGGTAGGTAGAGTTCCACCCGTTGTGGGCGCCACAGGTCTCCCCGGTCCGACGCCGATGTCCGTGCCCCAACCACCCAAGCGGCCTCGCGCTGTACTCGGAGTCGCTCGGATGGATGTCGATCTAGCTCGGGGAGCGTCCCAATCGAGGAGCTCGTCGTGGCGGCGCTCCAGGTCCTCGTACTCGGCGCGCAGGTCGACCCTGGCCGCCTGGAGCGCCTCGGCCGGCGCCGGCTCCGGTGCCCGGCGCTCCCTGATGGGATCGGTGGCCACCAACGCCTCCAGGGCCTGGGAGGTGTTCCGCAGGCGCTGGTGGGCGCGGTGCAGGACCTCGCGCTCCTCCCCGGACAGCGCCTCGGGCCTACGTGGTCCTGCGCCTGACACCGCTCCACCTCCTCGAGCGCATGATCGTCGCCCGTCGACTGTAGGCGCCTCCCGTCTGGTCGGTAGTGGGTCAGTTTGACCGGGGCGTGTCGAGAAGGGCGACCAGCTCGTAGACGGACCACGGGTGTTCGGCCACGCCAGCGGCCATCGCCGGGGTGCGCTTGACCCGCTTGCCGTCGGGCCGGGTGATCGTAAGGGACTGGTGGACCCGGCAGAAGTTGTAGTGCATGTAGTGGAGGCTGACCGCGTGGGCCAGGTTCTCGACCTTCTTGGAGAACCCGTTGGTCAGCCGGGTGAAGCGGCGCATCCCCATCCGCATGGTGAGGTTCTGGCGCTCGACGTAGGAGGTAGAAACCAGGGCCTCGTTCGGCTCACCGCAGATCACCCGCTTGTCGATCCCGGTGCAGACGGCCGGGCTGTAGCGCTGCTGGCCCTCGCGGCTGCTGTCGTTGCCGTAGAGCTTGTGGAGCATGGCGAAGTCGATCCCGTCGGCCCCGAACAGCGGCTCCATGACCGTGAGGTAGGGCTTGTGGCCGTCGGTGGTCATCTGTACCCGGCCACGGAGACGGCTCTTGAGGTCGCTCAGGAAGGTGTAGGCGTCCACGGTGGTGCGTTCTCCCACGAGCCACGACGGAACGAGCTTCGTGTCGGCGTCGATGGCCGTCCAGGTCCACACATCGCCGTAGCCAAACTCGCCCTCGTGCTCAGGGCTGACGTTCTTCTGCTTCGAGTAGCAGAACGACCAGATCTCGTCGCACTCGATCCGCTTGCACGGGAGGTTCGTGAGCGCGCCATCCTGGTACTCGGCGCACGCCTGGCCCAGCTCGACCAGGAGCTTCGTCACTGTGTTCTTCGCCACCCCGGTGATACGAACCGTTGCACGAATCGACATGCCTTCCACAAGACAGCCGACGACCTGGGCTCGACGCTCGGTGCTCAACTGGTTCATACTGACCATTATGCTTGACCGTACCCCGGTTGTCCAGGGGAAACGCCGGTTTTCGCTCCTCAGATGAGGAAGCATAACCGCGGTTCGATACTGGCGCCTGACATCGTTCGGGAGTAGAGTGGAAGCGAGTCGCTCGCAGGAGGCCCTGATGACGTTCGATCCCAACCGACGCCTCGCCCGGACCGTGGTCGATCCGTACGAGGTCGATGTCGAGCTCAAGAGGATCTTTGGGCTCACGCGCGTTCCGTTCGAGCAGGTGATTCGCCAGGGAGACAACGAGCGGCGCAAGACCAACGCCGACGATGCGGCGGGAGCGGATGGGTACTACGCCTGGACGCGGACTTTGCGAACACTGAGACGGGAGACTCGGAAACAGGACGGGTGGCATCGGCACTCGTTTCGCAATATCCCGGGGACGTCGAACAACGACGAGTCCATCGTTATCGCCGTTTCAAGCGGCGACGAGTGCACCGGGCGCAACGGAAATGATCCATCGACCAAAAATATCAAAGGCTGGGATGCTGAGGTCGCCGTTGATGGGAACAGGCTCCGTCTTGGTGAGTTCGCGCCTTTTGAGGATGGCCCAATCGACTTCTACTACCTTCTTTACCGACTGTCAGACGATGGGATGTGGGCCGAGGTATCCCAGCCGGTCTTTCGAGATTCGACAGGACACGTCACCGGGTGGAGTCTCCGGTTGCTACTTGGCGAGATCCATCCGCATGGTGGTCGCGCAACGCGGCGGTCTACCACACCAGTGGCGCCCGTCCAGGCGATCGACGTTGCCGTTGAACGCAAGAGTGCGTAGCCACCGACAATGCTTGACGAGACGCACAGGCCCAACTTCAACGGCGAACGTCTGACGTTAGCTCGGACACGCCGCGGGCTAACCAAGACAGAACTAGCTCGCGTCACAGGGAGGATTCCGCGAACGATCGCTGATTATGAAGCGGGTCGTACGGAGCCCGATCTTCGGATCGTTGAGCGCTTGGCCGACTCGCTTCTGTTTCCGGTCGAGTTCTTTTATCAGCCGCTAGCAGCCACGATGCCCCGGGACGCTGCCAGCTTCCGGGCCCTTAGCAAGATGACAGCAAAGCAGGCTGGCGCTGCCCTGGCGGTGGGGACGCTCGGCATCGCACTGAACGAATGGATTGAGGAGCGCTTCAACCTGCCCGATGCAGATGTACCCGATCTGCAACCAGGCATCATCAATCCTGAGGGAGCGGCGGCATTGGTCAGGTCTCGATGGGGACTAGGTGTGTCCCCCATTCCCAATGTTCTTCACCTCCTAGAACTTCACGGAATCCGCGTGTTCTCCCTGGCTGATGAGTGTCGGGAGGTGGATGCCTTCTCAGCTTGGGTAGGCGCAACTCCGTATGTGTGTCTCGCGACCTACAAGACGGCAGAGCGAGCGATCTTTGATGCGGCTCACGAGTTGGGCCACTTGGTGCTTCACCGCGATCACAGTTCCCCGCGGGGGCGCACGGAGGAACGGGAGGCTGACAGGTTCGCATCTTGCTTTTTGATGCCTAGCGAGGATGTAGAAGCTGTTGCTCCGGTAAATCCCAGCTTGTCGGACCTAATCGAAGCGAAAACTCGATGGCGCGTGTCGGTGGCTGCGCTCAACTACCGGTTGCATGGACTCGACTTCACCAGCGATTGGCACTATCGCGAGTTGTGCATGGACATCGGGCAGTTTGGGCGGAACCGCGAACCCAACTCAGTACCGCGAGAACAGTCGCAGGTACTTACGAAAGTGTTCATGGCGATGCGAGCAGAGGGAGTTACGAGAAAGGATGTCGCAGACGCCCTATTTCTGTATCAGGAAGACCTCGACGCCATAACTTTCGGGCTCGCCATGACCGTCCTGGAGGGCGCAGGAGAGTCAACCCACCGCACGCGCGATCATCTTCGAGTGGTCTAGCGCTTCGTCCAACGGGCGCGTGCCGCCTTCCTGGCTACCTCAGACCGTTCATCCGGTGTGAGCTTCGCTGCCCTCGCCTTCCCACCTTTCTGCCCGCCCAGGCGCCCCAGGGCGACGGCGGCTGGGTTCTTCCCCTCGCCCGGGTCGGGAACCGGCTCGTCACTGGTCGCCTGGTCAACGATGGCAGCCGCCATCGAGTTCAGGTCGCGGGGCTTGCTTGAGCGCTTTGGCATCACTCGGTAGCGTATCGTGCTGGGTATGCGACGACTAGCTGCAAGGCTGAACCTAGGAGACTGCTGAGCAATCAGGGGTAGACGCTCGATTCGCGATCTGGGCGTGGGCGCGATCCAATGGGCGGATGCAAGGTTCCTCCCGGCTGGACCGGACGTTGTTGGACGCCACGGCGCTGTGCCACCACCTGCTGGG
>JBBSIS010000219.1:0-5259 GCA_038231955.1 Acidimicrobiales bacterium
CCAGCGTCGGCAGCACCGCGGCCATGCCCACCAGCGTCTCGGCCATGTCGGCGCGCAGGAACGGCTCGCCGCCGGTGACGCCGAGCGAGGAGCACCCGAGCTCCGCGGCCTGGCGGGCCACCGTGACCATGGCCTGAGACGACAGGGCCCGTCGTGGCGACGACGGCGCCGAGTCGGTGAGGCAGTAGGTGCAGGCCATGTTGCAGTGGTAGTTGCTGTACATCCACACCCGCTTGTCGGCTGACTGCTCGCTCATGAAAGGCCCTCGGCGACCAGCCGGACCGTCACCTCCGGCGAGGTGGGCAGGTCGAGCGCGGTGCAGAAGCGGTTGAGCAGCAGAGTGGTGGCTCCCAGCAGGGTCAGCTCCACGACCTCGTGGTCGGCGTAGGCGCCCTGGAGGCTGGCCTTGATGTCCTCGCCCACGGTACCCGTCCCGACCAGGGCGTCACACCAGCCGATGACCGCCCGCTCGGCCCGGTCGGGAAACGTCGCCTCCACCGCCAGTTCGCCACGCAGGGCCCGCACCTCGGCGACGGAGAGCCCGACGTCGCGGGCGACCACGGTGTGGGCCTCGACGCAGTACCGGCACGACGCCCGCGCCGAGGTGCGCAGGATCACGATCTCCTTGAGGCGGGCCGGGATACACGAGGGCCCCAGAACGCGGCCGAGGAACGGCGCGGTGGCCTCGAGCAGCTCGGGGACCTGGGCCAGCGCGGCGATGATCGGCCCGGGATCGCCGTCGGCGAAGTACGGGCGGGCCAGCAGGGGGGCCTGGTCCGCCTCGATGAGGGTCACCAGCGGCCCCCGGCGCCCGCCGGTGGCGGCGTCCGTCTCGGCGCGGTCCCCGGTGGGGATGATCGTGGTCGGCGGGTCTGTCATGCCGGCACCACGGGGCTGGTCCCTCGCGCCGCGGCCCAGGCGAGGAGGCGTCCCGCTGGAAGGTCGGCGACGACCAGGATGTTGTCGGGACCACTGAGACAGACGACGGTCATCGACGCCCGCCGGGCGACCCAGGGGGTGTCGGGCCCGCCCAGATGGCGACCTCCGGGCGGCATGTCGAAAGGCGCGGCGGAGCGGGCGACCATCACGGGCTGGCCGTCGAGGGAATCGCGGGACAGGGCGATCTCCTGGCCGTCGGCCAATACCGCAGAGGGCGGCGTCCGGCCACCGGCCGCCCGGACCACGGCGGCCACGGATGCCACGGATGCCTGATCCGGCGCTCCGCGGCCGCCGCTGGCCCAGACCAGCCCGCCGACGAGGGCGACGACGGCCACGACCGTGGCGGCACTGCGGCCGCGGCGGCGTGGGCTGCGGACCGGCGGTGGTGGAGCTGCTCCGACGCTCATCCGCACCCGGTCCCGCAGCGATGCCGGCGCCAGCTCCCGCATGGCTTCGGCCAGGGCGCGGCCGCGGCGGGCCTCGCGCACAGCCTGCCAGCACCGGTCGCAGTCGAGGAGGTGGGCTTCGACCGCTTCTACCTCGGCCGGGTCCAGGTCGGCGTCGAGATACGCGGCCAGGCGGGGATCCTCATGGACCACGGTGGAGGCCCTCCCGCTCGGCGAGAACCGCGAGCTGGCGCCGGCCCCGGTGGAGACGGGCCAGGATCGTCCCACGCGGCGAGCCTTCGATCTCTGCCGCCTCCCGGGCGGTGAGGCCGCCGATGTCGACCAGCACGATGGCCCGCCGCTGGGCTTCAGGCAGAGCGGCGAGGGCACGGGACACCGCCTGGCGCTCCACCGAGGCCATGGCCTCGCCACTGACATCGTCGGATGCCTCCTGCTCGTCGAGTTCGGAGTTGCCCATCAGCGTGACCGGGCGTCGGCGCGCCCGGCGCAGTTCTGATCTCGCCGTGTTCAGGCAGATGGTCACCAGCCACGACCGGACGTCGCCACGGCCCTGGTCGGCGAAGGCCCGCCAGGCTCGGGCGTAGGTCTCCTGCACGAGATCCTCGGCCTCCGCGGGATCCGAGCTCATGCGGCGGGCGACGCTCCACACCACATCGAGGTGGGCCATGGTGGCGTCGAGGAAGGGCTGGTCGGTCATGTCGGGTTCATGGGAAGGAGACGCCGGCGGGGCTGCTTTGATTGCATGACGAGGCGAGTTGTCCCCTAGTCCTAGCTTAGCTAGCCGGGGGGACGTAGGGCATGTCTGCTGAGTGGAACTACGCTCGGCGAGAGCTTCCACCAACGTGGGTTCGGCCACATTCCTCCCCACCTGCGCTCAGTCCCCGATGGGGGACCAGAGGGCGTCGGCGAGGCCGGAGGCGCGGGCGATCGGGCGCATGACAGCGGCCCGGATGGCCGCCTCGGAAGCAACCAGGCTGAGATGACTCTGCGCCCGGGTGATGGCGGTGTACAGCAGCTCCCGGGTCAGGACCTGGGAGTTTGTCGCCGGCAGCACGACGACCACCGAGCGAAACTGGGAGCCCTGGGCCTTGTGGATCGTCATGGCGTAGAGCGACTCGACCGACGCGAGACGCGTGGGGCGCACCTCGAGCACCTCGCCCCGCCGGTCGAACACAGCCCGAAGGCGGCCACCGCCGGAATCGATGACCACCCCGGTGTCCCCGTTGAACACCCCGAGGCCATAGTCGTTCTCGGTGACCAGAAGGGGCCGGCCCACATACCAGACACTTCCTCCGTAGCCGGGAATAGCCGACCGCAGCCAGCGTTCGATCTCCGTCCGCCACGCCGACGCCCCGCCTGGGCCACGACGGTGGGCGCACAGCACCTGCACGGCCCGCAGATGCTCGAGGGCGCCGATGCCATCTCCAGCACTGGCAGCAGCGACCACCGCCGTTGCGGCCTCGACCACTGCCTGGCGGACGCTTCCCAACGCCGCAGCTCGCCGCAGCTCGCCCGTGACGCCCGACTCGATCCAGGCGACGTCGCTGGCATCGGAGCGCAGGACACTCATGACTGCGTCAGGGTCGCCGCTGTCGACTGCATCCGCGGTGTCGGCGATGCCGCCACCGAAGCGATGGACCCGCCGGAGTACCACGACCCCGTCGGCCACCGACGCGGCCGGGCCCGGGCCGGATGCCTCCACCGGGAACCCGACGACCTCCTCCAACTGGTTGCGGGCAGCAGGACGCAAGTGCAAGCCGTTCGCGGCCCGCCCGACGATGTCGCCCAGGACGGCGCCGGCCTCGACCGAGGCCAACTGGCGAGGGTCGCCGACGAGGACCACCCGCGCCGAGGCGCGAACGGCGACCAAGAGCCTGGCCATCATCGACAACGAGACCATCGAGGCCTCGTCCACGATCACTGCGGTGTGAACCAGTTGATTCCACGCATCGTGGCGGAAGCGGCTGCGGTTGCCCGCCTGCCACCCGAGCAGCCGGTGCAGGGTCGACGCGGTCGTGGCCAGCAACGCCATCCGCACGTCAGGGTCGACGTCGAGGGTGGCCGCCTCGGCGTGCACCGCCTCGGCCAGGCGAGCGGCGGCCTTGCCCGTGGGAGCGGCAAGAGCAACCCGGGGCGGAGGTAGCCCCAGGGCGGCAGCCTGGTCGTGGAGGAGGGCGAGGATGCGGGCCACCGTCGTCGTCTTGCCGGTACCGGGACCACCGGCCACGACTGAGAACCGGCGCAGGATGGCGGTGGCGGCCGCCAGTCGCTGGAGGTCATCGGGCCCGGTGTCGGGCCCATGGGCAAAGAGCCGGCGGAGGCCGCTGGCCAGAACATCCCCATTGACGGGAGGTGGCGGACCGTCGCTTCGTCGGAGCAGGTCGGCGATGACGGTCCGCTCGTGGCGCCAATACCGGTCGAGATACAGGCGGGTACCGATGAGCCGCAGAGGCCGGTCGGGCCCACCATCGGGCCCGATGGCGGTGAGCGGGCTGGCGGCGACCAGCGTCGCCCATGTTGTGGGCTCCGGCCACGGAAGGGCGCCGACGTCGACCTCAATCGTCTCGTCGTCGGGAGCGACGGTGGTGGCCACGGTGGCGAGGTCGACGTACACGTGGCCGAATCGAACCGCCCGCACGGCCAGAGCTGCGCCCAGAAGGACGGCGTCATCTGCGCCTCCGGACAGGCGACCGAGGGTGAGGGCGGTATGGATGTCGGCGGCGTCGAGGATGGTGGCCTCAGAGAGGGTCCGCAGTGACCCCGCGGCGGCAATCGACGCCCGGACTCCGAATCGGTCCGAGGTTCCCAGTCCGGCCGGGCTGAGCGTCACTGCGCCCCGCGATCCAGCAGGTCGGACAGGGCGGTGACGAACGTTGCCGGAGGATGCCAGGCGAAGACGCCACCGGGCTGTCCGTCGACGACGGCCACATCGGGCCCGGTCATGCCCCGCAGGAACAGGTAGGCGGCCCCCCCGAGATGCCGGGCCGGGTCGTAGCCGGCCAACCGCCAGCGGAGGTAGCGATGCAGGGCCACCAGATACAGGGCAGCCTGCAGCGGGTAGTGCGCATCCGCCATGGCGACGGCCAGGGCATCGGGCCGGTAGTGCCACGCGGTGAGCGGTTCGCCACTCGGAGCCAGGCGATTGCTCTTGTAGTCGATGACGACGTGGCGGTCGCCGACCCGGGCCACGAGGTCGATGCTGCCGGTGAGGAAGCCCCGGACCTCCGCAGCGATCACCGGGTCGCGAAGTCGAACGTGGTAGCCGGCGAGGGGGTCCTCCGCCGGCAGCTCGGCGGCGAAGACATCGGCCACTGCGTCCATGGTGACGGCGCCCACCGGGACGTCGCCGCCGGCCAGGGGGAGATCGAAGGACAGTTCGTCCAGTCGGTCCCCCCGATCGAGGTCGCACAGGCGGCTGCCCTCGAGACCTGGGCCGAGCGGAGTGGTGAGGGCGGCGGCCAGACCGGCGATCAGGACCTCCGTCTGGTCATCGAGCAGGCGACGGGCACCCGAAGTCCCTGCGGCCCGGCCCAATGCGCCGAGGAGATCGGCGTCGGTGAAGTCAGTGGACTCGAGGATCTCATGGACGAGGGTGCCGACCCGGGCCCCGCCGGGCAGCTCACCGAGGGGAAGAAGGCGGCCGGCCAGACCGGTGTCGTCCGGCGCGTCCACTCCGGAAGAGACGTCCGCTCCAAAAGAGACGTCAGCCCCAAAAGAGACGGGCTCGTCGATCTTGGCCTGCTCGCCGATCTCGGTGGCCTCCGTGGCCCCGGTCGAGGGTGGGACCGCCGCCCAGGCGTCATGGGCGGCCGCGGTAAGGCCGCTGTAGGAGGTTCTCCTCCAGTACGGATCAAAGCCGCGGTCGAACGTGCTGACACGAAGGTCGTCGGAGGCCACCGTCGGCGAATCGAAG
>JBBSIS010000220.1:0-5227 GCA_038231955.1 Acidimicrobiales bacterium
ATGCGGCGGCTGATGGCAGATGAGCAGCTGCAGCGCGACATCGTCGCCGTGGTCGAGCGCGAGGGCCGGTAGCCGCTGCCGCCTCGCCCACCGTTCGGCGGAGCGCAAACGCGCCACGTTCCCGACCACCCCACGGTGGGTCACCGCATGGTTATGCGGCCGGTACTGCATAGTCGGGCGTTTCGGGCGCGGCCCGGGGTGATAACGGCCGCGGGTCGGGAACCCGCTGGTCGGGGGCTCGCGTGCGGCCCGCTAATAACTGTTATGTGCGATCCGGCGGGTACGGGGCGCGTGCGTGGGCACGCGGTGGTCACCCGGCGTGGTCGTGCTCGAGAACGACGGCTCCGTCAGTGAAGGCCCATTGGGCGACAAGGCGGCCGGCTTGCTCATCTACCACGAGGACGGGTACATGGCGGCCAGCCTGCTCAGAACAGAGGGCCCTTGGCCACGGAGAACGCCGCGCCGCCGGCAACCTATCTGGGTTCGGCGGACGACTACCTGGGTATTCGGGGCGCTGGCGCCTGCAGGACGGTGCGGTCGTGCACGACGTCGTCATCGGCTCCCACGCACGGGTGGTGAACACCGAGCAGGTCCGGGAAGTCACGCTGGACGAGGGCCGCCTGAGTCTGCGGCGACGTCTCGGCGGCCCGCACGAGTACGTCGTCATGGACTGGCAGCGCGCCTGATCCCCGAGCCTCGGCCGGACCTGGGTTCCGCAGCTGTTGTCCGGTGAATGTGCCTGAACGTGGGTTCTGAGCTGGGCAAACGGGTGTTGGCCTGGTGACATGTCGTGTCACTAAGCGGCGGTGTTGTGCCTGGTCAGCACGGGGTACAGGCGCCCGCCGTCACGGCGCCGGTCAACAGGTGTGCTCGCGCCGAGTTCACGAGTACAGTCCCGCCCACCCCGTCAGCCCCGCCTCAGGAGGTACTCATGTTGAAAAAGATCCTGGAGTTCTTGACGCTCAAATGGCTGTGGGACCGCCGCTGACACCCGGGTCCACCGCCCGTTTCTACGACGTTTCACCGCCTCGCCATGGGCGTCGAGCGCGCATATGGTCCGCGCGGCGACCAGCCCGTCGTAGTCGGGGGTCTGTGAGGCCGGCGGGCGCGCTGGCTGGTCGGGTGAGCGTGCCTCGCCGTGCAGATGCGTTCCGGCAGCTCAGGGGCTCGGCGAGGGTGACCGGATGTGGTTCTCAGCGCCCCCCGGTAGCGGGTGGACGTCAGAGGACCGCCCGCGCCCGCCCTGCATCGTGCACGTCGTCGTCGTGCTGCTCCCGCTCGGGGAGGATGTCGTGCCGGTAAAGCGGGTCCGGCTGGGGCACCGAGACCGTCATTACTTCCCGGGCCGGTGGGGCCTGTCAAGCACGCCCGGCGCGGTGATCTGTGAGTGACCGCCCGGAGGGCGTCGACAGCCGACCCTCTGTCGACGAACTTGAGCGCGGTAACCGCCCGGGGGCGGCGGCCATCGGCAACTCGCGTCGCGAATCAACGTCGGGGAACCCCGCCGAACCGTCGTCGACGCCGCTCAGGGGTGGTGCTGTCCAAGACGTCCAGCCGCCGCACCACCTGGCCCGTCGGTAAGAACGGTGTCACTGGCCGCCACTCGGCCCGCCCATGGAGGCCCCGACTCCCGAAGCTGTCCTGAAGTGCAAGTTAGGGGTCAGGACTCAGCGGTGGCGGTCGTCGCTGGGGCTGCGGTGCGGGCTCGTTCGATCGCGCGGTAGACGGTGGATCGGGCGACGGAGAACAGCTCGGCCAGCTCGGCGCTGGTGTGCTCGCCCGGTGTGATGCAGCGCGACGAGATGTTGTTCTTGCCGGGGGCTGAGTTTGGGGTTTCTTGCCGCGCAGTCGGCCTTTGGCGCGGGCGACCACCACCGGCGGCGCCGCGACCTTGCTGCGCACACCCGATCGACGGTGATACCACTCAGCCGGCCACATTCCTGCGGAGCCCAACACCAGACCTGGAGATTGGGCAGGCCGCCGAACTGGCGTCGGGAACGATCCACCCCATCCTGGCCCGGCTGGAGCAGTGCGGGTGGCTGGAGAGCCGCTGGGAGGACGCCGACCCCACGCGGGAAGGCCGTCCACGGCGGCGCTACTACCGACTCACCCCCGACGGGGTGCAGTACGCGGCCACCGCCTTGGCCCGGGTCCACACCCCCGCGCCGCTGCTGCACCGGCTGAACCCCGGCCTGGCCGGCGGTGCGATGTGAGCAGCGGAGGAGCTTCCTTCTATGGACACGTCCGCGACGTCGCACTCAGCCGCGCCCGTCGTAACGTCGTCGTCTCCGTCCTCGTCTCCGTCCTCGTCGCCCTCGTCGTCAAATTCGTGGACGTCATCGTTAGCTCCGTCCTCGGTCGCATCCTCAACCGCGGCCGCGGTCGCTTCACTCGGGTCATGCCGAGCCGGGCGGCAGGAAGGGTCCTGGCCGGTGTGGTTCAGATGTTGCCCGCGGGGGATCGGGCCCGGTACGGCGAGGAGTTCGCCGCTGAACTTGATGAGCTCGCCGCGGCCGGGTTGTCTCGCCGGGTCCAACTCGGTTACGCCCTGCGCCAGGCCGGGCGGGTGTGGTCGCTGCGCGCCGCCCTGCGCGCCCCGGCGTCGACTCGGGGACGGTCGCGGTGACCGCGGCGGCACGGCGAAGGGCGGTCGGGGTGGCCGGCGCCGGAGCGGGTGGGGTCGCCGCCGCGGTGTGGTCGCTGATCCCGCTGCTGGTGCTCGGCGGGCTGATGGTGCTGGTGCTCGGTCCCGTGGCAGTGGTGGTGTTGACCGCGACGCTGAGCTGTCACCCGGCGCGCCAGGCCAACGCGGCCGCGGTGCTGGACCGGCTCATCGCCGCGGCCTGCTGGAACCGGTGACATGCAGGCGGTGTCCGACCCGACGTCCGGCCGACTACCCGCGCCTGCAGGGCCACCGGGCTCGGGTAGACGCGTAGCCGGCTCGCGGCCAGGGCCAGACCGTAGCTTTCCGCGAGCAGGATTCGCACGAGGTCCGGGTCGGCTGACCAGCTACTTTGGGTTGGCACGGCCGGTCATCACGGTGATCGTACTTCGACGCGGCGGGTGGCGGCGGTCTGCCGATCATGACCGCAGGTCCCTGCGTGAGCCTGGCCAAAATCGGAGCGAGCGCCGAATCAGCACCTTGACCACCACCTCGACGGTCCGAGGCGGAGCCTCACCGGGTTCTGGGTTTCGGTTTAGTTCGGGGGGTGCTGTCGGGGGAAGTTCCTCGGAAGGCCCACGCGACTGCGCCTCCAAGTCCGCTTAGCGCGGCGGTCAGGACCAGGCTGATGATGTGTTCACCGAACCCCTCGGTGATCGCTTTGATACCGACGGCCACGACCACGAGGACCAGCGTCAGGACGATCAAGCTGATGATTCCCAGGAGCACCGCGCCCTGCAGCGAGCGTCGGTCACGCTGGTCTTGTTCTTTGAGCTTGTAGTCCCGCAGCACCAACAGGTCGTTACCTTGGAAGTTGGCGAGATCACCTAGAGGATCATTCTGCAGCGCAGGTGGTCGACGCCAACGGGCCGCGGCCGGGGTGTTGGTCTCACGTGCTTCGGTCTCCAACCCCACCAGGGTCGCGGTGTCTGGGTGAAACTCCGCGCCCTGAGGGTTGTCGGCGTGGGTCAGTAACACCGGCGGCGCGGAGTCATGAGTCGGCGCCTGGAGCTTGATCGTCGGTAGGCCCGCTCGGGCGAAGGCGTCGGTGCCCGTCCAGGTGTCGCTGTCCAGCCGCGTCCCGGCTGGTCGCACTGTGGGAGGCGCTCGCCTGGTAGCGGCGGCCCTGTTGCTTCGGGAGCTAGTCGCCATCGGCGGGATCCATTCTGGTCCGCCACTCCACCGGGGGGTTCCGGCTCAGGCACTCGGCATCCAACCCGACCCAGGTGTCGTCATCGGTGATCTCGGCGTAGGCCCAGGGCGGGCAATAGTCGTCGGTGATCTCCGCGTAGGCCCAGGGCGGGCAATATTGGTACTTGTCGTCACCGTCCACGACGAGCCCTCCCCCTTCGGGCTCTTCCTCGAGTGCCTCGGCCTGACCGCTCGGCGGTACTGGCTGCGCTAGAGGATCCCGCCCCTGGGTGGGGTACATCGTCAGTAGAGCGAGGGAGGGCCGCGGCTGATACGTCAGCACTGATTGTGCCGCTTGTTCTCCCACCATGTGAGACTAGACACACAGACACCACATTTTTCCCACACATTCGGCTTGACTTGCCCACACATACGGGGCATCATGACGGGAGGAGCCGGGTGAGAGCCCGAAAATGTCAGGGTCTGGGGCTACCGTCACGACACCCCTAACCCACTGAGGAGACACCGATGAGCATCGACCCCGCCAACGGCATACCTGCCAACTGGCCCCCGTCGGGCGTGAGCACGACGCGGTCTGCGCCGCCGAAGCGGATCAACGTTGCGGTCAACGCGGAGATGGTCGCCGCTCTTGACAACGTCATCCAGCACGAGGGCGTGACGCTAACGGAGGCGTGCCGGCGCCTCATCGGCTACGGGGACTTCGTGTACAGGATGGCCAAGCAAGGGAAAGCCGCCATCCTCGTCCGCACCGATGAGGGGACCAGGGAAGTCGTCCTTGTCTGAGAACGTGTGAGATGAGGTCAGGTGGGCTCCGAGGGCGCCCAGGGGTATCGTCCGGGTTCGGCTGCCAGCCAGCCGTCGGGGAGCCGCTCGTAGTTGCGCACCAGCCGCCGGTAGCGCACCACCCACGATGTTGGGTCGGCCGCCCGGTGAGGTGCCTGCTCATCAGGGTCACCTCTAGACATGGCCCAGCGCGGCCAGCACCTCTGAGTGCACCGGCTGATCACTCGACCGCATCACTCCGCCCTCCCACACGTGGGGGCCGCCCCCACGTGTGGGAGCCGGACGAGGTGTCCGCATCCGCGGACGCCCGGATAGCAACATCTCTCTTGCACCACTTCGGTGTGAAGGAGTACCTGATCATGGCAATGAAGCTCGTTCGTCGTAGCGTGCTGGTCGTCGCCGCCTCCGCTGGGCTCCCGCTGGCCAGCAAGCCGCTGGCAAATGCCGCTCCCGCCAGCCCCGAAGGCGGCGCTCCCTTCGGCGGCGGGGCCATCGACTCCGTCCTCGGCCTCCCGACGCCCTAAACCAGGGACGGTTGGTGGGCGGAGGAGTCACCGGCGGTGATCGCGGCAGCGATCGCGGCCTCGGTCGCGGCCGGGCCGTGAACGCGGCCAGCGCGGATGGCCTGGC
>JBBSIS010000221.1:0-5199 GCA_038231955.1 Acidimicrobiales bacterium
GACGCCGATCTACGTTGGGTACGCCTCGGGCGACCCGAGCGGTCTTCCCCTCGCCTTCCACCCGGCCTGGTCGAGCAGGCTCTTGGTCTTGGCCACCTCGTTGGTGAGCAGAGCCAGCCCGCTGGCGTGGGCAAAGCCGATGCCTGCCAGTCCACCTCCTTGTCCTCCAGGGCCAGGACTGCGTGCAGGGATCGGGGATGACCCGCTCCACCAGGCCGTCGAGGTAGGGCTAGTACGGAAGTGGAATAATGGGCCTACTGAGGGGTCGGCGCAGCGCGCTAGGGTGCCACCGATGGACAGGTTTCGGGTCGAAGACCGGCGCTGAATGGCCCGGCTCACGGCTGAGAACGTCCAGCGGGCGCGCCAGCTCATCGCCCTGTACCCGCAGCCCCGCTCCGCGCTCATCCCCATGCTCCACGTCGCTCAGGAGCAGGACGGCTGGCTCACCCCCGACGGCATGGCCCATGTGGCCGAGCTCCTCGAGATCGACCCCGCCGAGGTGTACGGCACAGCCAGCTTCTACGACATGTTCTTCACCCACCCGGTCGGGAAGTACCTGGTCTCGGTGTGCACCAACCTGGCCTGCCTGCTCAACGGGGCCGAGGAGCTGCTGGAGCACGCCGAGGGCCGCCTCGGCGTCGCCGCCGGCGGCACCACCGCCGATGGCCAGTTCACCCTGGAAGAGGTCGAGTGCCTCGCCTTCTGCGGCGCCGCTCCCTGCCTCACCGTCAACTGGCGGTTCTTCGGCAACATCGCCGACGACAACTTCGACGGCCTGGTCGACGACTTGAGCGCCGGCCGCCTGGCCGACGACGTGCCGCCCCATGGCACCCTCTGCCGGGTTCGTCGCACCGTCGGCCTCCCCGCCCGCGTCGCTGCACAACCCGAGAACGCGCCCGCCGGCCACGCCCCCCAGGACACGCCGTCATGACCGGCCCGGCCAGCTGCGTGCAGAACGCCACGGAAGGCCGGACCAAGGACGCTCACTGGACTGCCCGACGAAGGAGGGCAGGGCAGTGATCACCGACGCGGCGCCGATCGTCACCGCCCGGGTCGGCCTGCCCCAGTCGTGGACGCTGCAGTCCTACCTGGACCACGGCGGCTACGACGGGTTGCGCCAGGCCCTCGCCATGGAGCCCTCCGCCATCACCCAGGAGGTCCTCACCGCCAACCTGCTCGGGCGGGGGGGCGCCGGCTTCGAGGCCGGCAAGAAGTGGGGAATGCTTCGCAAGTCCGACCCCGTCTACCTGGTCATCAACGGCGACGAGAGCGAACCCTGCACCTTCAAGGACCACATGCTCCTGGAGGCCGACCCCCACGCGATCATCGAGGGCACGCTGATCTGCGCCTACGCGGTGGGGGCGTCGCAGGCCTTCATCTTCGTGCGGGGCGAGTTCGCCCTCGGCCTCGAGCGCCTGACCGCGGCACTGAACGAGGCCTACGCCTACGGCGCCGTCGGCCCCAACATCTTCGGGTCCGGCTTCTCTATTGACCTGGTCGTCCACCCTGGCGCCGGCGCCTACATCTGTGGCGAGGAGACCGCACTGCTGGAGAGCCTGGAAGGCAAGCGCGGCTACCCGCGCGACAAGCCGCCCTACTTCCCGGCCGCCATCGGGCTCTACCAGGCGCCAACCGTGGTCAACAACGTCGAGACCATGGCCAACCTGCCCTGGATCGTCCAGCACGGCGGCGCCGCCTTCGCCGCCCTGGGCATCGGCCGGTCCACCGGAACGCGGATCTTCTCCTTGTCCGGCCACGTCAAGAACCCGGCCAACTACGAGGTGGAGATGGCCAAGACCACCTTCCGCGACCTCATCTTCGACGACCGTCTGGGTGGCGGCATCAAGGGCGACCGCCAGCTCAAGGCCTTCGTGCCCGGGGGCGTCTCGGCGCCGTGGTTCGGCCCCGACCAACTCGACATGGCCCTCGACCAGGACGCGGTGGGCAAGGCCGGCTCCATGCTGGGCTCCGGGTCGGTCGTGGTCATGGACGACACCACGTGCATGGTCCGAGCCGCCTGGCGCATCACCCGCTTCTTCCACCGGGAGTCCTGTGGCCAGTGCACGCCGTGCCGGGAGGGCGGCGGCTGGCTCGACAAGATCATGCGCCGCATCGAGATGGGCCAGGGTCGCGAGATCGACCTCGACCTGCTGCTCGACGTGTGTGACAACATCGCCCCCGGCCTGGGCTGGCCGCCCCAGAAGACCACGATCTGCGTGCTCGGGCCCTCGATCCCCTCCTCCATCACCTCGGGCATCAAGATGTTCCGCGACGAGTTCCTCCTCCACATCAAAGAGGGCGGGTGCCCCTTTGGCCCTCCAGCCGGCGCAGCCAAGTGACTGAGCCCACCAAGGCCGACCCGGTCACGATCACCGTCGACGGCAAGGCCATGGAGGCCAAGCCCGGTGAGATGGTCATCGCCGCCGCCGAGCGGGGCGGTGTCTACATCCCCCGCTTCTGCTGGCACCCCCGCATGCGCCCCGTCGGCATGTGCCGTATGTGCCTGGTGGAGGTCAAAGGACCTCGCGGCCTCGCCCTCATGCCGGCCTGCTATGTGCCGGTGGCCGACGGCCAGGAGATCGTCACCACCTCGCCCAAGGTGAAGAAAGCCCAGGACGGCGTCCTCGAGTTCCTTCTCATTAACCACCCCCTCGACTGCCCGGTCTGTGACCGGGGCGGGGAGTGCCCGCTCCAGGACCAGACCTTCGCCTTCGGCCCCGGCGAGAGCCGCTTCGTCGAGGAGAAGCGCCACTGGGCCAAGCCCATCCCGATCAACCCCCTCGTCGCCCTCGACCGGGAGCGCTGCATCCAGTGTTCCCGCTGCACCCGCTTCGCCGACGAGGTGGCCGGCGACGCCATGATCGATTTCATCGGTCGAGCCGACGCCACCGAGGTCAACACCTTCCCCGATCGGCCCTTCACCTCCAACTTCAGCGGCAACGTCGTCCAGATCTGCCCGGTAGGCGCCTTGACCGCCACCCCCTACCGCTTCAAGGCCCGGCCCTGGGATCTCGACGTCGTCGAGTCCACCTGCACCGCGTGCGCAGTGGGTTGCCGGATGGCGCTTCAGTCCTCGTCGAACCGCATGATCCGCCACCTCGGCGTGGACAGCGATCCGGTCAACCACGGCTGGCTGTGCGACAAGGGCCGTTTCGGCTACGAGGTCATCGACAACGCCACCCGCCTGACCACGCCCCTGGTGCGCAAGGGCGACCGGCTCGTCGAGGCCAGTTGGAACGAGGCCCTCACCACCGCCGCCGACGGCCTTCGCCGCATCCGCGACGCTGCCGGGCCCCAGGCCATCGCCGTCCTGGGCGGGGCCCAGCTGCCCAACGAGGACGCCTACGCGTGGGCCAAGCTGGCCAAGGGTGTACTCGGCACCGACAACGTCGACTCCCAGATGGGTGACGGGCTCCCTGCCGAACTGGTCCTGGGCCTGCCCCGCGCCACCATCGACGACGCGTGCGCCGCCTCCGCCGTCGTCCTCCTGGCGCCCGACCTCAAGGAGGAGCTGCCGATCCTCTACCTGCGGCTGCGAGAGGCGGTGGTTGACGGGGGCGTCACGCTCATCGAGATCTCGCCGCAGGGCACGGGCCTGAGCGCTCACGCCGAGGCCCGCCTGCAGTACCGTCCCGGGGAGGTTGCCGCCGTGGTTCGGGCGTTGGCCGCGGCCCAGGTTCCCGCCGAGGGGGCGGGCGGGGTTTCCGCCGACGACATCGGCGCTGCCGCCGAGGCGCTTGGCGCTGCCGACTCCATCGTCGTCGTCCTCGGGCGCCCCTCGCTGGCCGAGTCGGCCGAGTCGGTGGCCGATGCCGCCAGCGTGCTGGCCGCCGCCCTGCCCCATGCCACCTTCCTTCCCGCGCTGCGGCGGGCCAACGTCCACGGCGCCCTCGACATGGGCCTCGCCCCCGGCCTGCTGCCGGGCCGGACGTCGCTCGAGGACGGTCGGGCCTGGTACTCCTCGGCGTGGGGTCGGGTGCCGACCGAGCGGGGGATGGACGCCTCCGGCATCCTGCGCGCCGCCGCCGCCAACCGTGTGCAGGCGCTCGTCCTCCTCGGCGCCGACCCGGTGGCCGACTTCCCCGATCGCGCTCTGGCCCGCCAGGCCGTCGCCGGGGTGGGCTTCACCGTGGTGGTCGACCTCTTCGGCGACGCCGTCACCGCCGAGGCCGACGTGGTCTTCCCTGCCTCCGGCTACGGCGAGCGCACCGGCACCACCACCAACATCGAGGGCCGGGTCAGCCGGCTGGGTCAAAAGGTCACCGCGCCGGGCACGTCGCGACCCGACTGGATGATCGCCGCCGACCTGGCCGCTCGCCTCGGCGGTGACCTCGGCTTCACCTCGCTCGACGACATCGCAGCCGAGATCGAGGCTCTCGCCCCGTCGCACGCCGGGCTTACTCCCACGCTGCTGGCCGCCACCGGCAACCGCGACGGCCTGGTCGTCCCCCTGACGCCGGGCCGCGACCCGGGCCCCGGCGCCAACCGGGCGTCCGAGGCCATCGAGGTGACCGCCAACCGGGCCCACGTCGGCAGCGTCATCTCCGAGAACGAACCCGACCCCGCCGACCGCCTTGAGCCGACGGCCGGCCCGGCGCCCGACGCCACGTTGCCCCCGGCCGGGCCTCGGCCGGCGCTGCTGCGACACCGGTCTGGGGCCGCTACGCCGCCGGCCCCGCCCGTCGACGCCTACTCGCTCCGCCTCGTGTCCGGTAGGTCCCTGTACGACGCCGGCACCCTCGTGCAGCGCTCGCCGTCGCTGGCCGCCCTGGTCACCGGCCCGCGCCTGCGGGTCAACCCCGCCGACCTCGGCCGCCTGGGCGTCAGCACCGGCGATCGGGTCCGGGTGTCATCGTCGCGGATGTCGCTCGTGCTCGACGTCGCCGCCGACGCCCACGTGCTGCGGGGCTCCGCGGTGTTGGCGTTCAACACCGTGGGCGAGGGCGCGGCCGACCTGATCGACGCCGGCCAGTCGGTCACCGACCTCCGAATAGAGACGGTGAAGAAGTAGCTATGGGCGACCCTCTTTTCTCGGACGGGATCAACCTCGCCGTCCTGCTCATCGTGGCCTTGAAGGTTCTGATCGTCTTCGCCTTTCTGCTGGTGTCGGTGCTGCTGATGGTGTGGTTCGAGCGCAAGGTCATCTCCGACATGCAGAACCGGATCGGGCCCGACCGGGCCGGGCCGTGGGGGCTCCTC
>JBBSIS010000222.1:0-5132 GCA_038231955.1 Acidimicrobiales bacterium
CCGGGGGCGCCCGTGAGCGCAGCGGCGTGGAGCACCTGCACCGAGTCGATCACGCACACGTCCGGGGCCTCGGCCTCGACGGTGGCCACCACCGTGTCCAGATCGGTCTCGGCGATGATCGGGATCTCCAGGGCTCCGTTGCCAAGCCGCTCCGCGCGCAGGCGGACCTGGGCGGCGGACTCCTCACCCGAGACGTAGAGGACCTTGCGGCCCGCCCCCGCGAGGTGGCCGAGGGCGCCCGTGGTGATGGTCGACTTGCCGATCCCCGGCGAGCCGCCGAGCAACACCAGCGACCCGGGCACCAGGCCGCCGCCCAGGACGCGGTCCAGCTCGCCGATGCCGGTCGAGAAGCGGGGGATGCGCGGCGCCTGGACGCTGCGCAGCGTGACTGGCCGCAGCGGAGCGCCCGGGCCCTGGACTCCCGGCCCCCGCCTGGCGGGGGCGAGCGGCTGGGGACGACGCGCCTCCTCGACCATCGTGCTCCACTCGCCACATCCCGGGCACCGGCCGTGCCACTTGGCGGAGTCGTGCGCGCACGAGGAGCAGACGAAGGTGGTGGCCGAGCGTGGCATCTGGTCAATCTAGGTCCGGGACAGGACGCCTTCGCCCCCCTTCGCGCGCAACAACGCATGCAGCCCATCCGCCGGAGGCGCTTGGATGCCCGGCCCGTGGACCTGCTGCAACAGCCGCCGGGCTCGGTCGAGTACCTGGCCGTGGACACCGAGACCAACGGGCGCGCCGGCGACGGGTGCGAGCTGACCGAGGTCGGCGCCGTGCTCGTGGGCGGTGGCGAGCTGCACGAGCACTGGGACTCGCTGGTCCGAGTGCAGCAGCCGCTGTCGCGGGGCATCGAGCGCTTCACCGGCATCACCCAGGCCATGGTCGACTCCGCCCCTGCACCCGACCAGGCGCTTGCCCAGCTGGCCGAGCGGATGCGGGGGCGAGTGCTCGTGGCCCATAACGCCCCGTTCGACCGCCGTGTCTTGGCCCAGGCCTTCGAACGGGCCGGAATGGACTGGCCCGACCCTCCCGTCCTGTGCACCGTCGCGCTGGCGCGCAGGTGTGCCCCGCTCGTGCGCCAGCGCAAGCTCGCGCTGCTGGCCGACTCGCTGGGCATCGAGGTGGATGCCGTGCACCGTGCTCTGCCCGACGCCACGACATGCGCCAGGATCCTGTGCGCACTGCTCCCCCGCCTGTGCGCTTGCGCGGCCACGGTGGCCGACGCCGTCGCCGCCCTGCGCTCCGCCCGTCGCCGGGCCCGGCCCAAGCCGGTGGTCGCTCGGCGTGCGCCGGCCGACCGGCCGGACCTCAAGCACCTCCCCGACGACCCGGGCGTGTACGTCTTCCGGGACGAGCGCGGCCGGCCCCTGTACGTCGGCAAGTCGGTCTCGCTGCGCACGCGCGCGCGAGCCCATTTCTGCGCTCCCGCCGGCTGGACCGAGCGGGCCGAGATCGTCGACTACCGCGCCACCAACTCCGAGCTGGGGGCGCTGGTGCTGGAGAACCGGCTGATCAAGCAGTGGCGCCCGGCGGGCAACACGGCGCTCAAGCGCACCGACCGCTGGGCCTACGTGCTCTGCCGGCTGGACATCGAGTATCCGGTGCTCGAGGTGTCCTCGCAGCCCGCGACGGGCCACGCCGTGAGCATCGGCCCGGTCAGGGGCAAGAAGCTCGCCGGCGAGCTGGCCGACCACCTCACCTCCCTCTACCGCCTGCGTCACTGCGGGCGGCGCATGCGCCGCCGCGAGCACCCGTCGATCTACGGGCAGATGGGCCGCTGCTGCTCTCCCTGCCTGGGCGACCTCGACCCAAATGCCTACCGGCGCCAGGTGGACGCGATGCTTGCCCTCTTCGACACACCCCACGGCGCGGCCGCCACGCTGCTGGGTGAGATCGACGAGCGGTTGGCCGCGGCCTCGGCCGAGCGCCGCTACGAGCGCGCGGCCGCCCTGCTGCACAGGCGCGAGCGGATGGACTCACTGCTCTCCCGCCTGGATGGGGTGCTGCGCGCGGTCGACTCCGGCCCCAAGCTGGTGGTGGCCCGCCACCCCGCCAAGGACCGCTTCGACGCGCTCTGGATGGTCCACGGCCGGGTAGCCGACTGGGGGCCGCTTCCCGACGACCCGGCCGAGCTGTCGGCCCGCTGCCGCGCGGTGCTTGCCGAGGCACCGGCCCGGGGCCGGTCGGTACCGGCAGACGACGTGGACGAGGTGAAGATCACGTCTGCCTGGATCGCCGAGCACCGCCCGCCCGAGCTGTCGCTGTCCGAGGCCCGCGACCCCGATCGGCTGGAGCGGTTCCTCGGCGCCGTCCGGGCCTGCTAGGCCGGGTCCTCCCCGTCGGGCTCATCCGTCTCGACTCGGCCGGCGGCCCTCCAGCGCACCCGCACGTCTCGGTAGGTGACGCCCGGCTCCACCTCGTCGGGGAGGTTCTCGCGCTCGGAGCCGGTGACCTTCTCGCGGTCGGGGTATCCGCGGACCTCCACCTCGACCTCGGGCACCTGTTCGAAGCGCAGGCTCTTGGCACTGACCGACGCCCCGATCTCGATGTCGGGGCGTTCGATCCGGTCGCGGTCGACTCTGCGCGACGCCATCGCTCCCCTCAGGCCTTCTGGGCCTTGCGAACGTCCTTGACGGTGATCCGGCCCTTCGCGCCTGATCCGTCGAGCGAACCCAGGTCCACACCGAGATCCTTCGCGGCCTTCGTCGCCGCATCTGTGGCGTCGTGCTTCTCGGCGGCCTTGGCGGGCTCGCTGCCTCCGGCCTGCGCCGGGTCGCCGGCCGCGCCGCCGGCCACGTCGCCCGCGGCCTGGCCGGCCTGGCCGGCCGCCTGATCCGCGGCCTGACCGACCTGACCGACCGCCTGACCGGCCCCTTCACCGACCTGACCAACCGCCTGACCGGCCCCTTCACCGACCTGACCAACCGCCTGACCGGCCCCTTCACCGACCTGACCGACCGCCTGGCCCGCCCCCTGACCCAGCTCACCGACCGCCTGGCCAGCGCCCTGACCGACTTCCTGCACCGCCCCCTCGGCACCCTCGCCGACGTCCCCGACGGCCTCGCCCGTCTTGTCGAGCGTCTTTCCGGCGCCGGAACCCACGTCCTCGACGGCCTTCCCGATGCTCTTGACCAGGTCCGGGTTGCGGTCGATGGTCGTCAGCACTCGGTCGACGATCGCCGCGACGCGGTCGAGGCGGACCTTCAGAAGCGCTTGGGCCTCGACCCCCTTTATGTCGAGCCGCAGGTGGCCCAGGTGGACGTCTACGCCCACGTTCAGCTTGACGAGGTCGAGCACCTTGGCCTTCAGCGCCACGTGGGCGTCGAGATCCTCGAGCTCCAGGTGAATCGAATCGACCTTGACCACCGGTACGTCCAAGAGGACGTCGGGGTGGTCACCCGGGTTCTCGCCATCGCCCAGCGCATAGGTCCTGTACTCGCGCTCGGCCGCGGTCTCCTCGCCACCCACGTTCTGGGCGAACCGGTACTTCTCGGTCTTCTCGGACGCGCTACGCCCGTTGCCGCCCGACCGCGAGCTCTTGCTCGCTCCGCGCCCCGACTTGCCTGATCTTGTTGCCTGTCGCGCCATCAGCGCCTCCTCACTGCGACTCGCCCTGTTGACCGGTGACCTGCTGGGCTCCCTGGCCCACCTGCTGCGCCGCCTGGCCGGCTCCCTGGCCCACCTGCTGCGCCGCCTGGCCGGCTCCCTGGCCCACCTGCTGCGCCGCCTGGCCGGCGCCCTGGCCCACCTGCTGCGCCGCCTGGCCGGCGCCCTGGCCCACCTGCTCCGCGGCCTGGCCGGCTCCCTGCCCTATCTGTCCCACGGCCTGTCCGGCACCCTGTCCGATCTGTCCGGTGGCCTGCCCTGCCCCCTGGCCGATGTCATGCACTGCGTTCCCTGCTCCCTGGCCCACGTCTTCGACCGCCTCGCCGGCCTCACCGAGCGTGTGGCCGGCGCCTGAGCCAACGTCCTCCACGACGTGCCCGATGCTCTCCAGGATCTCTGGATTGCGGTCCAGCGTGAGCAGGACCCGCTCGAGGATGGCGCTCACGTTGTGCAGCCGCGCCTTCAGCAGGGCCTGGGCCTCGACGCCTTCGATCTTGAGCTGCACCTTGCCCAGCCGCACGTCGACTCCGACGCTGAGCTCGACGAGATCGCTGACCTCGGCCATCACGGCCACCTGCGCGTGGAGGTCGTCGACCTCGAGGTCTATCTCGTCCACCTTGACCACGGGGACGTCCAGCAGCACGTCCGGCCCGTCGGGCAGATCGTCGGGATCGACGAGCGCGTAGTCCTCGAACTCGAGCTTGGAGCCCGACCTGCCGGCCGAGCGCCGGTTGCGGGAGGCGCTCGACCCGGATCCGCGCCCGGACCCGCTGGAGCCGTTCTTCGATCTCGTGCCGCTGGACTTGGAACCCGACTGCTTTCTCGCCACGCTCTTCCTCTCGTCCTGGGACCGCTCTCCCCCTACGGGTTACCCAGTCTCACACCCCTACACCTTCGCGCCAGAATT
Source organism: Acidimicrobiales bacterium (assembly GCA_038231955.1). GTDB lineage: Bacteria > Actinomycetota > Acidimicrobiia > Acidimicrobiales > AC-14 > CADCTB01. Next base: position 4,514 of record JBBSIS010000222.1, read on the forward strand.
CGTGCCAATGGCCGGTCGCCACATGGCCCGCGGCCCTGGCCGATCGCCGAGTCGTCAGCATGGGGGCATGCCGACCCCTCCTTCCAGCCGCAGCGTCAAGATCGATCAAGACGAGCGCGGAGGCTGGTCGTCCGACCGGCCACGGCGCGACGGCGCCCCACCCCGCCCCGCCGACGTGGCCGTCCGGGGCCGGGCCCTGCGGCCTTCCGCCCTCCTGCGCTACTCGCCGGGGAGCCTCCTGCTGATCGTGTCCGGGTCGGCGCAGGCCCGGGATGAGCTGGCCGAGCGGGTGGTCGAGGACAAGTCGGCGCTGCTCTCGCTGGGCAAGGTGCGCTCGCTTCTGACCGATCGCGGGATAGAGGACGACGACAAGGCGCGCCAGCTACTCGACGCCACCGTGGCCAAGCGCCTGACGGCCGGTGACTCGGTGGCCCTGGTGGCCGAGGACCTGGACGCCGCCGAGCGCGAGCGCTACGTCCGCATGGCGTCGGCCAACCGGCGCCCATGCCACCTGGTCCTGGTCGAGGCGACTCGCGACCAGGTGGCCGACGAGGACCGCGACGCGCTCAACGGGCTTCGGCGTGCTCTCGACGCCGGGGAGCTGGGGTCGGAGGGCTTC
>JBBSIS010000223.1:0-5114 GCA_038231955.1 Acidimicrobiales bacterium
GACGCGACTGGATGATCGCCGCCGACCTGGCCGCCCGCCTCGGCGGTGACCTGGGCTTCACCTCGCTCGACGACATCGCAGCGGAGATCGAGGCTCTCGCCCCGTCGCACGCCGGGCTTACTCCCACGCTGCTGGCCGCCCGCGGCAATCGCGACGGCCTCATCGCGCCCCTTCAGCCGGGCGGCGACGGCGCCACCGGTGCCGACCGACCGTCCGAGGCCATCGAAGTGACCGCCAACCGGGCCCACCTAGGCAGCGTCATCCCCGAGAACCGCCCTGCCACGTCGGAGGGCGATGCAGGCGCGGACGACCCCCTGGAGCCCATGGCCGGCCTTCCACCGCAGGCCCCACCGGCCCCGGCCGGCCCTCGACCCGCGCTGCTGCGGTACCGGCCCGGCGCGGCCACGCCGCCGGCGCCCCCAGTTGACGCCTACTCGCTGCGCCTCGTGTCCGGCCGGGCCCTGTACGACGCCGGCACACTCGTGCAGCGCTCGCCGTCGCTGGCCGCCCTGGTCACCGGCCCGTGCCTGCGGGTCAACCCCGCCGACCTCGGCCGCCTGGGCGTCAGCACCGGCGATCGGGTCCGGGTGTCATCGTCGCGGATGTCGCTCGTGCTGGATGTCGCCGCCGACGCCCACGTGCTGCGGGGCTCAGCCAGGCTGACCTTCAACACGCCGGGAGAAGGCGCAGCCGAGCTGATCGACGTCCGCCAACCGGTGACCGACCTTCGTATCGAGACGGTCAAGTAGCCGTGGGCGACCCCCTCTTCTCGGACGGGATCAACCTCGCCGTCCTGCTCATCGTGGCCTTGAAGGTCCTGATCGTCTTCGCCTTTCTGCTGGTGTCGGTGCTGCTGATGGTGTGGTTCGAGCGCAAGGTCATCTCCGACATGCAGAACCGGATCGGGCCCGACCGGGCCGGGCCGTGGGGGCTCCTCCAGACGCTGGCGGACGGGATCAAGCTCTTCTTCAAGGAGGCCCTGCTCCCCGATCAGGCCGATCGACGGGTGTTTCGGCTGGCGCCCTACCTGTCGATCGTCCCCGCTTTCGCCGCCTTCGCCGTCATCCCTGTCGGGGGCACCATCTCAATCGCCGGGCACCGAACCTTCCTGCAGCTCGCCGACCCGCCCATCGGCGTCCTGTTCCTGCTGGCCATGTCGTCGATCGCCGTCTACGGCATCATGCTGGCGGGATGGGCGTCGGGTTCGAAGTACCCCTTGCTCGGGTCGGTACGGGCGTCGGCCCAGATGGTGTCCTACGAGGCGGCCATGAGCCTTTCGGTCGCCGCCGCCGTGCTGACCACCGGCTCCTTGTCCACCCACGCCATCGTGGCCGGCCAGGCCACGTATCGATGGAACCTCTGGATACTGGGCGTCGTGCCCTTCGTCATCTACCTGATCGCAGCGACCGCGGAGACGAACCGGCCGCCCTTCGACCTGGTCGAGGCCGAGCAGGAGCTGGTGGGCGGCTTCCACACCGAGTACTCCTCGATCAGCTTCGCCCTCTTCTATCTGGCCGAGTTCATGAACACCGTCACCGTGTCGGCGGTGGCCGTCACCCTGTTCCTCGGTGGCCCGAACGGTCCGCACATCGGCTTCCTGCCCGATCTGTGGCCGGTCGTCTGGTTCTTTGCCAAGCTGCTCGTCTTCCTGTTCGTCTACGTGTGGTTCCGGGCCACCCTGCCCCGCCTGCGCTATGACCAGCTCATGGACCTGGGGTGGAAGAAGCTCATCCCGTTGGCCCTTTACTGGCTCCTGCTCATTGCTGCCCTACGGGTCGGGCGGGACCAGGGCTGGAACGTGGGCGTGGTCCTGATCGTCGGGGTGGCCCTCGGCGCCCTTGCCTGGGCCGGCCTGGGCGCCGCTCTGCGCCAGGGAGAGACGGCGGAGGTCGGGACATGATGAGGAGGGACCAGTAGTGGGCTACCTCGACGGGTTCAAAGTCACGTTCAAGCAGATGTTCGACGACCGGGTGACCAACAAGTACCCCGACGAGAAGCGCCCGAAGCCGGCGCGCCTGCATGGTCGTCACGTCCTCAACCGCTACGAGGACGGCATGGAGAAGTGCATCGGGTGCGAGCTGTGTGCCGGAGTGTGCCCGGCCCGGTGCATTTACGTGCGCGGCGCCGACAACCCGCCTGACGAGCCGGTCTCGCCCGGCGAGCGCTACGGCTTCGTCTACGAGATCAACTACCTGCGCTGCATCCACTGCGACCTGTGCGTAGAGGCGTGCCCGACCGAGGCCATCACCGAGTCGAAGCTCTTCGAGTTCTCCTTCACCGACCGCCAGGACGCCATCTACACCAAGGCCGAACTGGTCGTGGGCGACGACGGCCACCCGCAGAAGCTCCCCTGGGAGGACTGGCGCCCCGGCGACGAGAAGAACACCTCGGCCTGGGTGCGGGCCACGGCTCCGTCCGGCTCGGCCGCCTACGAGGGCCGGGTCGCCTGGTCCGCCGAGCTCGGTTTCGGTATCCGCGCCCCCGAGCAGGCCCAGGAGGACGACACGCCGGCCACGCCCAGGAAGTCCGCCGCGCCGGCGAAGCCGGCCGGTGTCGTCGCCCACGGCAATCCGGCGACCAGAGGCCCGTCCAAGAGCAAGGGCCGAGCCTGATGGACTGGGTGGTGTTCGTGGTGGCCGCGGTGGCGATGTTGACCGGCGCCCTGGGCGTGGTCCTGGCCACTCACCCGGTGCACTCGGCGCTCATGCTGGTGCTGACCCTGTTCGGCGTGGCCGTACTGTTCGTGGCCCAGCAGGCCCACTTCCTGGCTGCGGTGCAGATCATCGTCTACGCCGGCGCCATCGTGGTGCTGTTCCTCTTCGTCATCATGCTCCTGGGCGTGGACCGCTCCGAAAACCTTTCCCGTGAGCCCTTGCCGGGCCAGCGCACGGTGGCGCTGCTGGCCGGCGTCGGCGTCCTCGCCGGCATCTTTCTCCTGGCCCGCACCGCCTGGGTGTCGGGCGCCCACTCGGTCGCCGGGGCGGCCAGCGGCGAGGGCAGCAACATCGAGAAGCTGGCCCGCTCCCTGTTTACCCGCTACCTGCTGGCCTTCGAGACGACGTCGGTCCTGCTCGTCATCGCCGTCATCGGCGCCGTGGTCCTGGCTCGTCACTCCCCCTCCGGCGGTGTCCGCGGCTCCGGCGACGAGGTGACGCAGTGAGGGAAGCACAGTGAGCGTCCCAGGCGCTTGGTACCTGGGGTTGGCGGCCATCGTCTTCACCATCGGCGCGGTTGGTCTCCTGACCCGTCGCAACGTGCTGGTCATGTTCATGTGCGTCGAGCTCATGCTCAACGCCGTCAACCTCACCTTTGTGACCTTCGCCCGCATGCTCGACGACATCGGCGGGCAGGTCGTGGTCTTCTTCGTGCTGGTGGTGGCGGCCGCCGAGGTCGTGGTCGGCCTGGCCATCATCGTGTCCATCTTCCGCCGCCGGACCAGCGCCACCGCAGACGACATCTCCCTGCTCAAGGGCTGAGGGGCCCTACCCACGATGCGCCATGCCGTCTGGTTGATCCCTGCCCTGCCCCTGACGGGGTTCTTCATCCTGCTCGTCACCGGCAGCCGCCTCGGCGACCCAAAGGCGGGCTGGCTCGGGACGGGGATGATGTTCGGCGCCTTCGCCGTCGCCCTGGGCGTCTTCGTCGACCTCCTCGGGCGTCACGGCGAGAACCGGGTCTTCGAACAGCACCTTTATTCCTGGATCCCGGTCGGAGGCCTCCACGTCGACGTCGGGTTCCTCGTCGACCCCCTCTCTGTGACCATGGCCCTGTTCGTCACCGGGGTCGGCGCCCTCATCCACCTCTATTCGATCGGGTACATGCACGGCGACGAGCGCTACCCCACGTTCTTCCTCTACCTGAACCTGTTCGCCTTCTCGATGCTGATGCTGGTCCTGTCGGACAGCTTCCTGCTCACCTTCCTGGGCTGGGAGGGTGTGGGCGCCTGCTCCTACTTCCTCGTCGCCTTCTGGTTCGAACGCCCGTCGGCGGCCACCGCGGGCAAGAAGGCTTTCGTCACCAACCGGGTCGGCGACTTCGGCTTCATGGTCGCCATGTTCCTGATCTTCGCCACCTTCGGGACCCTGCAGTACACCAGGGTGCTGGAGGAGGCGAGCACCCTCACCCACACCACCGCCACGGCCATCGCCCTGCTGCTGTTCGTCGGAGCGGTGGGGAAGTCGGCCCAGCTGCCGCTGTACATCTGGCTGCCCGACGCCATGGAGGGCCCGACTCCGGTCTCCGCCCTCATCCACGCCGCCACCATGGTGACGGCGGGCGTCTTCCTCATGGTCAGGATCAACCCGATCCTTGACCTGGCTCCGGGCGCGCTCACCCTCATCGCCACCATCGGGGCGCTCACCGCCTTTTTCGCCGCCACCATCGCCTGCGCCCAGAACGACATCAAGAAGGTCCTCGCCTACTCCACGGTGTCGCAGCTCGGCTACATGTTCCTGGCCGTGGGCTCGGGCGCCTACGTGGCCGCCATCTTCCACATGGTCACCCACGCCTTCTTCAAGGCCCTGCTCTTCCTGTGCGCCGGGTCGGTCATCCACGGTATGCACGACGAGCAGGACATGAAGCGCATGGGCGCTCTGCGCAAGTGGATGCCCATCACCAGCGCCACGTTCATCGTCGGCTGGCTGGCCATCGCCGGCGTCCCGCCCTTCGCCGGTTTCTGGTCAAAAGACGAGATCCTGCTCAACGCCTACGAGAAGAGCCCGGTGCTGTGGTTCATCGGCCTGGTCACGGCCCTGCTGACCGCGTACTACATGGCCCGGCAGGTGTTCCTGGTGTTCTACGGCGACGAGCGGTGGCAGCAGGCGGCCCATGCCAAGTCGCCGGCGGAGGCCGAGGCCGAGCCCGACCATGAGCCGGCCGCGGCCGGTGGCCACGGCGCCGGTGCGCCCGATGAGCACGGCGCGGGCGCCGGTGCTCATGGCGATTTCAAGCCCCACGAGTCGCCCCCCTCGATGGCGTTCCCCCTTGTCGTGCTGGCCGTGCTGGCCGCCGTCGGCGGCATCCTGCGCACACCCCTCGAGCACTGGCTCGAACCGGTGGTGGGTGAGCACCTCCACGTGGTCACGGCCGGTACCGGCACCAAATGGGTGCTTGGC
>JBBSIS010000224.1:0-5112 GCA_038231955.1 Acidimicrobiales bacterium
AAGTGCGCCCGGACCCTGCTCGCGGAGGCCGGCGACGACACGCCCATCGCGTGGCTCGAGCGCGACAGCCGCTACGTGGAGAAGCTCGCGACCCCCGACGTGACGATCGCCGACATCATCGGCGACGTGGATCCGATCAAGGCCGCGCGCGGCGGCCATCTGCTCTCCGACGAATTGACGATGCACTTCGGACTTCTTCCCCGCGCCAACCGCGGCATCTTCGCCATCAACGAGCTGCCCGACCTGTCGGAGCGCATCCAGGTCGGCCTGCTGAACGTGCTGGAGGAGCGCGACATCCAGGTGCGGGGTTACAAGATCCGCCTGCCCCTCGACCTCATGCTGGTGGCGTCGGCCAACCCCGAGGACTACACCAACCGGGGCCGGATCATCACTCCGCTCAAGGATCGCTTCGGCGCCCAGATTCGCACTCACTACCCCCTCGACACCGACCTGGAGCTCTCGGTGGTGCGCCAGGAGGCGCGGATCCTCGACGCCACCGACGTGGGCGTGCCCGGTCTGAGGATCGAGGTGCCCGACCACATGGCCGAGATCGTGGCCACCATCACCCACGAGGCCCGCCGCGACCCTCACGTCAATCAGCGCTCCGGGGTGTCGGTGCGCCTCACCATCGCCAACTACGAGACCATGGTGGCCAACGCCGCCCGGCGGGCCCTGCGCCTGGGCGAGACGGTGGTCGTGCCCCGGGTCAGCGACCTGGAGGCACTGCCCGCTTCCACCGCCGGCAAGATCGAGATCGAGTCCCTCGACGAGGGCGACGACGGCTCGGTGCTGGACCGGATCGTGAAGACGTCGGTGCTCGACGTGTTCCGGCGCCGCTGCCCGATCGACACTCTGCGCCGGGCCATCGAGGAGTTCGACGGCGGGACGATCGTCCACACCGGCGACGACGTGGCGTCAGCCGACTACGTGACCGCCCTGGCCACGCTGCCGGCCCTGCGGAAAGTCGTCGTGCCCCTGGCCGGTAGCGAGCACCCCGCCGCCCTGGCCAGCGCGGTCGAGCTTGTACTCGAGGGCCTCCACCTCTCCCGCCGGCTCAACAAGGATGCCTCCGGTGGGCGGGCCACCTACCGGGGCCGGGGCTGATGCCAGCCCGTTTCACCTATTCGAGGTGGGACGGAACCCAGACCGGGTTCGACCTCAATGCCGACGACCTCATGGCCCAGGTCACCGACGATCTCGTCTACCACGGCGACATGCACGCCGCCCTGCGACGCATGCTGCAGGAGGGCCTCGAGGACCGGATGGGGGAGCGGATCGCCGGTCTGCGGGAGCTCCTCGAGCGCCTGCGCCAGCGCCGCCAGGAGGAGTTGGCGTCGCACGACCTCGGCGGCGTCTACGACGACATCGCCAAGGAGCTGCGGGAGGTCGTCGACCAGGAACGCTCCGCCCTCGACGGCCTGGAGGAGTCCGCTCGCCAGTCGGGCGACGCCCGCCGGGAGGACGTGGTTGGCGGGGCCATGGCCGAGCGGCGCATGCAGCTCGACCTGCTGCCGCCCGACCTGGCCGGCCAGGTGCGATCGCTCGCCGAATACGACTTCGCCTCGGGCGAGGCGCAGCGGCGCTTCGAGAACCTGGTCGGGCGCCTCCGCCAGGAGCTGCTGAAGTCCCAGTTCAACCAGGTGTCGGAGGCCATGGCCGGGACCAGCCCCGAGGCGATCGCCCGGCTGAAGGACATGCTCTCGTCCCTCAACCAGATGCTCGACCAGCGGGGCAGGGGCGAGGAGCCGGACTTCGACGGGTTCATGGAGCAGTACGGCCAGTTCTTCCCCGCCAACCCCCAGAGCCTCGAAGAGCTGCTCGAGCAGATGGCGGCCCAGATGGCGGCCACCCAGGCGTTCATGAACTCCCTGGCGCCGGAGCAGCGGGCCCAGCTCCAGGCCTTGTCCAACCAGCTGCTCGACGACATGGACCTGCGCTGGCAGGTGGATCAGCTCGGCCACCACCTGCGGGCGGCCGTGCCGCAGGCCGGGTGGGACAACAGCTACCAGACCACCGGCTCGGGCCCCCTCGGAATGGGCGACGCCGCCCAGCTCATGGAGCGGCTGGCAAACCTCGACCAGCTCGAGAACCTCCTCCGCTCGGCGGGCTCGCCCGGGGCCCTGGCCGAGGCCGACCTGGACATCGCCGCCGACCTGCTCGGGCCCGACGCGGCCCGCAGCCTGGAGCGACTGGCCGAGCTGACCCGGATGCTGGAGGAAGCCGGTCTCATCGAGACCCGGGAGGGCCGCCTCGAGCTCACCCCCCGGGGCCTGCGGTCGGTCGGACAGCACGCCCTGTCCGACCTTTTCTCACGGCTGTCCAAGGACCGTCTCGGCCGTCACCAGTCCGAGGGCGAGGGGCCGGGCAACGAGCGCACCTTCGACTCCAAGCCGTACGAGTTCGGTGACCCGTTCCACCTCGACATCGAGCGCACGATCCGCAACGCCATCGCCCGCACCGGTGGGGGCTCGCCCGTCGCCCTCGATCCCGAGGACTTCGCGGTGGAGCGGACCGAGGTTGTCACCCGCACGAGCACCGTGCTCCTGTTGGATCTGTCGCTCTCGATGCCGATGCGGGACAACTTCCTGGCCGCCAAGAAGGTCGCCCTCGCCCTCCACGCCCTGATCACCAGCCGCTACCCCCGGGACTACCTGGGCATCGTCGGGTTCAGCCAGGTGGCCCGGCCGCTGCGGCCCGAGCAGCTACCCGAGGTCTCGTGGGACTTCGTGATGGGTACCAATATGCAGCACGCCCTGCTCCTGGCCCGCCGCCAGCTGTCCCGCCAGTCGGGCACCAAGCAAATCGTCATGATCACCGACGGTGAGCCCACCGCTCACCTGGAGGCGGACGGTGGCGTGTTCGTGAACTACCCGCCCGTCCCCGAGACGGTCAGGGCGACGCTGACCGAGGTGGCCCGCTGCACGGCCGGGGGCATCCGCATCAACACCTTCATGCTCGACGCCACCGACCATCTCCAGGCCTTCGTCGAGCGGCTCACCCGCATGAACCGGGGCCGGGCCTTCTTCACCACGCCCGAAAACCTCGGCAGCTACGTGCTGGTCGACTTCCTGGAGCAGAAGCGGGCCCAACGGGGCGGTCGGGACCGGCGGGGCCACCGGCCGGCCTGACTCGTGCTCAGGCGTCGCTCGTCAGGCGCTGCCGGTAGAGCTGCAGCGTCCGGTCGTCGAAGGCCACCAGCCTGACCACCTCGACCGACGTGGGTGTCGATCGGACGGTGGCGACGGCGATGGCGACCGCCTCCTGCGACGGGAAGCCGTAGACCCCGGTCGAGATGGCCGGGAAGGCGACGGTACGGGCGCCCACCTCGTCGGCCACCTCCAGGCTGCGGCGATAGCAGGAGGCCAGAAGGTCGGCTTCGCCCGAGCCCCCGCCCCGCCACACCGGCCCGACCGTGTGGATGACCCAATGGGCGGGGAGCCGGAAGCCGGGGGTGGCCTTGGCGTCGCCGGTCGAGCAGCCGCCCAGGGCCCGACAGGCGTCGAGCAGCTCCAGCCCCGCGGCCCGGTGGATGGCCCCGTCGACGCCTCCGCCGCCGAGCAGCGAAGAGTTGGCTGCGTTGACGATGGCGTCGACCGCCTCGGTGGTGATGTCGGCCCGCACCGCGTCGATCTGTACCGGCATCCGTAGTGGGTCGCCTGACATTTCCTTCCACATTCTACCGCCCGGCCTTGCGCCCGGCCGGGATAGGAGCGATGATTACAGTGTTGTAATTACACGGGTGGCAGCCCGGGCTCTTCAACCGGCGCTGGGCAGCCACCACACGACGACTACTGGTGAGGGGAGGCGGCCGATGGAGCAGAGACGGGGACACCGTTTCGACCTCGGGGACAGTAGCTGGCAGGGGCAGGCCAACTGTCTGGGGGTCGATCCCGAGCTGTTTTTCCCGGAGCGGGGGGCGTCGACCCGGGAGGCCAAGGGCGTGTGCCGGGGCTGCGTCGTCCAGGAGGACTGCCTCGAGTACGCGTTGATCAACGGCGAGAAGTTCGGGATCTGGGGCGGGCTGAGCGAACGGGAGCGTCGTCGCATCCGCCGCCAGCGCACCGTTGCCCACCGTCCCGGCGGAGCGGCGTCGGCGTAACAAGCTTCCCTGCCTTCCTTGGCGGCGCCCGAGCGCGACCCACGACCGCGCTCGGGCGTCAGCCCGGGAGGGTTCCGCGCCTTCAGTAGCCGGCGCGCAACACCGCAGCCTCGATGGTCTTCGACCGGGCCAGGTCCAGCTCGTCCCAGCGGATCTCGGGCACGGCCTCGAGCACCGCCGCAGGGAGGAGGCCCACCAGCTCGGCGCCGGCCACCGCCACCCGCTCGGCCACAGCGTCGTAGGCGCCAGCCGGTCCCACGGACAGCGGGTCGACCAGGTTCATGGACACCTGCGCCCGGCCGCCGACCTGGAGGCCGAGGGCCCTGAGGGCAGGCCCCCGGATCTCGGCGGCGACATGGCGAGCCGTCATCACGCCCACCTCGTCGGCCAGCCAGACGTTGTACGCCACCAGGACGCCCCGGACGCCGACGCACATCGCCCCCGCCGTGGGGTGGGGGGCGGGGCCGCCCACGTCGGGCATCAGGTCACGAAAGGCGTGCCGGCGGACGTCGGGCAGCGACCGCTCGAGGCCGTAGAGGAAGCACGGGACTCCCAGGTCCTCGGCCGCCCAACCGGCGAAGCGGTCCCGAGCGGCCTGGGCCTCGGCGGCGGTGGAACCGGCCAGGGCCACGAACGGCACCACGTCGACCGCCCCGAGCCGGGGATGGGCGCCCTGGTGCGCGCCCAGGTCGATCCGGCGGACCGCATGGCGCGCCACTGCCCGTGCCGCCGCCTCCGTGCCCGGCCCGGCCACGGTCAGGACGCTCCGGTGGTGGTCGGCATCGGTGTGGCGGTCGACCACGGCGGCGCCGCCGGCTCCGGCGATGGCGTCGATCGTCGCCCCGTCACGACCCTCGCTGACGTTGATCACGCACTCCAACACGGCACCCGTAGGTTTTCATGTCGCCTAACTTCGGAGCGAGTGGACGTCGGTCTCGCCCTTCCTCACCACCTGCCTTGGGACGCCCTTGCCGCCTCGGCAGTGCGGGCGGAGGCGCTGGGTTTCGGATCGG
>JBBSIS010000225.1:0-5100 GCA_038231955.1 Acidimicrobiales bacterium
AAGGAGTTACACGAGGAGCAATCTGCCGAGAGACGCGAGCAGATCCAGTCGGACCAGCGGAAAGCGAGTCGTGCGAACAAGCGGCACCCGAGACTGAGTCCCTGATGGGGATCGAGGATATCGACTACGACGATCAGCTTCAAGGGTGGCATGGAACGAGCAGGGGAGGATCTCCGCCCATGGGAATCCGTAAATGGGACCGCCGCGTGTGGCTGCGTCGACCACCACTACTGCGATCGCATCCGAAAGCGGCGCCTGCCGTGAAGGATAGGACCGGCGCGTCGCCCGCATTATCGGACCTGGGTCGTACGGGCCCATGGGTCGCAGTAATTCAGTTATTGGCCACTTCTGGGATGCCCCTCCACAACCACGATCGACACCGAACACGTGACATGGGCTACTGACCACCTGCCCCATCGGTCGCTCGCCGCTCACCCGCTGGCCAGACGGCAGGAGGAACGACGACCGGGGTCCCGCAGGAGGAACGACGACTGGGTCCCGCAGGAGGAAGGCACAATCGGACCGCATGTTGCTGCGGCCCAGGAGGAGTCTGTCCCGTAAGGGTGGTTCGGTGAACCGTCCCGGTGACGGGGGCTATGCGATGCAGGCCTTGACAGCCTCGGGCCAGCCGTTCTCGGCAACTCCGCGATCAAGAAGGTGGCCATCGACGCCCCCTGTAGGGGGCACCGGTCGTAACACCCGACGGTCCGTCCGGCTCGCCCGCCGCCCATGGGAGGGCAGCGGCGACGTACCAAGATGAGCCTCCGGATGGGGCTCCACGGACGGTCGTACGGGTCCGTCGAGGTTCAGTTCGGCCACTACCGTGGGGCTCGACCAAATTCCCGCGGCCTAATCGCGGCCTAAACCGCAGGACGGTCCGAAGCGGCGAGGGCGCTTACCCCCTCTGACCAGGACTTTTACCATCCCAGCCCTCGTAGCTCAGGGGATAGAGCATCGGTTTCCTAAACCGTGTGTCGCAGGTTCGAATCCTGCCGAGGGCGCAGACATAAGTGCTGGTCAGAGCGTTGCTCTGTGGGAATGACTCCTAGAAAGTGCCTTGCATAACGCGTTTGTCCCATCTAAGTGTCCCATCTAGCGGCTAGACTGCGTTTCGTGACCAGGCGGTGTCCCATCCGGAGGCGGCGATGAAGGGGTCGATGCGGGAGAAGCGCCCGGGCTACTGGGAGCTGCGCGTGTTCGAGGGCGCCGACCCCCTCACCGGCAAGAAGGACTATCGGACACGGACGTTCCGGGGGACCAAGCGCCAGGCGCAGAGCGCGCTGGCGGCCATGGTGACCGAGGTGGACGGCGGCGTGGTCGAGCCGAGGAAGTGCTCGGTGGCCGAGCTGCTGACGGCCTGGTTGGAGCACATTGAGCACGTCGGACGGTCCCGGTCGACCCTCGTCGGGTACCGCCGGCTGGTGCGCCAGCTCCCGGACGGGTTTCTCGCCCTGCCACTGGGCCGGGTCACGCCCAAGGTCGTCGACGACCTCTACCGGTTGCTGTCGAAGCCGATCAGTCGGAAGCCGGCGACGGTCCTGCGGTTCCACACCGTGCTGCGGGCCGCCTTCGCCCAGGCCGTGCGCTGGGGCTGGCTCGAACGCAACCCGGTCGCCCGGGCCACCGCGCCCCGGGTCCATCAGGTCGAGACGATCCCCCCCGTGGTGGTCGACGTCCTACGGGTCCTTGACCGGGCGGCGGCGTCGAGGAACCCGGAGAACGCCATCGTGTTCCGCATCGTCGCCGCCACCGGCTGCCGGCGGGGCGAGGTCTGCGCCCTGAAGTGGCTCGACGTCGACCTCGACGGCGAGTCGGCTCGGGTCGTCATCCGGCGGGCCGTCCTCGACCTCGAAGGCGTGCGCACGGTGGAGGACACCAAGACCCACGCCCTCCGCTGGATCCGCATCGATCCCGACACCGCCGACATGCTGCGGGCGCAGCGGGCCAACGCCGCCGAGCTCGGGGACGCGGCTGGCGTGCCGCTGACGCCGGAGGACTTCGTCTTCCCCCGGTCGCCCGGCGCCAAGGAGCCGATCCCGCCCAACCGCGTGGGCCAGGCCTGGGGCCGCCTGTGCCGCGAGCTTGGCATCAAGGCCCGCCTGCACGACCTGCGCCACCTTCAGGCCTCGTTGCTGCTCGACGCCGGCGAGGCCATCACGACGGTGTCCGCCCGGCTCGGCCACCGGGACACGTCGACCACCCTGCGCATCTACAGCCACCTCATGCCCGGCGCCGACGCCCGGGCGGCGGAGATCGTCGGCAGGGCGTTCACCCGGCCGGCAAAGCCCAAGGGTCAGGAGCAGACCGAGGAGCTCAAGGAGGCGTAATGGCGCGCTGGCCGGTGGGCGACCGCACGATGTCGTTCCTGATCGAGCGAGGTCGCCTGGAGCCGATCCGCGCCGTCGACCCCGCGGTCGCAGCATCGGCCGCGCTCGACCGCGCCACCCGCCGCCTGGGCACCCGCAGCTGCGGGCCTCGATCTCGGTGACGCCGACGGGGCCTATGCCGCTGCCTACGACGCGTACCGCATGGCGGGCGAAGCCTTACTTCTCCGCCAAGGCCTCCGGGCGACCGGCGGTGAGGGGCCGCACATGGCCGTCGAGGATGCCGTGTCCGCCCAGTTCGCGGGCGAGATCAAGGAGTTCGCGAAGCCGACCTTCGAACGCATCCGCCGAACACGACACGCGGCCCAGTACTTCGATCCGTCGGCGCCGCCGATCGAGGCGGCGGAAGCGGACTGCGGAATGCCACGAGCCGGCGCGCGGTCGAGGGCGCCCGAGTCCTCCTCGCTTCCCGTCCGCCGGACCTGTTCCTCGCCGAATGATCAGATCGTAAGCGCCAGCAGCGGCCGGCTCACGACGGTGTCGTGGAACGAACCGCTACCGGAAGCCAGCCATCCCGGAGCGCGTATCGTCGCCTGGACGGGACGACCTAGTCGCGTTTCGGCATGCGCGAGTGATGCATACAAATCGTCGCGATCCGGCGCGCCGAGGATGAGCACGTCGATATCCCCGACCGGCCGCGTGGCCGGTTCGCCGGCATGACGAGCCGCCCACGAGCCGTAGATGTACGCCGCCGCCACACCGTCCACCGGGCGGAGCGCATCGGTGATGACGGCAGGGACGCCGAACGCGCGCGTAAGCACGTCGGCCATCCCGGCGTAGTACGGACTCTCCGTGTTGGCCCGCACGAGCCGCGTGTTGCCGATTTTGCGGCTCGTGACAAGACCAGCCGTCTCCGCCCGCTCGATCTCCCGGTGCACGGACGGGTGAGGAGTGCCGGTCCGCCGGGAGAGCTCTGTCAAGCTCAGCTCCAGGTCCGGGTCGCCGAGAAGCAGCGCGAGGATCTCGGCCTGCTGTTGCGACCGGAATATCGGCAACAGCGATGGTGTCGGACGTCTATCCACAAACTGGAGTGTACTTCTCAAGTCGTGGATGTCGACTACGGCCCTAGCTGCTCGTCGAACTGGTAGTGGCATCCGCGACGGTGAGGTTCTTCCGGTTCCGCCAGAAATCGGGCGAACAATGAACGCACCTGGGCCAGGCGCAGCGGCCAGGCGGACAGCTGGCGGAACGCCTCGCTGACCTGCTCCGGCGTGAGGATCGCCTTGAGGTCCCATCGGCGGAGCGCGAAGCCGTGCCATCGCCCCTACCGGCGGCGTCAAGGGCCGCTGTGGGGCTCCGCTGGCGCTCCGCTCCTCGCTGGGCTGCGCCCTCCCTTGACCCCGCCCGGGGCGATGGCGGTGGCGGGTCAACGATCGGATGCCTCCCTATGGCCCCTGGCGGGGCCGGCATCCGATCGTGGGAGGAGCGCCATGATGGAGCCGGTCGGGTTCGGGCTGGAGATCACGCTCTACAAGGCGGAGGTCTTCGACGTGGTCGCCCGCTGCGAGGAGGTGGTCGAGCTGGCCGAGGGGGCGGATCAGCCGGAGATTGCGTTTGTGGTCGAGGGCGTCCGTCGCTTCTTGCTCGACCGGCTCATGGGCGGCCGGGGCGGTCTCGACGACTGAGCGAACGCGCCGTCACGCGCCGCCGGTGCGCCCTCGGCGGAAGTCATCCACGTCGGCCTGGCGGAGCTTGACGTCCCGGCCCACTTTGTACGCCGGCAGCTTCCCGGCGTCGATCAAGGCGTAGAGATCCCGGAACGACACGCCGAGTTGGCGGGCGGCGTCCCGGGTGTCGACGTTCGGCGCTTCGTGCCCTTCGATGCATCTCATGTTAGGCGCGGGCCAGCCGGCGCCGGCGGAGAGATCGACCCTTGTCGACATCACAAGGGAGTAGTTACAATTCCGGGACTTCCCTGGAGTCGGCGACGGACGGTGGCATATGAAGCACGCGATCTACCCTTTCTCGGCGGTCCTGCGGACCCTTCGCAACGAGTGAAGCTGAAGCCCGAGGACGCGGCGGTCCGCACGACCTACCCGAACTACAAGCGATGGGAGTCGGGCAAGACGCCAGTTCGGCCCGAGTACCTGACGCTCATCGCCGAGGTCTTCGACGTCAGCGACGACCTCTGGTTGCTCCTCTACGCCTGGCTGGTCGATCGGCTCGTGCCTCGTCCCGGTCAGCCCGCGGCCCAGATCGAGACCCAGCTCCATGAGCTCGCGACGACGCTCCCCGATGGCGTCGTCGACCTCGGCACGGTCGGGCCCTTCGTCGGTCCGCCGATGACCCACGCCGAGCTGGCGGCCGGCTGCCTCGTCGCCCGTTACGGGCCCGGACCAAGCGCGCCGGACGAGCCGATCGTCGTGCACGCGGTGCGACGGTCGAGAATGCCGTCGTCGGCGCCATCCGACACCGGCGTGCTGGGCGCCCTGTATGGCGATGTGCTCGGCGAGTGGATGCAGTTCACTGCCCTGGGCGGGATGCTCGCCGGCGTCGGACAAGCTGGTGAGGAGCAGCGCGACGCCGTCCTGCGCCAGGCCATGGACGCCATCCTCGCGCCGGGCGGGCTCGACCAGGTCGCGGCCCTGTTTTCCACGCTGACCATCACCGGCGACGAACACGGCCTCGACCGGATGCCGGGGGTCGCCGCCGTCGAGCTCCCGGCATTCACGGCGATGCTCTCCCAGGGCATGGACGAGCTCGCCCGCTTCCAGCA